>JAEWBM010000043.1 GCA_023391155.1 Acidobacteriota bacterium
GTGGGGATCGGGGGCATCGACGCGTCGAATGCTCGGCGGGTCGTCGAGGCGGGGGCGGATGCGGTGGCGGTGATCAGCGCTGTGTTCGGGGAAGAGGCGGTCGGCAAGACTACGTCAGGGCTGGTCACGGCAGTCTCCTCGTTGTCGAGCAGCTACTGACCTGCTATTGGTCACTTGGGCAGGTGCTCACCTGCGTCGAGTGACCCGGCGGGTAGCCCGTGACCTATCCAAAAGGGCATAGCCCGGAGAGGTCTTAACGAGTTGGAGGCACTACAATGTACACATCGGCTTACAAGATGGTGCGCCCATGACCTCCACAATGACGCTTCGCCTCGACAAGGAAATAAAGGAGCGGCTCGAGCAACTTGCCGAAGCGACAAAGCGAAGCAAGTCGTTCCTGGCAGCCGAAGCGATCCGGGCATACGTCGAGACTAACGAGTGGCAGATCGCCGAGATCAAGTCAGCGCTGCGAGAAGCAGACTCCGGAGATTTCGCTACGTCGAGGGAAGTCGCTGCGCTTGCCCGTAAATGGAAGGTGAATGCAGGTTAGATGGTTGCGCGCCGCGTTGCGCAATCTTGACGAAGAGGCTTCCTACATTGCAGCCGACGACACGATTGCTGCTGGACTGATTGCCCAACGAGTTCTAGACGCGGTCTCCCTGCTTGCCGAGCAACCTGGGTTGGGACGTCCAGGGCGCGTGCCAGGGACGCGGGAGCTGGTCGTTCCCAAGACCCGCTACGTGGTGCCTTATCGAGTGACCGGGGACGCGATTGAGGTCCTTCGCGTGTTTCATGCGTCGCGGCGGCTTCCGGGGGCGTGGTAAGAGCGTTGGCAACTATATAGCTGCGGAAAGCACTGGTTCTTCGTACCCTTTCCCGCACTGTTCATTCCTTCTTACGTTCATCCGGGGTACCGCCCGTGGGGCCGCGGGCCAGTTGCGAACTGAACAGGTCGTCGGGATGGACGAGCCTCTGAGAGGCCGAAGATCTGCCCGAACGTCGCCACGGCAGATCGCCAAGACCGCATTCACTGAGAACGGTCCACGATGCCTCGTGGTCCCGCGGGACGGGGACAGCCTCGAGCCGATCTCGATCCCAAAGCACGAAAGACGCGCTACAAGGCTTGGACAACATCGTCGCGATGTACGCGCATGAGATGTCGTGCGCAAGACCCTGCCCCGCCCCAGGGTCGCACGTCTGCAACGGTGATTGAGCCTTAGTCGCCATCCGTCGGTTCCAGAAACATCACACACGGACGTCGTGCGACATTCAGGTCGGAAATTCAGATATGGATCACGCGTTCGTCATCCCAGCTTATCGCGAATCCCCGTTCCTGGAGGAGTGTGTCCGCACGCTCGTCGCCCAGAGGCTTCTGACCCACGTTCTGATCAAGACTTCCACGCCGAACGAGCACATCGCGCGTATCGCCAAGATCTATCGCATCCCCGTCCTAGTAAACAGCCAGCTGCCTGGGATCGCGTCCGACTGGAATTTCGCACTCACGGCCACCGAAGCAAGCCTAGTGACGATCGCGCATCAGGACGACCTGTACTCGCCGCAGTACACGGCTCGTGCGCTCGACGCATTTCACCGATTTCCCGACGCAGTCCTGGCCTTCAGCCGGTTCGACGAGTGCTCGGCTGACGGCCCTCGCCCACTCAATGCCAACTTGCTGATCAAGCGCGCCTTGACGCGCCAGGCATTCGGCTTCTCCGAAGCCCTGGCCTCCACGCGACTAAAGCGCCGTCTGTTGGCACTTGGGAACCCGATCTGCTGTCCCAGTGTCATCTTCAACCGGCGGCGAATCGCCGAATTTCGATTCACCAGCCAGTACAAGAGCAATCTCGACTGGGATGCCTGGGAACGGCTTGCCGCCGAGCCGGGGCAATTTGTTTACTTGCGTGACACTCTCGTTTCTCATCGGGTGCATCGCGATACTGAAACAACGGCCTCAATCAACGGTCAAGTTCGCGATGTCGAGGACCGTGAACTGCTGAATCGATTCTGGCGTCCGTCCACAGTGGCTGCACTCGCAGTCTTCTACCGTCTGTCCTATCTTGCGAACCGCGCCTGAGGAGAGCCGATGCTGACCCTGCTGACCGCGTCACATCGCAACCCGTCCGGATTGAAAACTCTGTACGAACAGGTCCGGTCCGGGCTGGGGCCCGATCTTCAGTGGATCATCCAAGACAGCGGAGTCTGCGACGCGAGCAGGCACTGGGGTGAATGCCTGGTAGAGCCGTATGTGAAGTTTGTCGCGGAACCGGATTCCGGAATCTACGACGCCCTCAACCGCGCCCTATCTCGCATCCAGACGCCCTTCTACCTGGTTGTGGGAAGCGACGATTCGCTAGACATTGACGCCCTGCAGGCGATTGTGGCGTACCTGCGTTCCCCCGCCGCATCGCAGCCGGACGTCATTACCTTTCCAGTACGGATGGGCGACTCTATTCGTAAGCGCCAGCCCTTGTGGCCGAGCCAGTTCAACGTTCTCCAGATAACTTCCAGTCACTCCGTGGGCACGATCATCCGCAGCGACCTGCACGATGCGCACGGCCCCTACGATACCCGTTACCAGATCCTCGCCGATTCCCTCTTCTTGCGACGTGTTCAGTTGGCGGGAGGCACGTTTGAGCACCGCGATCATCCGATTCCCGGCAGGTTCTCCACCAATGGGGTTTCGCGGACGAACTACGGTCGGCTCATGCTCGAGAACTACTCATACAACGTTGAATGTGGATCTTCGCGCGTCCTCCAAAGCATCATGCTGCTCGTGAGACTGCTTGCGTATCGGCCGCGCTCCCTAATATGAGCATGCTCGATGGGCGACGCGCCCTTCTAGAGTCGACCAACCCGCTGTAGCCGTGCCAGCTTCAAGGCCGTCGAAAAATCCCGTCAAATTGCAGCACCCTTCCCGTAGCCTTGTCGGCGAACCCCGGATGCAGCGACCAAAGGTCGAAGCCCTCACTCGCCAGCCGCTCAATTACGTCTTGCCACAGGCGTTGGCCTTCGTAGAGCGGCAGCAAGGACAACTCGACTGCGACTGCGCGCATGGCCGGCAGACTGCCTGAAGCGCCGTCCAATACCTGCCACTCATATCCCTGGGTATCGATCTTGAGCATCGGCGAGCGCGCCTGGCGCAGATACGGGCCGGCGACGTCGTCGACCCTATGCATCACCGCGGAGACAGATCCCCGGTAAGTCGATTCGGGCGCCGCGGCAAGATGCGATTCCAGCATTGGCAGCACCGAAGAACTCACCCCGTTCGCGGCCACGTTGATTTCGACGTCGCCAGCCAAGGCACCCAGAGCGCAACGTGGATGGACCTTCCAGCGGGCGTCCCGCCCGGCAGCACGATCTAGAGCATGCCACGCATCCGGCAGCGGCTCGAACGATACAATCTCGCCTCGGAAGCCGGCAGCACGGAGATCGCCGGCAAACTGCCCCACGCTCGCACCGACGTCCAAGACGAGGTCGATACCCGCATCGCAGCAAAGCGCCGACAAGGATGCAGTGAAGGACGACGCGGGAGAATACTTCCTGACTTCGAGCCCAACCTTCCGCAGCCGCCTTTGCAAGAATGCGATGAGATCCATACCACGTCCCTGTTCGATGTCTTTGCCTCAGCGCTTCCGGAGCACGATGAACAAATGGTCCCGCGTCAAACCGATACCCGGCAGGGCCTTGGCTACCTTGCGGTGGTCGTTGGCGACGACTGCCCCTGACATTAGCGACCGCAAGCCGGACAGGACAAGCGCGCCCATGAAGGCCCCCCATCTCGCTACACGCAGTGCGCGACCCTCGGACTTGTAGTTGAAGGGCTCGCATTGCTCTAGATCCGCGCCGAGAGTAGCCAAGTTGTGAACGAGCCACCCCCTCGAGATGAAGGCAACGTGCTCTCCGAAGCCGCAGTACCACCATCTCGAGCCCAGCCGGTTCCATAAGGCGCTCTCGGCGTCACCGGTCGTCATCAAGAGGACACCGCCAGGGCGTAACTTCCTCATCAATTCACGGACCAGGAGCAGCGGCGAGGGGAAATGCTCGACGACGTCCATGCAGACGACGCCATCGAACTGTTGATCGTCATCCATCTCCTCCAACTCTCGCCATACTCTCGCATTCGCGTCCCGCTCGGCCTTGGCCGCAGCGAGTTTGTTGACCTCAACGCCGAATTTCGAGAAGGCCGCGGGGAGGCTGCTCAGGAACAGGCCCGTATAACAGCCATAGTCGAGTACCCGCCCGCCGCGGAGTTTCTCGCACAGGAATTCGCGCACTATCCGTTGATCCGTTCTGAGGGTCGGCGTCCAGCTCGCCACCAGCCCATTGTCGTAGAGATCTTCGTAGGTCTTAGTGTCCAGGAGGGGATGTCGGAACTTCAGCCTGCATCGCCCACATTGGAAAAGGGCACCACCATAAAGCGGAGCAGGCAATCTCTTGCCTGCGAACCTGACGACGTCCGGGAGGCTGCCGAGGAAGACAGGCGAATCTCCGTCACAATCCGGGCACCGCGCCGGGTGGCTGTGCTCTTGCACCAAGCTCCGCCTCAGTGTCCGGTGAGGCTCGACCGGAGCCGCGGCAGCAGCGCCAGCGTCGAGACCGCATAAACAACGCGCGACCAGCCGGCCCCCTGCAAGCCATTGTCGGGCACCCAATAACCGGCCGCGGCGGCCGAAAGGACACCGGCACCGGCAGAGAGAAGCGCGACTTCTCGCATGCGCCCCAGACCCGCGAGGGCGTGGAAGGGTACGACGTTCAAAGACAGCAGGAAGTACGCGAGGATGACGGGCAGCATAAAGGCCGCGATTTCGGCAGCATGGCCTGACCCCAGCCAAGCGACGATAACCTTTGGAGAGATCCATAGCAGGATCGCGTAGCCGGCCGCGGCGACCACGGCATTCGCAGTCATACAGCGGACGATTCTCTGTCCCAGCAGGCGGACGTTCGCGCTCCGTGCACTGAGACGTCCGACCTCGGGAACCAGGACACTGAAGGCGAATGCGGCAAGTGCGTGGAACTGTGAAGCTAGTTGAACGCCCACCGAGTATTGCGCTAGGCCAACGGGCCCCAGCAAGGCACCGATGATCATCCGGTCGGTCGCCGCAAAGGCCAGCCCACCGGCGCCCTGCAGCCATCCCCAAAGGGAAAGTCGCCAGACGTCCGCGCATCGCTTCACGTAGCTGCGCTCGGCAGGGGATGCGCGACCCGACCGCTTGCCGGCGAGCTGCGGGAACCGCCGCCGCGTCAGGACCCGCCTTACACCAAGCTTGGCCAGCGATGACAACAGGTGCAGCGCGATGAGCTCCCCGATGGCGGCATCGAACGCGAGCCCAATCAGCAGTAAACAGAACTGTGCCGTTCTGAGCGCTAGCTCGATCCTTGCCGACTGGGCGAATGCCTCCATCGCCTTCCAGACCGCCGAGTGGACCTGGTCGACGTGCTCGATCCACGCCAGCAGGATGCCGGCGATACACACGCAGGAGACTAAAACGGGGCCCCCGAGCTTACCCAAGAGCAGCGCTGCGACGGGAACGCTCAGTGCTGCCAGCGCAACGGCGACAAGGCCGAACCCCGACACGGCGACAGACATAGCGGTATCCACGATATCCGCGATTGCTGTCGGGCCATGAGCGAGGCTTTGAGACACCATTCTAATGACCGCAGACGCGGTTCCCGCGCTTGCCGCGCCACCAACCGTGGACACAGTGATAAAGAGCATCCAGAGGCCGAATCCCGTCTCTTGCAAGACCGACGCCAAGACGGGCGTCGCGGCAAGCATCAGCAGCGGGTACAGCAATCCCTCCAGGGCTGCCCACAAGCCGTTGGAGAGGCGGGCGTAGCCCGGCATTTCGAGGTGCGCTCGCCTTAGCATCGCGTCACTTCAACAGACCGCCGAATAAGGGCGCCGTACGGCGCGAGCAGTCGATACTCTCGGGCCCCTTCGACCAATGCGCCGCGGGGCCCAGGATGACTGGGTCGCCGCCGCGCATGGCGCTGTAGTAAGAAAGCACACCGTTTGAGATGTAAACCGTGATGTCCGTCGCGCCGTAGGATTTCTGCCAGTAGCCGTCGCCGCCCTCGACTCGGAGCCCTCGCGGCTTGAAAAGGTTTGGACATGCCTGCTCGAGATGCTCGAAGACAGGCTCCACGACGCGCCGGGCCGCAGCCTGTTCCAAGCGGTCGTTGTCGGCAGCAGGCAGCAACCCACAGTTTAGGATGGGACCGGCAAACGTCCGCGCGTCTTCGCCGAATCCCGTCAGGATGAAGCTATGCAAGCCTTGCTCGAGCCCTATCGAATCGCAATCCGACTGATCGACTTTAAAGCCCCATGGCAGGAGCTTTCGATCAGACGTCCGGAAATCTGGGACCCGATATAAGCCGTCGGCAGTAGTTGTTCGTAGGATGATGAGTCCGCGAACCCGGCCTTCGAACCTTTGGATCAGGGCCTTGGCGCGTGCTCCGCCGGGACCTTCCGGATCAAAGGCATACCCTCCGGTAGCGTTGAAGAATCCAGATCCGGGGTGAAGGAGCGCAGCCAGAAACGAGAGCGATTGCGCATCTAGTGTCAGGTATAGATAGGGCTCGTTTAGATAGCGATCGGGTATCCTGACTTCAATCCACCGCTTGGTCCAATCGGCAGGAGCGAACCGAGGCGCCGCGCCGAGGGCTACCTGTGCACCCTGCAGCAGGACGAGTCCTAGGCAGATCAGCACCAGTGCTGCCGGCCGACACCTCACCACCAAACGACGCGTCAATTCGACGATCAGAATGGGAGCGATCGACGCCGCCGGAATGAAATAGCGGCTGTTGCCCGACGTCAGCTGCCACAGCACCCAGGATGCTAGGAAGAGCACGGCCATCGCACCTAGCAAGCGGTTGACATTGCCCCTCAGGGGTCGCGGAGCCGGGCGTTCCTCGGCCTCCCCCTCGTGCGGTCGACAAAGTCCCGCAAGCATCCACATCCCGGCTACGAGAGCCAGGGCCGCGTACCGAAGATCAGGCGATGCCGTTTCGACATGAATCATTGGGAGTGGCAGCGCCATGCGAAACGGCAGTGACAAGGCCTCCGCCAGCGACCGCGGCAGGAAGCGATCCATGACCGCGCCCTCGACGGCGAAATCCGGCGACCGGAACAGGCCGTTGAACATCGGAAAGAAGGGATTGCCGAACTCTTGGTAAAGCCGCATCGCCCAAGGTCCTGCGACCATCGCGACGGCGAGGGTACACAAGACTCCGAATGTGAGGGCGTCCTCGAGCCGTCGCTTCGAGGACACAGGCAGGAACAGAAAAACGGGCATTGTCGCGACCGCGAAAATCGAGTTGGAGAGCTTAAGCCCGACTCCAATCCCCATCAGCAGCCCAGCAACAGCCACCAGCGTCCTACGCTCTCCAGTTAGGGATAGAGCCAGCGCGAGCCACGCCGCCACAACCGGAATGCCTGTCGTGATGTCGACGAACGAGGTACCCAGTTCCAGCAAGTAAACGGGATTCGACAGGGCAAGCAAGGCTGCGGTGAGAGCAATAAACTGCGCTCGCCATGGCCGCTCTCCGCGCACCAAGACCAGGGCCATCTCATAGACCAGCCACAATAGGCTGCAATGAACCGTGGCCAGCACCCCCGCCATCGCGAGCGAAGGTAGCCCGGACGCCATCAGCCAGTAGAACAGGCCATGAGCGTACGGCGTGAAATAGGCCGGGAAGGCGGCAAAGAAGTCCTGGCTGAACCGGTCGTTGAAGACGCTATACCCGGCGTAGACGTGGTAGTTCAGCAAGTCCCAGTTGACGTCACGTTGGGCGTACCAAGTCCAGAACAAAGCAGCGACGAGCAGCCCGGCATAAGCGGCCGGACGAGACCAGCGATTGGATGGCGGCCTCTCCGGCGTCGGTGCGGCGTTCGAAGTCAATCTTGCCTGCCTTGCTCTGGATGCCCGGGCCGTCTTCCGCACAATGGTGGAACCGATCCCGAACGACGTGCTCTTCCCGGATCGCCCATCACTCTGACACTAGGCGCATCCTTGACGGGCTTGCTTCTTCAGTATCGAGTGTCTCTTTCGTCATGCCGGGACAGCACCGACGCCCGGCGGAATCACGCGAGGGAGTGGTCATGGCTGTAGTCAATGGCCGACGCCTGCGTTCGCTCTGCAGGCTAGGCCGGACGCAGTCTTAGCGGGCAACTAGCGCCACGGCCTCAGCCCGACCATGCCAGCAATGGCGCCGGATGACGCATCCACCAGCATCGCTGCGTCGCCCTGCGGGCCTTTGATCGGAAGGTATCTAAGGCGCGACTCCGGCAGGCCGCTGCCCGCGACTGCTTGGTCGAGCACCTCTGGATCAGCGGGGTTCAGCGCCCGCAAATCGGCGAGTGAGCCCGCTTTTCCGACGGCGAGCGAAGCCTCCGATGCATATTCCCGATACTGTCTGGGAAAATGCTGGAGATCCCGGCCGCCGAAGGCGGACTCGAACATGATCTTCTTCCGCTCGTCCTCGGACGACGGCGCAGCCGCTGCGACTATACGGGGCCCTAGCCATTCGGTCCGAGCGGCGTCAGTGCCTTCCGCCGCCTTTCGATCCTCCTCCCGGATGTCCGCCCTGGAAACGACTTCGAAGCGGTCTTTGACGAAGACGACGTAGTGCGGCCGTCCTGCCTCGAGGGTCTGCAAGCCGTAGAGCAACGCCGCGAGCTGCAGCGATCCAATACAGGCCAGGTCGAGGGACAGCCTCTTCTTTCGGCGGTCGAAAACGACGAACGTCAGCAGCGGCCCGAGTGTCACGTCTACCGCGAGTAGCAACACGAGGATTTCGCCAACCCCGGAGATCGTGGCGAGCGGGCCTCGGTACCAGCCCAGGTAGATGGCTGAAAGCACTAAGGCTGCCACGAGGACCGACACGCCCAAGTGCACACCGGAGGCCAGGCACCTCGCCTTCAACGTCCCGGCACCGGCCCCTACCTGAGCGTCGCCGCCACGGATTGTTGTTTGGTACGTCACCAGGAAATCCTTCCTCCGGGTAGGAAAGGCACCGCACATGCAGTCGACCTTCCCAATGAGATGAAGGACAGCAGACTCGCAGACAATCGCCGCACACTCAAGATGCCCGGCCGCCGTGCGTCGGCCCGATGCGGCCGCTCGCCGCCTCAACGGCACTCAGAAGGGGCGAACCTCGCAGCCAGGGTGCCGGCAGATTGGTTTGAGACTAGGTCGCCAGCGCCGCTTGCAGCGCATCGCCACCTCATTGGCCCATCCGGCGGCAAAAACTGGCTCGTACCCTGCGGTAGCGGGCTGCCGTTCACTGATGGAGCGATTGTCAGCGTCCCGCCACCGGCGAGAGCGGTCGTGGTGACGGTGATGATGCCGGTATCCTCGCCGATGGCAATGGACGCCGTGTTCTTTGTCGCTGCGGGGGGTGCGAAGCCGACAGCATAGCCGACTGCAGCCGCATTCGGGTTGCCCGTAGCGAGCACATAGGCCACGTTGAGCTTCGCGGGAGCAGCGAGGCCATGGCTCTCGGTGACGCGGGAACGGACGACGTAGTCCTGATAAGCGGGAATGGCGGCCGCTGCCAGGATGCCGATAATTGCTACGACGATCATCAGTTCGATCAGTGTGAACCCGCGATACCATCTCTTGATCATGTCGTGTCGTCCTTGTTGTACTTCGTCTTTGCCCAGATGCTCGACGACACATGCAAGGGGCATGCCGCTCGGGCGAAGCGGTCGGTCAGGGGCGACAGACGGAAATCGGCTGCGAGCGATAAGCCAGGACCTCACGTCGAAGGGCCGGCGATCGGTAACTGCATGTGACGAATGCGGTCAGGCAACTGACGCAACCGGTCACTTGATTTGCGACAGCACCTTTGGGGAGGTCGTAACCGGACGCTGCGGGCTCTGAAGGCCGATCAGCGCGAGCACGAAGGAGGCGAAGAGTATTTCGGTCCCTCCAATCATGAGCGTGACTGACGGAATCGCGCCCCGCATCACATTCACCGGATCTAGTTCCGCGAAGCCGGCGCCTGCCCATACGGCCAGCGAGTAGAAGCCACCCGCAAGGCCGCTCAGCGCAAGGGTTGAACCCAGCAATACGCCTTTTTCAAGCGAGAACCTGCCTGCAAACCGCGCAAATTGGTCCGATTCAGGCAACACACCCTGTACATAGCCGATCGACCTAGCGAGGAGCGAAAAAATGACGAGGTGCAGACCGAGCACCGTGCCGCCTGCGGCATAGAGCATAGTGTGGATGTCGAGCCCGGTGGTACCAAGGAAGAGTGGTCCCTGCGCAAGTGCGACCTGCGCCAACGCCCCAACCAGCATCAGCAGCACCCCCGGGTAGAGCAGCAGCCATCTTGGGCTCATCATCAGAAGGAATGTGAGATGACGCCAGCCATCACGCCACGTCTGGAGATGCGAGGGGCGCATCCGGCCGTCCGGGGACAACGTTGTAGGAACCTCCGAGATCTTCAGGCCGGCCAGCGTCGACTTCACGACCATCTCGCTAGCAAATTCCATCCCGCCGCCGAGCAGTTGCAATGCAATGATGGCGTCGCGTTGAAAGGCTCGCAGCCCGCAATGGAAGTCGCCGATCGGCGACTTGAACAACAGCCTGCCCAGCGCACTCAGTACCGGGTTGCCCAGGTAGCGATGTAGCAGCGGCATAGCGCCTGGCGCGACGCCACCTTTGAATCGGTTGCCCATGACAAGAGCGTCACCGGCGCGAAGTCGTTCCACGAAGCCGTCGAGACGCGAGAAGTCATAGCTCAGATCCGCATCTCCCATGACGACGTATCGGCCACGGGCAGCCCTAATTCCTCCCATGAGCGCTGCCCCGTATCCCTTCCGATCGACATTGACAACGCGTGCGCCCGCGCCAATCGCGAGTTCGCGCGACTGATCAGTCGAGCCGTTGTCGGACACCAGCACCTCGCCTCGAATGCCCGTGCGAGCAAGGAATGCGAACGCCTGCCTGACGCATGCAGCAACCGTGGCGGCCTCGTTGAGGCAAGGCATCAGGATCGTGAGCTCAAGTCCTGCCTGTGCGATCTCGGCAGAAGCGGATGGAAGCGCGGATCCGTTCCTGCTCGAAGGGAGCATCGCTTCGGCGTCTGAAAGTCCTGTTGTAGCCATCGCTAGAAAAGGCACTCGCCTTCTGTCCAAGTCCGGGGCTCCATGTTAGGCGTGGGTCGCGCAGCGGATGCTGTCCGCATGGACGGCACCGACGCTCGGTCGTTCCGATAGGATTGGAGCCGCTTCCTGCGCACATTTGCAACGTGTTGATGCAACGATCCCCCATCCGTGGCCGCGGCTGCGGCGACGGCAATTGCGCGTTTGGGCGCACAATAGAAAAACGCGGCCGAAGCCGCGTTTCCATGAGACGGATCTCGGTCGCTCAACGGCACTCGGCCGGGCGATACTTCGCCAGCAACGTCGTCCCCGCGCCGTTGCAGGTCCAGGTGATGCGGTCGTTCGCCGGCGGACGCGAGCCCGAAGCAGCCGCGGGAATGCCGGCTGGCACGAACTGAACGTCGCCCGCACCCGCACGGGCGGTGGTCGTGACGGTGATGTTGCCCGACGTGCCATCGACAGCAACCACGGAGGTGTTCACCGTCGCAGCCGGTGCAGAGAAGCCCGCTGCCAAGTCTGCTTGACCATTGGCGGCGTTCTCTGAAACCAGCAGCTTGGCGGCAGCGGCGAAGCCGATGCCCTCAGCAACCCGAGCCCGAACTGTGTAGTCCTGATACGCCGGAATAGCAACCGCAGCCAGGATGCCGATGATCGCGACCACGATCATCAACTCGATCAGAGTGAAACCCTTTTGAACTTTGCGCTTCATCGACATTTGTTTGCTCCTTAAAGCAAGTTAACCATCAGCGGGTCCAAGCTTTTGGTGCCCGGTCGCATTCGACATCAACCTATATGCGCGGACCATGCCAGCGACCGCGACCGTTACGTGCGAGCCGACGGTTGGAAACACCCCGTTGCCCCCGTGACGGAAGTCACACCGCGGGTGTTTGTGATGGGCAACCTGGGGTGACAATTCGCGGCACCGGGTGACGCTTCTCGTCACTCTGCTCCGGTCGGCGACCACGGGACTGACGAAATGCGTCCTCCGGCGGCGAACACCTACCGTTACTGTTGCCAATGCCACAAACCGATAGCTCCTGCCCCGTCGAGCAGGTGGACCCTGAGCCTGCTGCAGTCATGACGGACCCAGGAAGCCAGCTTTGCAACCCGGCGATGAAGGTCAGGATCCTGGCGGTGGCCATGCCCGCGGTGCGTCGCGCCCCTGACAAGCCCGGCCCATCGACGCCAACGGACCAACGCGTTTCCGCGGAAACGCGCACGATCTCCAACTATGCTGCGTACTTCAGGGGACTGAGCAGGTGGACCCCAGCCCCTAGATCTCCAGCGTCTGCCCCGTCTGCAAGATCGTCGGCTCGAACCTGCCCGCCCAGGCATTGATCTCCTGCGCGATCAGCTCCCGATCCGACGGCTTGAGGTGCGTGATCAGGATCTGCGGCTCGACCCGCAGGTTGCCCAGCTCCTGGCTGAGCTGGATCGGATACAGGTGCT
>JAEWBM010000065.1 GCA_023391155.1 Acidobacteriota bacterium
CCCCCACACCAACAGACTCTTTAACAACCATGAACCTGCTACTTACACAAATGATTTGACACTACCGAAAAAACATGAATTTGAAAGTTCAAATCCACGATTTAAAAGTCCAAATCCACGATTTGAAAGTCCAGATCCACGATTTGAAAGTTCAGATCCACGATTTGAAAGTTCAGATCCACGATCTGAAAACTCAAATCCACGATTTTGGTCTGAAAACGTACGCCTTCAATACGTTTTCCCCGATTTCCGCCGGGTCGAAGGCTGCCGCTATTTGCAGGAAAGCTGTGCATTTCCTCTCTTGCGGCTCCCGCCGGGTCTCCGAGAAATCTACCACCCCGTCCGCTTCGCGGCCACCCCTCCTATCCAGGAGGGGAGCTTCGCATTCGCCATTCTCCGTTCTCAATTAAAAAGGGCTCTGCCCCTATGATGAGCGGAAGGGCTCCGGCCTTCCGGCTCGGTCTTCTTAAATAGATAGCCCCGGGCTTCAGCCCGGGGTTCAGATCCCGAGAACACTCAAGGAGGGGCTTTAGCCCCGACAAAGTTGCTCCCTTACAGGGAGTGGTAGACGCGGATAGGCCTTCCCGGGGTTCCCGCTCCGCCCCCACCCACGGGCCATTAAATTCATCGCCTTCAGCGATGAGATCGTCAATTCCCACTCTCATCTCTCATCTCTGACCTCTCAGCTCTCATTTCTCATTTCTCATCTCTCATTTCTCTCCAAGGGGAGCTCCGCCCCCGCCAACAAAAATCTTGACACCAATTCCCGGCCTGTTATACGTTGAACAGCAATTGTTTCGAAGTTTACCGCTGCAGTTCTTCCGCAATACGCAACCGAACACAGCCCACAATAAGGAGCCAATTATTCGCCACCGTTTACAACCGAATCGCCCTTTCACTGAATCCCACGACCGTATAGCCGCGCCGAACCGATATCGAAAAAAAGGTTACCAAACGCATTTGGACCCGCCGACAGATTATTTATCGTGGAGGAATTGCAATAATGCAGGCGCGACCCCGATTTCCGGTCCTACGCTCAGGAGAGGCAGAAACTATTGAATAATGAATTGCAGTACTCAAGATGAAGGAGGACTCCACCATGAATTACAGAATTTACATTGCGCTTTTTATCGTTATGGTGTGTCAGGGACTAGTGTTCGGCCAAGAGCGGAAAGACTGTGGTGCGACAAAATATGTGGATTATAACCAAGTGACTAATGAAGCCCTGGAGATTAGTAGGATCAAAGGCCGAATAGTGGCTGACGATAATGATGATGTATTGGATGGGCTTTGCGTAGTGTTGTTTGACGAAACCGATAAGAAGATCGTTGCGTACGTCACGCCGGACAGAAAGGGGAAGTTTCGCTTTGGGAAGGTTCCCGAGGGCAGGTACCGTCTGGTGGTTATCCAAGAATTTAACGCATACTGTGCAGCCAATGTCCTGATAGCGACCGGCAAATCTCACTCCAAGGGGGCCTCAATCGTCGTAGTGATGAAACCGGCAGCCATCGATGATTGTAGCTATGGACACTTGGCATATTAAATAAACGTATCAAATGATCGGCAACTGTTTCGAATGATTACGGGCATATCGTAAGCTGACGCATCAGCAAACTGACTTAAGATTTATCGTGACGGTAACCGGAACTTTGACGAGGCGAACACGACCTTTACCGGCTTTGACAAGCTCTGCGAAAGCGGCAGCGCTCTTTGCGAGGAGCTTCGCAAGGTACTGAACCCTGATGTCAATCAGTCCAACAATCGCCTGAGTTCGGGCGATGGCTATGTCTTTGACGATTCGGGGAACACGACGCGGGATCCGCAACTTCGGAAGTTCACTTACGATGCCGAGAACAAACAGGTGAAGGTGGAATCGGTCAATTCGGGCGGGACGGTCACGGGAACTATCGGGGAATATGTTTACGACGGCGACGGAAAGAGGATAAAAAAGATCGTGCCTTCGACCGTCGCGCCATTTAATGATGAGGTAACCGTGTTCGTCTATGACGCCGCTGGCAAACTGGTCGCCGAATACGCGACCGAGATCTCCCAAGACCCGAAGGTGAGCTACACAACAGCAGACCACCTCGCCAGCCCGCGGATCCTGACCGACGAAAACGGCGTCACCATCTCCCGCCGCGACTTCCACCCCTTCGGCGAAGAGATCCTAACAAACCACCGCCACGCCGAACTCGGCTACACCCCGGATGATGTACGGCAGAAATTCACGACCTATGAGCGCGATGGAGAGGCGGATTTGGATTATGCCCAGGCGAGATATTACGCGAAAAACATTGGACGATTCAACTCTGCTGACGAACCGTTATTAGATCAGTGGGAGGACGAACCCCAGTCGTGGAATTTGTATCTTTACGTAAGGAACAATCCACTCAATTTGGTGGATCCCCTAGGGCAAAGCGCAGGATGCCCGGACGGCAGCTGCTTCAAACCATGTCCCGACGGAAAAGATTGTACATATGATGATGAGGGTAATATAACGCACATGGAGGATGGCCCCATTATCAAGGTTACGACTCGTGAAAAAGATCCGAACCCGTTTAGGGACTTTTTCAAAGGATTTCAACGTGTTGCGGAGCCAATGCAGCCCATCGTAGAGGCAATAACTCCGGCGGCTGGCCCGGGCGGGGTGGTGATTAAAGGCGGAATGTGGATATTCAAAGGCGGTAAATGGGCTTATGGCGCTCTTAAGTTAGGTAGTAAAGCTCGCCGATCATTACCTGTCCTTCAAAAAATATGCTTTATAGCTGGAACGCCAGTACTCACCAAGGCCGGCTTAAAACCGATCGAGGAGATTCGCGAGGGCGACGAGGTGTTGAGCTACAATGAGAAGACCAAGCAAAATGAGTATAAGAAGGTTGTCCGGACATTTGAAAGAATTGCCGAGGCCGGGCGGATTCTCTCGGTCAAGGTCCGAGGCGAAGCTGCGCCTTTGGGCGTTACGCACGAACATCCGTTTTATGTCAGAATTCACCGTGCAAGAGACAACACCTCAAGCGGGGATGACGGCGGCGAGTGGATCGAGGCCGGAGCCCTTCGAGTCGGTGACGATATCCGCAAAGCCGACGGCACATGGGCGAGAGTTGAATCAATAATCCAACGAAACGAGGGCGCGAAGGTTTACAACTTTGAGGTCGCCGATAATCACAACTATTTTGTTGGCGGCACGGGTTTACTAGCTCACAATCAGTGTATTGTTAATCTGACAAGAGCTGGTAAGCGTGCAATCGGCAACCTAGCGAAACACAAGGATGAACTTGTTCGCGATGTTCAAAGAGCACGAGGTGGAAAAGCAGGTGCATGGAATGCAATAGACACTATCGAAGACGGAGTCGATTATAGTAACGTGACCTTAGGCGAGGTAGCCAACGCTGCGGCTCGAGGAGTTGGCGCTGCGGAGAGAGTACTAAAACAAGTCAAGGACGCTGCCCGTTTGGCCGGAAACAACTAGCTTTCGTTGAAGATGTTGTGACTTGGATGAAAACCCCAAGCAAAGTTGAAAAGAAGGATGTCGAATTACGACCAAATAGGAAGATTGTTTGACGCGGGCGAAAGGTTGGGTGCCGTTCGATATTCCATGTTTGACGTTGGTTCATCAGACGGACAAGACTGGATCGACGCTGTCGAACTGCAGTTCGAAGGAGGCACCATTGCCTCAATTTACGTCGATTCTGAGTTCGATTGTTTAAGGCTCGAGTTCGGGGAAATCGAAATCCGCGAACAGTGCTACGCCATTGACGCGTCCGGAGCCATTCCTTGGGCTCAAGTCTTGGGCCGGAACGTTTCTTGGATATGGTTGCTTACAAATCATCAAGGTTACGAAGACGGCCTACGACTTGAGTTTAGCGGGGATGCCAAAGACAAAGAGGAAAATATTGTAACGCTTATTGGAATCGCGTCTAAAATTGAGGTATTTTCCTCAACGAAAGTTTCTTTGTGGTTTTGACTCACTCGTCTAGGCGTGGTCAGGAACGTCCCCGACAATGCGAAAAGATGGGGTCAGACCTACGATTTTGCGATTCGACAAAAAATGAAGAGGGGTCGGGCCTGCATTTTTGCAATTCTCACAACGGCATCACCGCATTGTTCGGCTAACCAACGCATCAACTCGCTGAACCGGTTAAAGTCGGCCGTGGAGAACATCACACCCAACGGCGGCTCGCAGTCGATGTCGTGGGAGCAGACCTTTGATTTTGACCGTTACGGCAATCGTAACTTTGACGAGGCGAACACGAGCTTCACCGGCTTTGACGAGCTCTGCGCAAGCGGCAGCGCTCTTTGCGAGGAGTTGCGAAAGGTCTTGAATCCAGCCGTCAATCAATCCGACAACCGCCTGAGTTCGAGCGACGGCTATGTCTTTGACAATTCATCTCCGCACACATGCAGGCAGGGATGCCCGCCTTCCAAAAAGGCAAGCACGGATGCTTGCCCTCCAGTCAAGCCAGCGTTCCGGTCATGCGGACAGGAGTGTCCGCGCTTCTTCGCCCATGTTTGACATAGTGAACTGCGGGTCTTTAAAATGTCCTTTGCGCTGGGAGATCGTCTAATGGTAAGACTCCAGTCTCTGGATCTGGCTATCGGGGTTCGAATCCCTGTCTCCCAGCCATCTTTATGAGCGATTGGCATGAAACCGATATCCGAGTCAGGTATGCCGAGACCGACCAAATGGGAATCGCTCACCACTCTAACTACCTCATCTGGTTCGAGGCCGGCCGCAGCGAACTTTGCCGGGCAAAAGGTTTCTCATACCGAGCGATGGAAGAGGAAGACGACGCGCTGATGGTCGTCGCCGAGAGCTACGTCCGCTATAAATCACCTGCATTTTACGACGAGATATTGACGGTCCGCACCCAGGTGGCCGAGGTCCGCAGCCGCGCCATCCGCTTTGTTTACGAGATCCAACGAAAGGCCGATGACACGCTGATCGCCGAGGGCGAAACGCTGCACGTCATCACCGATTCGCAAAAGCGTGTCCGCACCGTCCCTGAAGTTTATAAACGCCTGCTGATAGAGGAAAACTCGCCGTCCGCCTTTCCCGCCGACCAGGCCCCGAGCTGATCTTCGCCGAAAATCCGCCAAACTTGAATGTGCACCCCGGGCACTCTAAACTGAATCTATGCCCGGAGCCGGCCGCGCCGAAGTTTATTTCATCGCGATAATGATGCTGTTGATCCTTGTGGGATCCGGCGTCGCTCTCTATTTTTTCTTTAAGACCTATCGCAAGGAAATGGCCGAGCGCGCTGCACGCCAAGAGGCGAAACGCGAAGCGCTAGGCGCTGATGAACCGAAGGCGAACGGCGGCCCGGAGGAACCAAAAGATGCCGCACCTTAAACGCCTGGAACAGGGAAATTCGCTGCTGGTCGTGGTCGATATGCAGGAGGCATTCCGGTCGCCGATCGGCGATTTTGCGCTCGTTGCCTCGAGGATCTCTGTCGCCGTCCGCGGATTTCAGGCGCTCGGCCAGTCGATCGTCGTTACGGAGCAATACCCCCGGGGCCTCGGGCCCACTGTCGAGGAGATCAGCCTGGTCCTCGAGGACGAAACTCCGACGATCGAAAAGCACACCTTCAGCGCCTGCGGCTCAGACGAGTTCGTCAAAATGATAAAGACCTCCGGCGCGAAACAGATCGTCATCTGCGGCATCGAAACGCACGTTTGCGTTAACCAGACCGCCCACGATCTGATCAGTATGGGGCTCGAGGTCCATCTGCTCGCCGATTGTACCGCGTCGCGATTTGAACATGATCGACACGCAGGCGTTGCAAAGATGTACGCCAGCGGCGTCGTGCCGTCGTCAACCGAAATGGCGCTTTTTGAACTGATGCACGATTCGCAGCACCCGCAATTCAAAGAGGTCCAGGATCTCATCCGTTAACGTTTTCAGATGGAACTTTTATCCTCACTAAACCCGCAGCAATCCGAGGCCGTGCAAGCCACCGAGGGGCCGCTGCTTATCCTTGCCGGTGCCGGCTCGGGCAAAACGCGCGTCATCACGGTCCGCATCGCTTATCTCATTTCAGAGAAACAGGTGCCGCCGCACAACATCCTCGCCGTGACCTTTACGAACAAGGCCGCCGGCGAAATGCGCGACCGCGTTAAAGAATTGCTTCGCGGAACCAAGCTAAATTCCGCACCGCTGATCTCTACGTTTCATAGCCTCTGCGTCCGGATTCTCCGTGCCGATATCGAATCGCTCGGCGCGGGCTACACGCGTGCCTTTACCATCTACGACACCGACGACTCACAAAAGGTGATCCGTGCCTGCATCAAAGACCTCGGCCTCGACGAAAAGCAGATCGTCCCCCGTGTCGTCCGCGGCGCCATCTCCGCCGCCAAGAACCGCGGCCAGGGCGTGACCGAGTTCGCCTCGCGAATCGAACACACCGATGAAAAACGAGCCGCTACCGCTCAGGTTTTCCGGATGTACGAAGAGCGGCTGCAGCGTGCGAACGCACTCGATTTCGACGACCTGCTGATAAAGACCGTCGATCTGCTTCGCGGCTCAGACGAGGTCCGCGAAAAATATAACGACCGTTACCGCTACATAATGGTCGACGAATATCAGGATACGAATCCGCTCCAGCTTTCGATGATAAAGCTGCTCACCCAAAAGCAGCAGAACATCTGCGTCGTCGGCGATGACGCTCAGAGCATTTACGGTTTTCGAATGGCCGACATCCGCAACATTCTTGAATTCGAGGACCAATACCCGACCGCAAAGGTCATCCTGCTCGAACAGAATTATCGTTCGACGCAGACGATCCTCGACGTTGCCGACGCCATCATCGCCCACAACGTCAATCAGAAAAAGAAAAAGCTCTGGACCTCGAACCAGGGCGGCGAACGCATTTTTTATTACCAGGCGTCCGATGCCGACGGCGAGGGGCGCTTCGTCGCCGCCAAGATCGAGGAACATCTGCGGCGAAACCCCGAAGACAAGATCGCCGTTCTTTACCGCACCAACGCCCAGTCGCGCGTCTTTGAAGAAACGCTTCGCCGTTCACGCATCTCCTATAACATTGTCGGCGGTTTCTCGTTCTACGAGCGGCAAGAGGTAAAGGACATCATCGCTTACCTCAAACTTGCTCTGAATCCGGCCGACGACATCGCACTGCTCCGAGTGATAAACACCCCCGCTCGCGGCATCGGCAAAACAACGCTCGACGAATTGCAATCACAGGCCCAGGGACTCGGCGGGTCCTTGTGGGAAGCTCTTTGCACCATCACCGACCGGGCTTGCGACCGTCCGGTCAATCTCACAAATCGGGCAAAGGACGCGCTGCGTTCCTTTAAGCGCGTCATCGAATCGCTCCAGCGGATCGCGGGCGAGGCTACTGCCGGCGAAAAGCGCGTTTCAGATGTCGTCATCGCCGCCATCGACGACAGCGGCTATTCGTTTATGCTGCGGTCCGAGAATACCGACGAGGCCGAGACGCGGCTCGAGAACCTCGAGGAGCTCGTCAACGCTGCGGCCGAATATGACCAGTCGTCGGATCTCACGCTCCGCGACTTTATCGATCACGCAGCGCTCACCGCCGATACCGACAAGTTCGACCGCAACGCGGACGTCACGCTGATGACGGTCCATTCCGCCAAGGGGCTCGAGTTTCCCGTCGTCTTTCTCGTCGGATTGGAGGACGGCATTTTCCCGCATTCCCGCAGCATAAAGGATCCGAACGAGCTGGAAGAGGAACGGCGACTCGCCTACGTTGCCATTACCCGCGCCGAAAAGGTGCTCTATATAACGCACGCCATGCGCCGCCGCGTTTACGGTGAGGAACTCGCTTCTGAACCGTCGCAGTTCCTGAACGAAATGCCGCTAGAGTTGATCGAGGATCTCTCGTACGGCTCCTCGTGGCTCTCATTCGCTCGCAGCTCAACCACCCAGGAGAACAAACGGGCCATCGCCGCTCTCAGGGGCGAGGCACCTGCTGCTCCTTCAAAACCGAAAAGTACCTACACCGGCAAGACGTACAACAGTGCTGAGGCGGTGGCGGAGTTTTTCAACAAACGCGGCCTCGGCTCCAAAGCGGCCGAAACCGATACGCCCGGGGCATCGGAGCCCGCGACCCCTTCGGCCTACGACCGGCTCAAGGCCGCAAGCTCGTCTGCCAAGCCGTCCGTGAAAAAGCCGGCACCGGCGGCGCCGTCGGGCGCATTGGTGCCCGGTTCTCACGTCCGCCATCAAAAATACGGCAAGGGCCTCGTACTCAGACGCGAGGGTAGCGGCGATAACGTTAAACTAACTGTAAGTTTCCCCGGTTTCGGACAAAAAAAGCTGATCGAGAAGTACGCCAATCTCGAGGTGGTATAAAACTTGCACCATAAGCATTCCTGTAGAAAACTGTATTATTTTAGTTCAGGTAGCAGCAGGAGGACATATGGATAAGTTTCAGCATTCTGTTCGATCGATCTTTTTTCTTCCACTTATCGGACTCCTTTTATTCGCCGCGGGGTGCGGAACCGCCCCGACGGCCAACACCAACGTGAATGCCAACACGGCATTGAACACAAACATAAACACTAATTCGAACGCCAACTCCAACGCGAATTTGGCATTGACCGTTCCGGAAGCTCAGGAACCGAATCAATATCGGGCAACCGTGACAATGCGTATCGAGGCCACCGGTGACCAGAAGCGCGCCGCGCTCCCGACGCTCTCGGCCCAGGTCGCACGCAGCGGCGATGACCGCCAGATGGTATTCACGATGACCGCCGGCGGACGGGTGATCTTCTTAGATAAAGCGGGACAAAACTATTTAGTACTCCCGGAGCGAAACCAATATGCCGAACTCGACCAGGAATCGCTCGGCTTCCAGGTCCGTCGATTGTTGATGCCGGAACAGATAGTCGAACAGGTCGCTTCGGTACAGGGCGTTGAACGCGTCGGCGAAGAGCAGATGAATGGCCGCACTGTCGTGAAATACCGATACGCCGCTGTGGCAAACACGCAATCACAAGCCGGACAGGTTGCGACTGAATCGTTCCTGATCGTCGATAAGGAAACAGGTTTGCCGCTTCGGTCTGAGACGGTCTCACAGTCGCAGAGCGGAGGAAATGTTCAGGGGTTTCAAGGCGTTCGGATCATCACCGAGATCACTGAGATCCAGACCGAGGTGTCGCCCGATCTTTTCGCCCTCCCGACGAATATGCAAAAGATCGAATCCAACCAGGTTAGGGCACAGGTGGACGCGCTATTTAATACCGTCGCCGGGATGCTGATGCAGTTTATGAATCAGCAGGGCAGCGGGCCGGCTCCGAGCCCGATGGCCAGCCCGACGATGAGTCCGGCCGCCAACGCCGCCGCTTCGCCGGCAAACTAACGGAGGAACGATGGGTAAATTTATCATCGGCCTTTTGGTGGGAGCCCTAATTGGCGGGGCTCTCGCCTTCTATTTTCTTTCGGGCGGCAACATCGGGTCACAGACTCCCGGCGAGCCGATCCGTCCGCCGGACCCGAACGGGATGGCGGCGGGAACCGCCGAGATCAACGTTCATCAGGAGTTCTTTAACGAGGCGCTCGGTACGATATTCCGCGATATGCAGCCGCCCGTTTTCCCGCTGGGCGAGGGCAACGGCCGCGACGGCGAGTGCCCGAGCAGCATCACTCTCTTGCCTGAGGGAAGCGGCGTTCAGACCGGCGTCGTGCTTGAGGGCGAAAGCCTTGCGGCACGTCTCGCGTTTTCCGGAAGCTATAGCTCGATGTTCGGATGTCTGCGCTTTACCGGCTGGGCACCGGCCAATCTCCAGCTTCGTTATGATCAGCCTTCGCAAACCGTCTTCGGCCAGTTGAACGTGGAAACGGTCAACCTCGACGGCGTTAACCCGGCGATGAGCGTGCTGCTTACACCGATAGTTCAATCGACACTCAATTCGCGTGTCAATCCGATCCCGATGATGAGCGGCCAACAACTCGGGCTGAACCTGCCGATCGCGGCTACGCAGAAGAATTTCGTCGCAAATGTCACTGACGTTCGTGCCGAAATAGCCGAAAGCGAACTCCGAATGTTCATCACATACGAGATGTCCGGAGGCGAGTGGACGGGCGATGCACAACCGCCCGCGGCACCGTAGTTATGCAAACCGGGGTTGTGATTCTCGTCAAGTTGCAGGTAGACTGACACACGATGAGAAACAAGATCACAACCCTATTTGCGATTTCACTTCTCCTATTTACTGTTCTGGGATGCGGCAGCCTTAATCCGCTTTCGGGTATCGGCAGCAGCGAATCGGACAAGACCGACGCCTCGAATCCTTCCGGTGAGACGCTCGGCGTCGACCGCGTCGGCATTGAAGAATGCGATGCTGTGATCGACGAACTTTCTGCACAGGCATCAAGTCCCGACGACGGCTATATCGTTAAAAGCATCAAGGGCTATTACGTCGATAAGATCCGCGAGGCACTGAAAAAGAGCGTCGAAGAAAACAAAGGCGATCCCGAAAAGCTTCGGGCGGAATGCGTCAAATTCAAAGCGCAGCTCGACAAATATCGGGCTGAAGAAGCCGAAAAGCAGCAGCAATAATTACTGCTCCTCGGCCTCAAGTTCCTTCCGAACAGCCTCTGTCCAGGGGCTGTTCGGGTATTTAGTGGTAAGCACGCTGCCGACCTCTTTCCGAATGTCCCAGTCATTCCCGCAGCCGAACTTGTTCCACGCGGTCGCATCGAACGCGATCGCCAGCGATTCCGGGACCCGCGGATCCGCCGGCGATCGCTTTGCCCAATCGAGTACGTAGTTGGCCAGATACCTCGGTGCATTCCCCACATCCGTCAATCGTGCCCGCTCGCTCTTCGACGCGGCAAGGTTCGACTGCGTCAGGAACGGCGGCCTCCGAATGGTCGCTATCTCGATCATCGATCCCGTGTCGCCGTCCCATGCGTAATCGCTCGGCTCGCACCACCAATCCTGGTACTCATATCCGTTGCGGACAAACGGCGTCATCCGCCGGTCTTTTAATATAAGGTAGGTCGCTGCATCCTGTTTCGCCTGCCCCGGCGGTGCAGCCTGGTAAAACCGGATCGCCTCGGCCAGGTCCGGGAATCTCGCCGCCACGATCGGCGCAAATTCATTAGCGGCCGCGTCATCGCCGAGCAGCAAGGACCGTGTGAATACAGCTAGGGCGAACCGCGATCTGAGGTGCTCCGGCAGCGAGGGCGACCGATAGGCATCTTTAAGCACGGTCAGCGGAAAGAAAAGATCGATGATGTTGATCGTGTGGTCGTCGAACATCTCTTGCCGCGCATACCCCACGACGTCTGCAAACTCCTCTTCGACCCCCGCCTCATATGCCTCACGGCCCTCCGTGTGGTACTCCGGGTTATAATAGCCTTTCTCCTGCTCCATCAGTTGCTCGACACTGCCGATCGATCCGCCGTATTCGAAGATGAAAGGCCGTCGCAGAGCAGAACGAAGATAGGTGTCCAGATCGCCGGCCGCTTTCTGCCTCAGTTCGCGAAAACGGTTCAGCGATGAGACAGGCATATTGGGCCAATAGTTCTCGGCATCCGCGATCATCCGCAGTGCGTCGCTCGTCTTGTTCTGGTCGAGATAGACCCGTGCCGCATTGAAGGCGATCGTCAAAAAGGCCGGCGATGTGCGGCTGCTCCGTTCGGCCTCGGCCAGAACGTTGCCGATCTCGGGCGAACTGCCGTGGGCCTTTGAGATCGCGGTCATCAGCCAGATCGGCCCCCCACCTTGCTTAAACCTGTCCAATGCGTAGCGGTACGCGGCCGGTTCCTCGAGCTGATACACGAAAAGCCAGTCGGTCAGCCCATTGTCCCGCAATATCGGCGGTATCGAAGCCAAAGAGCGGTCGAGATCGCCCCAATATCCACCCTGATAATCGTCATCCCGGTGTGTTGAAAACCGGTCTGCATAGGCATTCTCCCGGGCCTCGATCACCTTCTTGCGCAGCTCATCGCTCAAAGGGCCTCCTACCGCGGCTTCCGCGGCGGCAAGTGCATCCGCATCCGTCGCATCGGCGTCGATCTCAAACGACCAGTTCTTGGAATAGTCAGGTGCGTACAGGTTGATCCTGAGCTTATCGGGCGAGGATGGCGTCCAACGGTCCTGCGTCGGCTCCTTGATACCACTAAGCTCTCTCATCCGCCTGACCTTTGACTGCAGAGGGTAGGGAAGTTTGGTGAGGTCAAAGTCCAGCGAAACGTCGGTGATCCCCTCCGAACGAAGCTCGGCCGCCAGCGACCGCCGCTCCGTATCTTCGAGCCCGGCCCGTTCGAATTTGTCCATCAGCCACGCAAAATCGATCACGTCCTGGCGAAAGTTCCGATTTCCGGCATTCGATGTCAGACTCACCGCAAGTTCATTAAGCCGTTCGGCAGGGTGAAGCCGATATTTGACCAACCCGAGCAGCTCATCGGCCGCACCGGCAAATCTCCCGCCCGAGTCGGATATCCTTTGAAGGATCTCTTCCGCCTCTCGATACAGACGTTCTGCCGAACCTCCGCGGCCCACGCTGGCTTGGCGGATCAACGTCCGCCCGACGAGATAATCGGCCGTCTCCTGCCACGGCGATGCAAAATCCAATGCGATCTCGCCAAAGCGTGCCCGTGCCTCTTCGTAATCCATCGAATAGAACGCCGCCGCCCCGAGCTGATACGCCCGGTCTTTCTGCAGCCATTCCGGCATCCCGACATCTACCGGCAACGGCTTTGCTTTTCCGCTTGCACAGTTCGCAAACACGGTATCTTGGCCCCTGAGCCATTCGCGCACGTAGCGGTCGTCCGATCCATAAGAACCGGCCCGGGCCCCAAGAGTTTCCGTCGCTGTCTCGAACGCACTCACCGTGCAGTTAGGGAAGAGGTCGTAACCGCCGTATTCGCGTTCCGCGTAGATCTTCGGCGGTTGCTCCTCGTCCGCCGCAACCGTTCGCCTTGCATCGATCCACTTCTTGACGGCCTCGTCTACGTCGATGTTGCGAAAATCTTCCTTACGAAACTCGGCTTTCCAAACCTCGACCAGCGCCTTTTGTTCGTCGGCGGTGAAGCCTTCCCCCGTCACGTAGCGATGCGCTGCGAAGAGCACGGACCTGTGAAACTGCGGACGAATGATGCCGATATTCCCGGCCGCAAAATCCTCGTACGGAAATTCGGGGGAACTCCGGATCTGAAATACAGGGGACAATAATGCGGGGCCGCAGGGGATCGCGGTTGCAAAAAGGCACGCAAAAATAAGAAATGCGGACAAACTTAGTCTTTTCATAAGGGGTCGAGGGCGGGAGCGGGCCGTCGCTAACACTATAAGCGAATTCCCCCGCCGGACAAAGCAAAACCCCGCCCGGCGCAGGCCGAACGGGGCAGCAGGCTTTTAACGGCCGAGCGAGCTATACGCTCATTATCTCGGCTTCTTTATTCTTGGCAAGTTCGTCGATCTTGCCGATGTAGCTGTTCGTGAGCTTTTGCACTTCCTCCAGCCCAAACCTTTCCTCGTCTTCGGAGACCTCTTTGTCCTTGAGCATCTTCTTCAGCGAATCGTTCGACGAGTGCCGTACGTTCCGCACGGCGATCCGATGCTCCTCGGCGATCTCGTGCACCTGTTTTGCCAACTGCTTACGCCGCTCCTCATTAAGCGGCGGTATCGGCAGCCGGATCATCTTGCCGTCGTTCGACGGATTGAGTCCCAGATTCGCCGAGATGATCGCCTTTTCAACGACATTGAGTTGCGAGATATCCCACGGCTGAACGGTAAGCATCTGCGGTTCGGGCACCGCCACCGATGCCATCTGGTTCAGCGGTGTCGGTGTGCCGTAATAATCAACCATGACCGTGTCGAGCAAACCGACCGTGGCCCGGCCCGTACGTACGTTTCCCAGTTTTCGCTTGAAATCCTCAACTACCGAATCCATTTTCGGCCCGGTCTCTTTAACTACAGTATCAACGCTCATAATTAGATCTTATCCTGCCGATGTCGCCGTGTCTCCCACGGTCACCAGGGTGCCGACCGTCAGGTCGCCGCACACCGCCTTCATTATATTTCCCGGCTGGGTCATATTAAAGACCATTATCGGGAGGTTGTTGTCCATGCAAAGCGAGATCGCCGATGTATCCATTATCTTGAGCCGCTTTTCGAGCACCTCTTGATAGGTAATGCGGTCAAATTTCTCCGCTTCCAAAAACACCTGCGGATCCGCCGAATAGATGCCGTCCACCTTGGTCGCCTTAAAGATCACGTCGACGCCCAGCTCACACGCCCGCAAGGCCGCTGCCGAGTCGGTCGTAAAGTAGGGATTGCCCGTACCGGCGGCAAAGATCACGACGCGCTGCTTTTCAAGATGCCTGATCGCACGCCTGCGGATGAAGGGTTCGGCAAGCTGCGGGATGTCGATCGCCGACATCACCCGCGTATAAACGTTTAGCTTTTCGAGAGCGTCCTGCAGTACGACCGCATTCATCACGGTCGCCAGCATGCCGATATAATCGGCCGCGCCCCGGTCCATATTTCCCGCCGATTTCGATACGCCGCGAAAGATATTCCCGCCGCCGACCACAACGGCCACCTCGACGCCAAGGTCATGAACGGCCTTGATCTCGCGTGCAACCGCCTCCGCCACTTTTGTATCGATGCCGTAGGTCTCGCCGCCCATCAGGGCCTCGCCCGAGAGCTTTAGCAGGATCCGCTTATAAACCGGCTTCATATCGTTCATCCCTTAGCCTATACGAAAAGGGCGGCGGAACATATATTCCAACCGCCCTGTTCAAACTAGCTGACCATCGATGCGACCTCGGCCGCAAAATCGTCCGCCTTTTTCTCGATGCCTTCGCCCATCTTATAGCGGGTGAAGCGGCGGATGGTGATATTCTCTTTGATCGAACCGATTTTTTCCGCGACCAGTTCGCCGACCGTCTTGCTCGGGTCCTTTACAAAAGGCTGATCGAGCAGGACCGACTCTTCATAGAACTTGTTCAAACGCCCCTCGATGATCTTGTTCAGGACGTCCTCCGGTTTGTTAGCATTTTTCGGATCGTTCTTGAGCTGGTCCATCAGGATCTCGCGTTCTTTCTCAAGTTCTTCCGCCGGGACCTCATCACGGGTGACGAACCTCGGGTCCGAGGCCGCGATGTGCATCGCAACGTCTTTGACCAGTGCCTGAAACTCTTCGCCGCGGGCGACGAAATCGCTTTCGCAATTTACCTCGACCATCACGCCGACCTTGCCGCCCATATGAATATATGAACCGACGACGCCCTCTGCCGTAACGCGGCCCGCCTTTTTACCGGCGGTCGCCATTCCTTTTTTTCGAAGCAGCTCGATCGCTGCCGTCTCGTCGCCGTTTGCCTCGACGAGGGCGTTTTTGCAATCGACCATTCCGGCCCCTGTTTTTTCCCTGAGGGATTTTACTGCACTTGCTGTGATCTCTGCCATAACTTGCTCCAATATGATCTGCGGGAACTTTCCCCGCTTATTTATTCTTTAATTCCGTCTGCTGATAAAAAAACGCAGCCAATTCGCCGATGCCGGAAAAAAGCCGCGTTTGGTTAAAGATGAAACGAACTCTTATTTGGCTGCCGCTTCGTTGCTTTCTTCCGCTGCCTCGCCGGTTTCGGCGGCTTCAACGACCTCTTCGACCGCCTCGGATGCCGACGTTTGGATCTCAGCGTTTACCTCGCCGGATTCACCGTGGGCTCCAGGCTCCTTGCCGGGAGCCAGGCCTTCGTCGCTGTCGCTGTGCGTAGCTTCGGCCGTTTCCCAAGTTTGATCGGCGACCTTAACATCTGCCGTCACCGCGGCTTCTCCGCCGGTAAGCGCCGAGCCGATATCGGCTATGCCTTCTGCCGTCTGGCTTTCCGCTGCTGCAGCCTGCTGGCCCATAGTGCCTTCCGAGCCGACCTGCTGCCCTTCGAGGATCGCGTCGGCGATTCGCGAAGCGAATAACCTGATCGCACGCAGTGCGTCGTCATTGCCCGGGATCACATAATCGATGCCCTCGGGCGAGCAGTTTGTGTCAACCACGGCCACGATCGGAATGCCCAGCCGGTTCGCTTCCTTAACAGCGATATCCTCTTTGCGAACATCGATGATGAACATCATGTCCGGCATGCCGCCCATGTCCTTGATCCCGGCAAGGTTCTTCATCAGGCTCTCATGCTCGCGGTCGAGTTTAAGGCGTTCTTTTTTGGTGAGCATTTCGAAGCGGCCGTCTTCACGCATCGCTTCGATTTCTTTGAGCTTCTTGATGGACTTTTGAACGGTTTGGTAGTTGGTCAAGAGGCCGCCGAGCCAGCGGTTGTTGACGTAATACTGCCCGCAGCGTTCGGCCTCTTCCTTGATGGCGTCCTGTGCCTGGCGTTTCGTACCGACGAAAAGTATCTTCTGGGTCGGCCGCTGCGTCACCGATTCCTGTACGTAATCGAGAGCGTTGGCAAAAAGCTTCTGCGTTTTCTGGAGGTCGATAATATAAATGCCGTTGCGTTCGCCAAAGATGTATTCCTTCATCTTCGGGTTCCAACGGCGGACCTGGTGACCAAAGTGAACCCCTGCTTCCAGGAGTTCTTTCATCGTTATAGTAGCCAAAACTTAATATCTCCTATTCAACTGGTTTATGTACTCACCGGGAACTTATGAATAAACCAAGGTATCCCGGCAATGGATTTTGTCCGGGCCGGCACAGAGGCCGAGCCCGAATCACGAATTAACGTTTCGAGAACTGGAACCGCTTACGGGCGCCTTTCTGGCCGTATTTCTTACGTTCCTTCTGGCGCGGGTCGCGCGTGACCAGGCCCGCTTTCTTAAGCGTGGGCCGCAGGTCGGCGTTGAATTCCATCAACGCACGCGTGATGCCGTGACGCACCGCACCGGCCTGTCCGGCCTGTCCGCCGCCGTCGACATTCACGAGGATGTCGAACTTGCCGAGCGTGTCCGTCAGGCTGAGCGGCTGGCGGATGATCATCTGCAGCGCCTCATTCGGGAAATATTCGCCGAAGGTGCGGCGGTTAACGGTGATCTCGCCGGAACCGGGACGCAGGTAAACGCGTGCTGTCGAGGTCTTTCTGCGGCCGGTGCCGTAATACTGAATGTCTGCCATATCGATTTAATTATTTGGTGTCGATCGTGATCGCTTCCGGTTGCTGAGCGGTGTGGCGGTGGTCCGCATCCGCATAAACTTTCAATTTCTTCGCCATCGCCTTGCCGAGCTTTGTCTTCGGCAGCATGCCCTTGACCGCGAGTTCGATGACCCGTTCGGGATGCTTTTCCAACATATCCGGAACGCTCACTTCGCGGAGCCCGCCCGGGTAAAGCGTATGGCGGCGATAAAGCTTTTGGTCGTTTTTCGAGCCGGTAAAGACTGCGTGGCGAGCGTTGATCACAACAACGTGATCGCCCATGTCCATGAACGGGGTCCATGCGGGATTGTTCTTTCCGGAAAGAATACGTGCGACCTCTGTGGCCAGCCGGCCCACCGTCTTGCCGCGGGCATCGACCACGAACCACTTGCGGCTGTCAGCCAGATCTTTTCCGCTCGGAAAATAAGTACTCATAATTGCCTACACTGATAGGTATTTTCGCAAAAAAGCGAACTGATAGAGTATCGAAATCACCTGTCAAGGTCAAGCCGGGAACCGTCCACTCCTCAAGCCCCGTTCGGCGCGATCCGTCCATAGCTGTGCTCTGTAGCAGCTTGATCAACTAGCAGCGGGATCTTGATCCAACTCCAACGCTCCGTAGGAGCGGCCTGTCTGTAGTAGGCGGATCTGAATCAGGCTCCCAAGCTCCGTAGGAGCGGCCTGTTTTATGCTGGCCCTCACCCCTTACCCCGTCTCTCCACAACCATCAACCCCACGATCGTCTTCGCATCCTTTATTCCGCCGTTCTCGACCATTTCCATCAACTCTGCCAGCGACCACCGCTCGATCGTCAATATCTCATCATCTTCCGGCTTTTGCTGCGTTTCCGTGAGCCCCGTCGCTAGATACAGGTGCATCTTTTCGGTGAGAAACCCCGGCGACACATAAAACTCCGAGACCTTCTCGAGATTTTCCGCACGCAGGCCGAGTTCCTCTTCCAGTTCGCGGGCGGCGCAAGTTTCGGGCGATTCGCCCTCTTCCAGGGTCCCGGCACAAAGTTCGAGCAGGTACTCGCCGGCGGCATGGCGATACTGCCGGACAAGAGCAACCGTCCCGTCATCGAACTTCGGCAGCACAACCGCACTGCCCTTATGCACAACGACGTCCCGTGTGTACTCGACATCCCCCTCCCGCACCTCGTCCACGCGAATATCGAACACCTTGCCTTTATAAATTGTTTTGGAAGAGAGAGTCTGCATCAACAGCCGACACCATGAAAAGCGGCGTAAATGCCTTCCGAGCACAGGAAAAGCACCGGATGCCGGACGTTGTAGTGGTCGCTAAGATCGACCAGAAAATCCAGCTTAGAATCGCCGTCGAAATCGCCCACCCACAACAATTTCCAGCTGCAATCATCACACCCGTTCGGAAGCGAACGAAGCACCTGGGCGTCATAACCAGAATATTGCATCATCAGCACGGAGCCATTGAGTGGAAATCCTTCGGGTGAGGTTTTCTCGGTCCACAAACGGAGAGAGGAGACGCCCAGAGTGAACTTATCACGAGGAAAGCGGAGATCGCTGTCGGGATCGGCTTCATAAACTGTTGTGACGGTGCCCGGCTCTAGGCCCGTCGCACCATGCAGTAGAAATACCGCCTGGTCTTGGACCGAAGTGACGATCTCACGGTCAAAAAGTCTGTCATCGTCAACCGGTCTTGCCTCGACTCTTGTCCTTTCAAGCTCGTACCGTTCCCCGACCCGAAACAATCCGATCCACGGCCCGCCGATCTCTTTAGAAACTTCCTCCGCGTGAAGAGCACCGGTTTGCAGCAGCTTCACGGGCAGCTCATCTACATAATTTTTCTCGGGGTCGTAAATAGGCAGCTCTTCGCGAACAACCACGGCAACCTCTAGCGGTTCGAGTGCGGGGGCCGTAACAGAAACGGCGTCAAAGTGCTCAGCGGTATTAAGAATATCGGACCAGTACGCCGACAGCTGACTAATCCCAAGGAACGCCGCAACACCAATGGCAGAGGCGGTGATAAAAGCGATCAAATCGATGCGGCTACATTTCATAAATATCGCAGATTTGCTTTAACAACCACTGTGGGCGAATAAAGCGGCGAGATCCACCAGGTTCTCTGATTCATCCAACGGCGAAAGAAATAAGCCGGTACCGCTTTTTTCCTCATCGTAATACCGGTCAAGGTAAAGATCGAGCTTACCGTCGCCATTAAGATCGCCGGCCCAAAGGAGTGTACCGAGATGCGATTCCATACCGTCCCAGATATGGGAACGGTCGATGATCTGCTCGCGGTGCCCGTCGCTAAGTATAAGAAGGGCCTTCTTGTGACCGTCTACAGTTATTCCTGTAGACACTCTTAACAGATAATTTTTTGAACCTAACTGAAACTCGCGTCGAAATCCATGTTTCATGCGGTCGGAATTCGCGGGATCAGAAATTTCGACCGGTGCATTATAAACGGTCTTAACAGCACCCGGTCTTAAGCCTCCGATCGCTCTTACCGCAAAGGTCTTAACCGGTCCTGTGCTAAAACTGACTTCCGTGCCTTCGAAAAATCCACCTGCATTAACTTTCTTGTTTAACTTAACTTTTGCGCTCTTCAGCGAAAAGGAGCCATCGGTACCCTCGAGCAATGTTAGCCACTTTTCGCCTGGTTTTGCATACACGTCCTCTTCCATAAAAAGTTCGGCTTCGCTTGCCCAGAAATCCATCAGATCAACATTGTAATCCGGATACGACCCGTCATAATCCTCAGGAATATCGAAGAATTCAGCTTGGAATTCGTCTGTGTCCGGAGCGATGCCGATGGTCTCGACGACAGCCGACGGCTGAACGGACGCAATTTGAATTTCAACGCGGGTCGTTTCAGTCCACCAGATCCCACTCGCAATCGCACCGATCGCGATCGCTGAGAGAAATGCTCCGAGCCCGATAATGTGACGATTCATTGAGTAGCCTCCGGTTAGGTAAATTGATTCTAACATAGAAAATGGGGGTAAACTCGACATTTTGGCGGCACTAGGCTATCAATTAGTCAATGCAAAACTACCGCATAGGTCTAGGGGTTTCCGGGGGCATCGCCGCGTATAAGGCGGTCGAGGTGATGCGGGCGCTGCAAAAGGCGGGGTGCGAGGTGTCGGTCGCGATGACGCGGCATGCCACGGAGTTCGTCCGGCCGCTGACGTTCAGGGCATTGACGGATAAATACGTCATCGTCGATGATTACGACCCCGAAAATCCGGACCCGATCGCACACGTCAACTTTTCGCAGTCGATCGACCTGCTCCTGATCGTTCCGGCGACGGCGAACATCATCGCAAAATTTGCCAACGGCATCGCCGACGATTTTCTGACATCGACCTATCTCGCATCGACCGCGCCGGTGATGATCGCTCCGGCGATGAACACCTCGATGTGGGAACAGCCTGCGACGCAGCGGAATATCGCCAAACTCCGCGAGGACGGGGTCCGCTTTGCCGAGCCGGTCGCGGGTGAGCTTGCGTGCAAAACGGTCGGCACGGGGAAGCTGGAGGATGTTGAGAATATCGTGCGGCAGGCGCTGGAGTTATTAGACGGGAACGCAAAAGCTCCCCTCCTGGATAGGAGGGGTGGCCGCGAAGCGGTCGGGGTGGTAGATAAACGACACGACCTTGCTGCCGAACACTTTCTCATAACGGTCGGCGGGACCCGCGAGGCGATCGATCCGGTTCGGTTTATTTCGAATCACAGTTCGGGCAAAATGGGCTTCGCCTTGGCAGAGGCTGCTCGCGACCGAGGGGCGGAAGTGACAGTCGTCGCCGGTGTGACGACGGTCTCGCCGCCGGAAGGCATCAAGGTGATCACGGCCCCCTCAGCGCAAGAGATGTTCAACGCCGTTAAGGCCGCTGCCGATCACGCAACGGTCTTTATCGGTGCCGCCGCCGTTGCGGACTACCGCCCGGCGACGGTCGCCGAGGCGAAGATCAAGAAAGATGACCGCGATTCGCTGACGCTCGAATTAAAGAAAACGCCCGACATCCTGTCAGAGGTATCAAAACGCCGCCGCGACGGGCAACTCGTTATCGGCTTTGCCGCCGAGACGGGCGATGCGGTCACTCAAGGCAAAATAAAGCTCGGCAAGAAAAACCTTGATATGGTCGTCGCGAACGACATCACCAAAGAGGGGGCGGGGTTTGACACCGACACGAATATCGCGACGATGATAACGCGAAACGGGCAGTCGGAATTGCCGCTTATGTCCAAACGTGAGATGGCTGATAAGATATTGGACGAGATCATCAACCTCAGAACGCAAGGCCGATAATAAATGTCAAAACAGTCCGAGATCGCTCACCTCGTCGCGGATGTTCGCGAACATATACTTTATTTAAAGGAACTCGGTGTTGAATCGCTCGATGCCGATCTGCCGGCAATTGAGGCCGTTCCGGACGAAGGTGCGGGACTGTTGGCCGCGACATCGCTTGAGGAGCGTGTCCGCCCGGCGGCTCCGGCAAAACAACCGCCGCCTGCGGACCTTAAAGCTTCGGCCACCGCTCCCCCGCCGAAACCGCGTGCCGGTTCGCGGATCGCGTCGCTCCCGTCGCTTGCGAAACGGGAACCGCGCAAGGCCGATGCTGAGATCGCCGAGTTGGCTAAAAGCGTTGCATCGCCCGAGGTTGCGGTTACATCGCCGCAGGCTGAATCTTCGGCCGTGGCGACCGACGCACCTCCCGGGACGGAGGAGTCGATCGAATCGATCCGGGAATTTATCGGGAACTGCACACGCTGCCCGCTTCATACCGGCAGGACCCAGGTGGTCCACAGCACGGGTAATTTTCAGGCTGAACTGATGTTCGTCGGTGAGGCGCCGGGTGCGGACGAGGACCTAAAGGGCGAGCCTTTTGTCGGGCGGGCCGGGCAGCTGCTGACAAAGATCATCGAGAGCATCGGGCTAACGCGCGAAGAGGTTTTCATCGGCAACATCAACCGCTGCCGTCCGCCGGGCAATCGCCAGCCGCTGCCGGAAGAGGCTGCGGTCTGCAAGCCCTTTCTCCTACGCGAGATCGCGGTCGTCAAACCGCGGGTCATCGTGGTTTTGGGTGCACACGCCGCCCACAATCTGCTCGAGGTGAAAACGCCTATTTCCAAACTCCGCGGCCATTTTCACGAATATCACGGCGTTCAAGTGATGCCGACCTTCCATCCCGCATATCTGCTCCGCGATCCGCACAAGAAACGCGAGGTCTGGGAGGATATGAAAAAAGTTCGGGAATTCCTCGCAACAGCGGTATAATCGACGCATTCAACCTGCAGTGAATCCGAATTCGCTACTTGTGCGAATTCCTCCTCATTACGAGCTTTACGCCGAATCGAGGGAGGAGACTGTCTGTGCCGGGATTATTTCAAGGGGAAACCACAACAACCGCCGATACGTTGCTTGAGGACGGCATCGAACAATGCCGACTGATCACCCGCCGCTACGGGACGAGCTTTTACTTCGCGACGCAGTTTTTCCCGAAGGATGTCCGTGAGGGCATCTACGCGGTCTATGCCTTTGCCCGCATTCCCGACGAGATAGTTGACGATCCGAATTGCCGGGACAGCCGCTCGCATGTGGTCCAGCTCGAGAACTGGCGTGCCGAGTGGCTGACCGCTACTCGCCGGGGCAGGAGCGAGGATCCGGTGATGCATGCGATCGTGACGATGTTCGCGAAGTACGGGATCCCGGTCGAGGACGGCGAGGCTTTTTTGCGTTCGATGATGATGGACGAGGAACGCTCGACTTACGAAACCTATGGGGAGCTCGAGGAATATATGTACGGCTCGGCGGGCGTCATCGGGCTGATGGTGACACGGATCGTCGGCTACGAGAGCGATGCGGCCGTTGAACACGCGATCAAGCGCGGCTATGCATTTCAGCTTACGAACTTTCTCCGCGACATTCGTGAAGACTATGAGGAACTCGGCCGCGTCTATATGCCGCAGGAGGAGCTTCGCCGATTCGGCTTGGCCAATGCCGATATTGCCGCTCGCAAACGCGATGAACGCTTCGTCGAGTTTATGAAGTTCCAGATCGAGCGCAATCGCGAGGTCTATCGCGAGGCACTCCCGGGCATTCCGATGCTCCACTGGCGCGGGCGTCTTGCGGTCCGCATCTCTTACGGCCTCTATAAGGCGATCCTGGGCGAGAGCGAGCGGGCAAACTATAATGGCTTCGCGGGCCGCGTGCGGACGACCCGCCAGCAAAAGATCTATCTTTCACTCAAAGCCCTTGCCGGAGTCTATGAATAAAAAGGTCGTCGTGATCGGTGCCGGCATCGGCGGATTGGGTGCTGCCGGGCTTTTCGCAAAAAAAGGTTACGACGTCACCGTCCTCGAAAAGAACGCCACGCTTGGCGGCCGTGCGAACATATTTGAGACGGGCGGCTTTAAGTTCGACATGGGGCCGTCGTGGTACCTTGCTCCCGACCTCTTTGAGCACTTTTTCAATCTAATGGGGGAGCAGGTGGAGGACCATCTCGACCTCATCCGGCTCTCGCCGTCATATCGGATATTTTTTCGCAACGATCCCGAAACACTCGATATCCACTCCGATCTTGTAAAAGACAGCGCGTCGTTCGAGGCGATCGAGCCGGGTTCGTCTGCCAAGCTCCGCGAATATTTAGGCCAGTCAGAGTATCAGTACAAGGTGGCGACCGAGCACTTTATGTACAAGAACTATGACACGGTCTTTGATTTTTTTAATCGCCGGGTGATGACCGAGGGGCAAAAACTCTCGGTCTTTTCAAAGATGCACGCGTTCGTCTCGCGCTATTTCAAAACCCGAAAGCTGCAGCAGGTTATGGAGTACACGATGGTGTTCCTCGGTACCTCGCCGTACGATGCCCCGGCGCTCTATAACCTGATGTCGCACATGGATTTTAATCAGGGCGTCTTCTATCCTCGCGGCGGTTTTTATGAATTGATAAATGCCCTGGCCCGCGTCGCGGAAAAGAACGGTGCCGATCTGCGGACAAATTCGCCCGTTGCGGAGATCCTCGTCGAGAGCGGCAAAACGACCGGGGTTCGTCTCGAAAGCGAAGAGATAGTATCGGCCAACATCGTCATCTCAAATGCCGATATGTGGCATACCGAAACGCGGCTGCTCGGCCAGCGGTGGCGGTCCTACCCGCAAAAGTACTGGGACAAACGCACCATGGCGCCTTCTGCTTTTATCTTGTATTTAGGTATAAAGGAAAAGCTGCCTCAGCTTGTCCATCACAACCTGCTTTTTTCCGAGGACTGGCGGGCAAATTTCGACGACATATATAAAGATCCGAAACTTCCGGATGCACCGTCGTTATATATATGTGCACCTAGCGTTACGGACGATTCTGTCGCGCCCGAGGGGAAGGAAAACCTTTTCGTCCTGGTACCGATCGCGTCGGGCCTAGAGATGGACGAAGCGGAGAAGTCGGCATACGCGGACCGCGTTCTCGCGACCATCGAACGCGATCTGGACATCCCGGGGCTGCGGGAAAAGATCGAATATCAGCGGGCCTATACCGTCGATGATTTCGCCGCTGATTATAACGCCTTTAAGGGAACGGCCCTCGGCCTCGCCCAAACGATCTGGCAAACGGCGATCTTTCGTCCAAAGAACGTTTCAAAGAAGGTGAAGAACCTCTTCTACGTGGGTGCCGGGACCAATCCCGGCATCGGCACACAGATCTGCCTGATAAGCGCCGAACTTGCGTTCAAACGGGTTCACGGTATTAAGACCGC
>JAEWBM010000101.1 GCA_023391155.1 Acidobacteriota bacterium
CCGCCCCCCCCGCCGGGGGCGGCGCCGCCCCCGCCCGCCGCCGAAGCCGACATCGTCATCGCCGGCCTCTACGGCCGCGTCCGTACCGGTGCGAAGAATAGCGTCGGCATCCCCGACAACGGCGCCGCGATCCTCCGCGACGCGCTCGCCGCCAACAAACAGGTCATCGGCATCAGCTTCGGCAACCCATACATCCTCGCCGACTTCCCCGAGCTCAAAACATACATCGTCGCTTACGGCGACATGCCGAGCCTCCAGCGAGCCGCCGCCCGTGCGATCTTAGGCCAGCAAAATTTCACCGGCCGCTTACCCATAACCCTCCCCGGCCTCCACCCGCGAGGAACTGGAATACGTAAATGACTGGAGGGCAAGCATCCTTGCTTGCCAAAACCGAATAGATATGACGAACTTCAACTTCAAACCTCGCAAGCACCCAAATGAATACGGGTGGTACAATCTCGATGGCCTACCGCACTTCGATGCTCCATTCGCACAGTTCATTACATTTCGACTCGCAGACTCGCTTCCGAGCAAAGTCGTAGAAAGATTCCGAGTGTCCACGACTGACGATGCAGTTTTTCGTAAGAAGGTGGAAAAGTATTTGGACTCCGGACACGGGGCATGCTGGCTTCGGTACCCGGAGATCGCGGCAATGGTCAGAGACGCTTTGAGATTCCACGACGGGAAGAAATACGATCTCAAAGCATGGGTAATTATGCCAAACCATGCGCACATTTTATTGGTTCCGAATGAAGGGGAGCACTTGGATAAGATCCTGCACTCGATCAAATCGTATACTGCACAGAAAGCCAATAAATTATTGGGAAGAAGTGGACAATTTTGGCAGCACGAATCTTTCGATAGATACATCCGCAATGCTAAACACTATCAGGCTGTTGTCAGGTATATCGAGGAAAACCCCGTCAAAGCAGGCTTTTGTAGCACACCGGAGGAATGGATCTTCAGCAGCGCGTACGGCCACCCGGTCGATAAGAAATAACTAGTGGCAAGCAAGGATGCTTGCCCTCCAATCTTTATGACGTGGCAAATTGATAACTACCTCACCATCCGCGACGGCCGCCTTCACATCGACGGCCATGATGCCGCAGCACTCGCACGCGAACACGGCACACCGCTTTTTGTATATAGCGAGCCGCGCATTCGCCACAACATCGAGCGCGTAAAAAGCGCTGGAGACCACATCACCGTCCCGCTAAAGCTCTGTTACGCCGCGAAGGCGATGTCCACAATGGGAATTCTGCGTGCTATAAAAGACGCCGAGTGCGATCTTGAGGTCAACTCCGGCGGCGAGCTTTGGAAGGCCCTGAAGGCGGGATTTGCGGGCGACCGCATAAACTTCAACGGTTCAAGCAAAGAGGTCTGGGAGCTCGAAATGGCGATCGAGAGCGGCATTTTCGCTATTCAGGTCGATTCGCTTTACGAGCTTTCGCTGATCGAGGAAACCGCCCGCCGCCTTGGCAAACGTGCGAACGTCAGCCTCCGCCTCGTGCCGGAGATCGAATCCGCGACCCACTCCGGCCTCCAGACGGCGCTGCTGACCTCAAAGTTCGGCATGATGCCCGACGAGGCATTTGAAGCCTTCGCTAAATATAAACACTCACAGCACCTCAACCTCGTCGGCATTCATCTGCACATCGGCTCGCAAAATCCGGACACTTCAGTTTATATTCAGGCTTTCCAAGAGATGTTCCGGGCGATGCTGCACATCCATCGCGAGACGGGCGTCCGGCTCGAGCACATCAACCTCGGCGGCGGATTCCCCGTCAATTACCTTCGCGACCGCTCGCAGGCCGGCGAATTCCCCGCCCCGCAGCGCGAGATGTTCGAGGCCGAATTCTCCCCCGCAGACGCCATCCGCGACGCCTGGGTCGCAGTTCGTACCGATGCCGAACGCGAAAACGCCCTCGATCTTCTTGAGAGCATCACACTCGTACTCGAACCCGGCCGATCCATCATCGCCGACGCCGGCCTTTGCCTAACCACCGTCCGCAACATCAAACGGCGCCCCATCAACGAATCCGAGATCGCAAATCGCAAATCGAAAATCGAAAATTGGATCTTGACGGATGCCGGCTTCAACCTTCTCCTCTCGATGGAGACCTACAAATGGTATTACCACCTCATCTCCGCCGACCGTGCCGGCCAGCCGCACAACCGCGAATACAAGGTCGCCGGCCCGCTCTGTGATGGGGGTGACGTTTATTTCGATATCGAGGGCCACGGCCGCCTGCCCGACCACCGACTGCTCCCCGACGCCGTCACGCCCGGCGAGGTCCTCGCCCTGCTCAACTGCGGAGCCTACTCCCTCTCCCAGGCATCGCAATACAACGCCCGCTTCCTGCCCCCGGTCGTCCTGACCAAAATAGACGGTAGCATCGAGCTGATAAGGCGTCGTGACAATTTTGAGGATCTTGTGGCAAGCGATCTCTAAGATCGGCACAAAGTTCCTACGCCTTCGTCGGCGATCACACGGGCAAGTACCGCCACGAAAATGGCCTCCTTCGGCACTCTTGGCAGGTCCGAAACAGAAAGCCGGTAACTGACCGGAGTGATCTTAACCGCGACGTCCATTGGCAGCACGTCACTGACTGTAAGCACGTCACAGATCCGGCCCCTGATCTCTTCATCCTCGAGCACGCTTCTCGCCGTTCGCTCGTACCGCTCGACCTCGTAATGGTCGCGAAATTGTCGCTGTGTAAACCTATCCGCGACGGCTATCACAACCCGAACGATCGATCCCAAACAACCATGGACAGGCTTTTCGGGGTCACGATTTCCATCGATCGGGTCCTGAATTGACTCCAAAGTATTTACATACGAATAAACGTCCTTTCGGAACTTATCGAATTCATCGATTTTCGTGTTCGTCATGTCTAAATACCTCGTTCCAGTAGCATACATCGTTTGCCTGAGGAATTTTACCTCATGCATGCGCCAACCTCACTCCGTCTTCCATGGACATAGATTCTACATATTCGATATGCAAAACCCTCCGCGGCTTGCTTTCGTCAGCACATTTCGATGATGCATGGACAAGAAGAGGGCTCATCGCGATTACCCCGCCGCGACCAACCGTGCACACAACTGCCTCCCGATCCGAGATGATTGTGTCGATCTCCTCCGCCATCAGTCGTTTGTGATGAGAATCCGGGATCACGCGAAGCGGGCCGTTCGATTCGGTCGATGGATCAAGGTGAAGCCTCAACGCAACAACCTTGCTCAGCGCCGAAGTCGGCGCGTGGGCAAACGTCACGCCGTCCTTGACCGAAATCGGCCCCCAGCCGGGTGCTGCGAGGAACTTCTCCACCGGCAACGCAGTGTCCTGATGCCACGCCACTAGCCAGTTCGCCTTGCCCGTCTTCGAAAACAACGTGGCTTTGTAGGCCATCACCGGACCTCCCAATATTCGCTCGGCGATCGCCGTAAGCCGGCCATCCCCCGCCAGAGCGATTATGTCGGCATTCGCCATTAGATTCCGGACGCCCGCACGGCCCTCCGCACACGAAAGGGCATCCAACACACGCACGCATTCAGCGTCCGTGATCACATTTTCGATGATCGAGAATCCAGGCCAATCGGCAAGCATGGTTAAAATGATTTCGGAACGAGGATGGTTCTAACCAGTTCAGCTTCGCTCTCATTAAGCTTAAACTCCGCCTTATCAAACAGCCCGGCCAGTGTTGCCAAGGCCATTGCACGTGTGCTTTGACCCCTTATCTGCGCGATGTTTTCGAGGTCGATCAACATAACCTCGCGCGCACGAGTCGGGTCTTCACGGTCCAGAAGCCGAGAAGCGATCTCGGCATAGGCCGCCGATCTGGCCGAGAGCTGCGGGACGTCCTTCGCGAGTTCGATCGCCTCGTTGATAAATTCCGAGGCCTTTTCGTTCTCGCCGTTTTCGCGAGCCGCGTCGCTCATGCTTATCAGGGCCAGCATACGCTCCGCTTCTTCGGGAATGGCGTTCAGCGCCTGTCGGGCCAATTCGTCGTTCTTTTGCAGCGTCATTATTCCGGCTATCTGCCCCAGCGCGGCCATCGATTGCTGGTCATCCTCGATCCCCTCCGCTATTTCGATCGCCCGTTCGCCGCGTTCAAATCCCGCATACTGTGCCGCGATCGTCCCGAACAGCCCGTACCTCGCCTTGCTGTCGCGGGTCTCGCGGTCGCGTTGCGAACGCAAGATCTCATATGCCTCGTCCAGCGCCTCAAATGCTTCGTCGCGATCTTCTTTCCGCCAATATTCCCTCGCAAAACCGACCAGTGCGGTCGCTATCTGCGTCTTGTCGGCGACCAGGTCCAGAGCTCGGTCGGCCAGGTCCTCGCTCCCGGCGTGCATAAATGCCTGCGAGACCCCGGCGAGAAAATTATCGCGGTGCACATTGTCCAGGGCCTCTGCATAGCCCATCGCCTTGTCGAGAGTCTGCACGGCGCGGTCTCGCCGCCCGGCGTCGGTCATTGCGTTGCCGACGTCTATAAGCGCTCGGATCCGCTCTTCGTCGTGCTCGATCTCCTCGGCCAGCGACGCCGCGGTTTCCAAATACTCGACCGCCGCCTCCTTCTCACCCCTTTCCAGCCGGCCCGCCGCCATCGACATCAGCGCCATCACCGACGCTCCGGGATAGTCTATCTCCGCAAGCGTCTCCGTTGCGGCGTCGGTATCACCCATCTCCGCCTGTTTCGCGGCGATCCCCGCGAGTGCCGCATCCGGATGAAAGATGCTCGACGCGATCTCGCGTGCCGCCTCGATCTCGCCCTTCTTCGCCTTCTGCAGCGCGATCATTTCCCTCGCCTGCGACTGCAGCCCCTGCTCCTCTATCGCATCCGCCAACTGTAGAGCATATTCGTCGTCGTCCAGGTCCGCGCATTTCGTCGCCACCGCGATCAACAGCCGGTCCCGCATAAACGGATCGTCCAGCGAATTCGCTAGCTCCGCCGCCAGATCGACCTCCCCCCGTGCCAAATACCGCTGCACAACCGCCGCGACCGCATCCGCCCGGTCATCGCTCCCCCCGACTCTTTCAGCTACGTAAGCCGCCGCTGTCAAAAGGTCCTTCTCAGCATCATTGATCGATATAAACTTTTCACTCATAGGTTCTGGTCAAAATGAGAAATGAGAGATGAGAAATGAGAGATCCTGGTTCTACACTTCATCCCTTGGCCTTCGACGTTTTGATCGCCGATACCAGCATCCGCTGCAGCTCATCGCACTCAGACAGCAACGATTCTGCCTGTGACGGTGTCAATATCAAACTGTCACGCAATAGTCTCAGCCAGTAATGGGTCTCGAATGCCTCTTTGTTCGCAATTGAAAGCTTGTGAATAAAGTCCGGGCGAGATTGCGCCTGAAACGCCTCTTCGATATTTGCACCTATAGATGTCCCGGAACGAACGATCTGCTTAGACAGAACAAATTCGCGATGTTCTACAGCCAAGTAGCGATATAGTTTTACGATCCGCAAAGCAAACGAATACGACTTGTCCTTCAATACATTCTGCTTCATATCACTTCGTAGCGATATTTCTCCCTATTTCTCATCTCTCATTTCTCATTTCTCATTTCGCCTAAGCGAAGACCCTGCGGAGCGATTCGGGGAACCAGTCATTTAAGTTTTGGGTAACAGCATCCGCTCCCGCTTCGCGAAGCGCTGAAGAATCGACGGAGGTTTCGACGGCGAGGACCGGCAGATCCGCCCCTTTGCCGGCCATTACGCCGGCGGGCGAATCTTCGATGACCAGGCATTCGTTATGCACCATCGGCAGGTGCGAGCGGGCGATGCGGTAAAGGTCGATCTGGCGAAAGCCCTCGCGGTAACATTCCGGGTCGGGCTTGTGCGTGGAGATATCTTCGGCGCTCAGGATGACGGCGAACTCACCCGCAAGCCCCGTCCGTTCCAGCACGAGGTCGATCTCGCTGCGGCGGGCCATGCTCACGAGGCCCACGGCCATTTCGGCGGAACATTTTTTTATAAAATTCTCGATGCCGTCAAACAGCGGCGGGTTATCCGAAACGCGCCCACGCCACGCGTCCGTTTTCTGCTCGATGCACGCCGCGATCGTTGCCTCGTCGGGCGTCTGCCCGCCCTCTTCGAACACCGACGTGACGAACGCGCGGTCGTTCATCCCCATCCGCGAGTAATACCCCTCGTCCGTCAGCTCGATGCCGTGCCCCTTAAAAACATCGCGATAAGCCTCGCACTGTATCTGCTCGTCATCTACGACAACGCCGTTGAAATCCAACAAAACTGCCTTGATCATCTTGTCTATCTCTCTCTTTTTGAATTGTTTGTAAAGCCTGTGGGGATTATAACATCTGTCCCTACTGGCAACTGGAAACTGAAAACTGGTAACTGTAGAACACCTCCGGCTGTCAGCTGATAGCTGTGAGCTGGCAGCTGTCCGTCACCCCCGGCCGCTAGGCTTCCGGATCGAACATATTTCCCCGGCCGAGGATGCCGCGGGGGTCGAAGGCGGCCTTTAGCTCGGCCATTTCGTTCAGATATCGCTCGCCCATGGCGATGTAAAGGTATTTGCGTTTGAGTTTGCCGATGCCGTGTTCGGCCGATATGCAGCCGCCGAGCATTATCGACTGAGCGACAAAGCGGCCGTAGAGATGGCGTGCCCGCTCAGCCTCTTCGTCGGTTTTGGGCAGCAGATTCGCGTGCAGATGGCAGTCGCCTATGTGGCCGAAGATCACGTAATCGATGCCGCTCGCGTCAAGCATTTCTTTTTGATAGCGGAGAAATCCCGGAAAATTCTCATCCGGGACCGCCATATCCGTGCCGATCTTCTTCCGGCCGTTTCGCACGACGCGTTCGTTGACGCTCACGGGCAGCGCATGGCGAAACGCACGCATCTTTTCGCGGTCCGCCTCCGTCGTCGTGAACCAAGAGGCATCCGCCGCGGCGTTGTGCCTCTCAAGAAGCTCGTTCCAGCCCTCGAGCAGCTCATCTTCGCTCTCCGCCGTCGTCTCCTGCTCAAAAAATATCGCGCCCGCCATCCCCTCCGGCGTCTCCGGAAACTTCTCCCGAATAAACCCAAGCGCCCGATCGTCGAAATACTCGATCAATGTGGCGTCGATCGGGCCAACGACGCTGTCATCACCGTGCCCGGCTCGCGTAGACATCGAGGCCGCCTTTGCTTCATATACGAAGTCCATTAGGTCCGTTTGCGACGTGAAAAACACGATCCCACTGAAGAATCCTTGAGGTTTTGCCAACAATGACAACTCGATTTCGGTTATCACCCCCAGTGTCCCTTCACTGCCAATGAATAGATCGATCACATCCATTTCCGGCTCTGTGAAATAACCGCTGACGTTCTTGCTGACATCAGGGCGTTCATAGCTGGGCACTCTAATTCCGATTATCTTGTCCTCTGGAGTCCGAATTGCCGCTATTCCAGCTCGGGAGGCCCGATTCCCACCCCTCCGAAACTCAAGAACATCCCCGTCCGCCAGCGCGACCCTGATGCGCTCTACATAACGCCGCGTCGCCCCATACTTAAAACTCCTCGCACCCGAGGCATTCGTCGCCACGGTCCCGCCCACCTGGCAGCTCCACTCGGTCGGGTCCGGCGGATAGAAAAGCCCCTCGGCCTCAACCGCCTTCGCAAGATCGCCAAGTATGACTCCGGGCTCAACGACCGCACGCATCGCGGCTTTATCGATGTTCTTGATCCGGTTCAGCCGCTCCATCGAGATCACGTAACCGCCAAACGGGATCGCACCGCCGACCGTGCCCGTCCGGGCCCCCGACACCGTCACCGGCACCCCCGCCGCGTTCGCCTCCCGCAAGATCGCCGCGACCTCATCCTCCGTCTCCGGCAAAAACAAACGCTCCGCATGCCCCCCGGGCATGTTACTCGCATCGACAAGGTAATCTTGCAGCTCTTCAGGCTGAGTCTTCGTTTGCATAATCTACGAACGCGGATCACACGGATCGAGCGGATTAAAGCGGATCACCAAAGTTACCTGAAAGAAACCGAATTCACCGACTCTATGATCATTTCCGATCACAATATTATCCGATCTATCCGCCTGATCCGCCTGATCCGCGTTCCAACCCCGGCCCCGCGGATCTATCGACTACTAATATCCCTCAACATCCCGCAGCGCGTCCATCTGATCTTTGTCCGAACGTTCGATCACGCTAAAACTCCCGTCCGTTTCCAGCACAACGGCCTCGACAGCGTGGAGCGATCCGACACCGGCCGCACGCACCGCCGCACGTACCTCGGACCGCGTCACCCTGACGGCCAATAATTTGTCGTCCAGAAAATCGCCCTTTTTCAAAAGCAGCGTCGGCGAAGATTTCACCAGCTTATCGGCTGTATCGGACCGCACCGCCGCCCACGTGATCAGAAACTGCAGTCCCACGAGCAACACGAACGCGAGCAGTCCCTCAAAAAGCTTGACGTCCTTCGATAAAAGCACCGTCGCCAGCGTCGATCCCAGCGCGACGGTCACCACAAAATCGAACGCGTTCCATTTAGAAAGCGTGCGTTTCCCCGATATCCGAAGCACGGCGATCAGCCCGGCATACGCCAGCCCGCCGACCACCAGCACCCGCAGCAATCCCCACCAATTTTCGAAGAACATCCCGTCCATCAGTTCACGGCCGTCTCGCTCCGGCATCTCATCGAACCACCAATTCCCTCTCCCTCAGATACTTAAGCTTATCACGCAGTTCCGCCGCCCGTTCAAACTTCATTTCCTTCGCCGCTTCTCGCATATCGGCCTCGAGTTGAGCGATCGTCTGCTTCAACTGTTTGGGCGAATACTCCTCGACCGCGTCGAGCTCGAGCGGGATCTTAAAGTAATCCGCCTCATACGCCGTAACCAGCGTCGCGTCGATCGACTTCACGATCGTCGTCGGCGTGATGCCGTGCTGGGCGTTGTACTCTTCCTGAATGGCGCGGCGCCGGTTCGTCTCGCTGATGGCATGCTCCATCGACCCCGTGATCTTGTCCGCATAGAGTATCGCCATCCCGTCCGAATTCCTCGCCGCCCGGCCGATCGTCTGTATCAACGACCGCTCTGACCGCAGAAACCCTTCCTTGTCCGCATCCAATATCGCCACCAGCGAGACTTCCGGCAGGTCCAGCCCCTCCCGCAGCAGGTTGATCCCCACCAGCACGTCAAACTCGCCCCGCCTCAGGTCGCGCAAGATCTTTATTCGGTCAAGCGTCTCGATATCGCTGTGCAGATAGGTGACCCGCACGCCCACCTCTGCGAAATACTCGCTCAGATTTTCGGCCATCCGCTTCGTCAGCGTCGTCCCCAGCACCCGCTCGTTCCGCTCGGCACGCACGCGGCACTCTTCCAAGAGGTCGTCGATCTGCCCCTTCACCGGGCGCACCTCTACCCGAGGATCAAGCAGCCCTGTCGGCCTGATTATCTGCTCGATCACCTCACCCTCCGTTCGCTGCAGCTCATACGGCCCCGGAGTCGCCGAAACATAGATCGTCTGCCCCACCCTCTGCTCAAACTCCTGAAAGTTCAGCGGCCGGTTGTCCATCGCGCTCGGCAGCCTGAAACCGTACTCGACCAGCGTCCCCTTCCGCGATTGATCGCCCTTGAACATCGCCCCAAGCTGCGGGATCGTCTGGTGAGATTCGTCGATCACCATCAGCGCATCCGGCGGGAGATAGTCCAAAAGCGTGGGCGGCGGAGCTCCCGGCGGCTTCCCCGTCAGGTGGCGCGAATAGTTTTCGATACCGCGGCAAAAGCCCATCTCCTTTATCATCTCCAGGTCATACATCGTCCGCTGATGCAGTCTCTGGGCTTCCACGATCTTGCCCTCGCCGACCAGCTTCTCCTCGTGCTCGTCAAGCTCCGCCCGGATAGTTTGTATCGCCCGCTTTATCGTCTGCTTCGACATCACATAGTGCGTCTTCGGATAGATCGGCAGCCGCGAATCGTGCTTCTTTATCACCTCGCCCAACAGCGGGTCGATCGTCGAGATCGAATCGATCTCGTCCCCCCAAAACTCCACCCGATACGCGGTGTCCTGATAGCTGGGATATATCTCGACCACATCGCCTCGCACGCGAAACGTCCCCCGATCAAAATCGATATTCACCCGTTCATACTGCAGCTCGACCAGCTTCTTGAGAAAATCCTCACGCTTATATTCCATCCCCGGCTCGATGAACATCAGCATCCCGAAATACGCATCCGGGTCACCCAGACCGTAGATACACGACACCGAGGCCACTACGATCACGTCCCGCCTCTCAAACAGCGCCCGCGTCGCCGACAGCCGCAGCCTGTCGATCTCTTCATTTATCGTCGCGTCTTTTTCTATATAAAGGTCCGACGCCGGAACATACGCCTCTGGCTGGTAATAGTCGTAGTACGAAACAAAATACTCGACCGCGTTCTCCGGAAAGAACGTCTTAAACTCCTGATAAAGCTGCGCCGCGAGCGTCTTGTTATGTGCCAGCACCAGCGTCGGCCGCTGAACCTGGTCAATAACATTCGCGATCGTAAAGGTCTTCCCGCTGCCGGTGATCCCCAATAGCACCTGGTCCTTCTCCCCACGGTTCAGCCCCTCCACCAACTGCGCAATGGCCTCCGGCTGATCCCCTTTCGGAGTGTTTTCACTTATGAGACGAAATTGCATACTAGAATTCTAGCGCGACTAGGACATCACACCACAAACTGGAAACTCGAAACTGATAACTGGAAACTGTTGAACTACTTCGCTGAAGCATCGTCGATCCACCGACCAGAACTGTAAGCTGATAGCTAATAGCTGACAGCTGTTCGAAAACTCTCCTAAACAACCTCGAACCAATTCATCTCATACTGGAAACTCGAAACTGATAACTGGAAACTGTTGAAAAACTTCCCTGAAACATCGCTGAAGGCCCCCAAGCAAAACTGAGAGCTGATAGCTCATAGCTGGAAGCTGTTCGAAAGCTTCCTGAAACATCCTCAATCCCGGCACCTCTCAATCTGGAAACTCGATACTGATAACTGGAAACTGTAGGGAAAACCAATTAATCTTATTCGAATTTATGAAACTCGCACGTTACTGGAAACGCAGCAGGCTTCAGACTGCCCTGCCCAACGGAAAAGAGATGCTCGCCACCGGCTGGGGTTGGTCCGTTAGCGACCCGGCTGAGGCTCAGCGCCGCGCCGACGAGGCCGTCCGCCGCTCGGCCGAACGCATCGCCTCGGGACAAAGTTACCCCGACAACTACGGCTATCCCGACCGCCCTGCCCGCGAAGAGATCGTCCGCGAGATCACCGGCGAGGACGGCACCGTGACCGCTGCCGTCACCCGCAATAGCTACGGTTCGCTCATCCTCAACACCGCCCGTCTGATGTTCATCGACGTGGATGTCACACCCAAGCCGGCCGGCCTGCTCGACTCGCTAAAGGGTATTTTCGGCATAAAGGCCCCGGACGCCTTCGAGGTCGCTCTTGAAAAGATCCGGACCACCGCTGCCGCCTCGCCGCAATATACCTTTCGCGTGTATCGCACGGCTGCCGGTTTCCGCCTCGCTGTCACCAACAAACGCATCGACCCGACCGGCGGCGAAAGCGAAACGCTGCTCTACAATTTCGGCTCCGACAACCTCTATCAGCGGCTCTGCAAAAATCAGGAGAGCTTCCGGGCACGGCTCACGCCAAAACATTGGCGCTGCAATTACGAATCGCCCCGCGGTCGCTGGCCATTCGACTCATCTGTGGATGAGCAGGTCTATCGCCGCTGGGAACAGGGATATAACAACGCCTGCCTTCCCTACGCCACCTGTCGATTTATTGAAGAGATCGGCACCGACCGCACCGTCGGCGAATTCCGCGAGCTGATCGCGCTTCACGACCGCGAAACGCGTGCCGATTCAGGCCGGCCTCTCGCATGATCTTGAGCCAAAAAAGTCTGCGAAAATCTCCCCGCTTTACCTCTCCCGCATTTCGTTATAAAGTTATCAATCTGTTCTTCCCACCTTTCACATGGCATTAGCAACAACGCTTTCCGATTCGACCTTTACGGGCCTGCCGCTCTTGCATAAGGGAAAGGTCCGCGACGTCTATTCCGTGGATGACGACCACCTTTTGCTCGTCGCCACTGACCGCCTCTCTGCCTTCGATTGCGTCCTTCCCACACCGATCAAATACAAGGGCGCGGTGCTGACGGCACTCTCAGAGTTCTGGTTCAAACGTCTCGAGCACATCGTCGAGAACCATTGCATCACGACCAATATTGACGACATGCCCGAGCTCATCCGGCGCCACGAGATCCTCCGCGGACGTTCGATGCTGGTTAAAAAGGCAAACGTCTTCCCGGTCGAATGTGTCGTCCGCGGATACCTGGAGGGCTCCGGCTGGAAGGACTATCTCGAAACGCAAAAGGTCTGCGGCCGCGAACTGCCGCCCGGCCTCAAACATTGCGACCGCCTGCTCACGCCGATCTTCACGCCGGCGACAAAGGCGGAAAGCGGCCACGATGAAAATATCTCGCAGGTCGAATTTATGCAGATCGTCGGCCACGACACTGCCGTCGAGCTCAAAACGATCTCGAAACAGATCTATACCGAAGCTGCCGAGTATGCACTTACACGCGGCATCATCATCGCCGACACCAAGTTCGAATTTGGAACCGACGCGGCCGGAAACCTGATGCTCGTCGATGAAGTTCTTACTCCCGACTCTTCCCGATTTTGGAACGCGAAAACGTACGAACCGGGCCACGCACAGGCTTCCTTTGACAAACAGTTCGTGCGGGAATATCTTGAAACTCTCGATTGGGACAAAACACCCCCTGCCCCTCCCCTGCCGCCCGAGGTCGCCGAGGCCACCTCCGAGCGCTATTTGCAGGCATACAAATTATTGACCGGACAGGAACTCGCAGTTGATTAGTAGTTTCATTCGGAACCCGACATCATTATGCGCGAACGAATGGGATCCCTCATAGAAGATATGCTCGACGGGCAGATAATGCTCACCGAAGCGATCTGTGAGTTTCAAAAACTCTATATACAGAAAGCTCTCGAGCGTAACTCTCACCATCTTTCAAATACCGCCGCCGCACTCGGCATCCACCGCAATACGCTGTCAAAGCGCGTCGCCGAATATCAGGCCGCAGGCAAAAAGAAAAAACGGGCCGCCGCCCGTTAATCTTTCGTTTCCAAAATTTCGACCTCGTCACCGACCCGTATTGTTCCTCCGGGCCGTTCGGCGATGAGGTTCTGCCCAAACATTACCAGGTCGCCCACCTTGCGAAACTTTGCGAGTGTCCTGAGCGGCTCCTTCCCGTCAAACTCACCCCGCTCCGGATCGATCGTCGTGATCACGCATCGCCCGCAGGGCTTCACCACATGAAAGACCGTCTCACCGATCCTTATCCGCTTCCACGTGTCCTCATCAAAAGGCCCGCTCCCTTCAACCACCAAATTCGGCCGAAACCGCTTCATCGTCAACGGAGCGAAGTCCGGGCGGAAACGCGACCGTGAGGGAGCGTGCTCCTCCCCACTCTCCTCCTGGATAGTACTGGTAGCCGCAGGTCGAGGTGCTAGATCCCCCTCCGGGCGGAAACGCGACCGTGAGGGGGCGTGCTCCTCGGCGATCCTCTCATTCAGATCGTCCAGCGACGCCTCGCCTATCAACAAGTAAGGATATCCGTCCGCAAAACTCACCACGTCCTCACCCGGCCTCACCGCATACTCCGGATTAACGTTCCGACGAGCAACCTCCGGCATCCGCACCAGACGGCACTTCACGCCGATCGCATCGCTGAACCACCGGTTCACATCATCGCCGTACTCCAGCGCCTCGACATGACTGGCCCACACCTGGACGAATGCCTTCCGATCCCCCGGCATCAACGGCGCGCTGATCTCCGAACTTCCCCTCTGAAATAACAGCCCGTCCCTGCCGACCGCCACGGTCACAAGCGCCATCTTCGGATGCTCCCTCTGCGTCAGAAATCGGTTGTTCCCGTCAACCAACATCCACCGCCGGTCATTCCGGAACCCCCGCTCCTCGACAACGGCCTCCTTCAACCCGATGCCCCGCAGGGATTTCACCGGATAAATATTTATCTCCGATATTCTCATACACTATCAGGCAGAAACTCGACCCGTAGGGAGGGTGCCCGACTGGAGGGCAAGCATCCCTGCTTTCCTCCCTACCCACGTGTGGCGAACGCCCGATCCCCGCACCCTGTCTCGGCTCCAAATCGGCGTAGCCGATGCCATTTAATTAGCCCACATCGCAAGATGTGGGTGAAGCATCCTCACCTCATCGAGCCGTCGTAGACGGCGACATATCCCCCCGAACTTGACACTACTCCACTCACATTTCCTAACATCAAATACCCCCTTGACAAGTTTAACCACGTTTAGTAAATTAGCACTCTTGGATCATGAGTGCTAAATACAACTTCCTCCCCTCCTGGATAGGAGGGGTGGCCGACAGGCCGGGGTGGTAGATCAACCCGGCCGAAGCCGAAGCTGGAATCGTTATCTTAAACCTTTAATCTACTTTTAGAAAGGAGTATCACAACTATGGCAACCAACATCAAACCGCTTCACGATCGCGTCATTCTGCGCCGCATCGAGGAGACCGCTAACCAAACGGCCGGCGGATTGTTCATCCCCGATACCGCTAAAGAAAAGCCGCAAGAGGGCGAGGTTATCGCCGTCGGCGAAGGCAAATATAAAGAAGACGGCACCCGCCAGACGCTCGACGTCAAGGCCGGCGACCGTGTCCTTTTCGGCAAATACAGCGGCTCCGAGATCAAGCTCGACGGTGAGGAATACCTCATCATGCGCGAAGACGAGATCCTCGGCATCATCAACCGCGCAGGCGAAGCAGCAAATTAAAGTCCGGTTTGTCGAACCGGTCCGGGAACCGTCGAGCGTCATCGCTTGATTCCGACTTCCCTGACTACCTCGACTTCTCGACTTCAAAGACTTTCAAGACCTAGGAGACTAATTCATCATGGCTAAACAAGTTATTCACGGAGAAGATTCACGTTCCGCTATCCTGCGCGGTGTTAACCAGCTTGCGGATGCGGTAAAAGTGACGCTCGGCCCCAAAGGCCGCAACGTCGTTATCGACAAAAAATTCGGATCGCCGACCATCACCAAAGACGGCGTGACCGTTGCTAAAGAGATCGAGCTCAAAGACACGCTCGAGAACATGGGTGCACAGATGGTTCGCGAAGTCGCCTCGAAGACGAGCGACGTCGCCGGCGACGGCACCACCACGGCAACCGTTCTCGCACAAGCGATCTTTAAGGAAGGCGTCCGCACGGTCGCTGCCGGTGCAAACCCGATGGCGCTCAAGCGCGGAATCGACAAGGCCGTCACCGCCGTCGTCGAAGAGGTCAGCCGCCTTTCGAAGCCCGTTTCGGGCGACGCTATCGCTCAGGTCGGAACCGTCTCGGCTAACGGCGACAAGACCATCGGCACCATTATCGCTGAGGCGATGGACAAGGTCGGCAAAGACGGCGTCATCACCGTCGAAGAGTCCAAGACGATGGACACCGCTCTCGAAGTTGTCGAGGGTATGCAGTTCGACCGCGGCTATCTTTCGCCGTATTTCGTCACCGATCCCGACCGCATGGAAGCCGCTCTTGACGAGCCGCTCATCCTGATCAACGAAAAGAAGATCTCGAACATGCGCGACCTTCTGCCGATCCTCGAGCAGGTTGCCAAAATGGGCAAACCCCTTCTGATCATAGCTGAAGACGTCGAGGGCGAGGCCCTTGCAACGCTCGTCGTCAACAAACTCCGCGGCACGCTCAACGTCGCTGCCGTCAAGGCACCCGGCTTTGGCGATCGCCGCAAGGCAATGCTCGAGGACATCGCGACCCTCACCGGCGGTAAGGTGATCAGCGAAGATCTCGGCATCAAGCTCGAATCCATCACTCTCGAAGATCTCGGCCGTGCCAAAAAGATCACCATCGACAAGGAAAACACCACTATCGTCGAAGGTGCCGGCTCCGGCGAGGCTATCGACGGCCGCGTCAAAACGATCCGCAACCAGATCGAGGAGACGACCTCCGACTATGACCGTGAGAAGCTCCAGGAGCGTCTCGCCAAGCTCGTCGGCGGTGTTGCCGTGATCAAGGTCGGTGCAGCCACCGAGACCGAGATGAAGGAAAAGAAAGCACGTGTTGAGGACGCAATGCACGCAACCCGTGCAGCCGTCGAAGAAGGCATCGTTGCCGGCGGCGGCGTGACCCTCGTCCGTGCTTCAAAGGTCCTCGGCGACCTCAAGCTCGAAGATGCGGATGAGCAGATCGGCGTTAATATCATCAAGCGTGCTGTTGAAGAGCCGCTCCGCCAGATCGTTGCCAACGCGGGCAAAGAGGGCGCGGTCGTCGTCGAAAAGATCCGTGCCGAAGATGCAGAGACCTTCGGGTTCAACGCTGCGACCGAGAAATACGAAGACCTCGTCTCGGCCGGTGTCATCGACCCCGCGAAGGTCACCCGCTACGCTCTGCAGAACGCAGCTTCGATCGCCGGCATGATGCTCACGACCGAAGCCATGATCGCTGACGCCCCCGAAGAAAAGGGCGGCGATGCCGGCATGGGCGGAATGCCCGGTGGCATGGGCGGCATGGGCATGGGCATGTAGTCCGGCGTTCAGACTGGAGGGCAAGCATCCCTGCTTGCCCGAGTTAATTCGAATCGGGAGTTCCGCATCGGAGCTCCCGATTTGCGTCTGCGTAAGCGGACGGCCGCCCCCGTCTACACATAGCTCGCCAATACTTCCGCCATTTGTTCTATGATGATCTTCATAACGAAGGTCTTCATTTCAGCGTCGCCTCCGCTTCGCATCGGCTTCCCGCTGCGCACCGAGAACTCGCCCGAGTATTTCACCTTGCCCGTCGCAACCTCGATCAGCCTCACGGAAACTATTGCCTGCCCGTGGCCGTCCGCGGCTTTCGGTGTGTAATCGCTTACGGTTCCCGTCACTATATAGGCAACGTCCAGGCCCTTGCCGGCCTTGGCCGCCGCGGCGGTTCCGCTGCCGTTTATCGCGGGCAGGTTCGCTTGGGTCGCCGACCGCGTATTCCTCACGTCGACCACCTTGAATTTTTTTGTCGAATAAAGCTCGAATGCGATGCTTGCCTGCAGCTGCCTTTTCGCCTCGACGCTCATTTCCGCGGCCTTCGGGCCCGGAGTGAACTCCACCACCGCCGTCCGCACTTTTCCACTATCTTGTGCGGGCCCCTGCGCGGCCGAAGCCCCTACAAATACTATCCCTATAAATAATGCAGCGATTGATCTCCCTATCATCTCGTGTCTCCTGTTCCAAAAAATAGGGCCGGAAGAACCGGCCACTCTTGAATGCGTTCACGAGACGGAAATACTATCAGTCGATCGTCCTCGCCGCTTAGGTTATTTGCAGTTCGTTTATGGACACTCACCTTTAACCTACTAATCGCCGCACCATTCGCCGGACCATGCTCCGGCTGGCGCCTCAAACGTCCGCCGAAACGCGGACAACCTGTCCCCACGAGTGCGAAGCACGAACCCGGCGCCACCTTCTTCATTCCCGTTGCCTTCAGGCAACGGTCAGGCTCCTCGATCAATCCGGGCTTTAGCCCCAACCCTTCCCATCCCCGTCACTTCCACCTACGATAGCGGGGGTTAACAGCGCGGGGATGTCTGTCCCGGGGGTGGACCATGGGGTGTCCCGGGGGGTGTCCCGGGGGGTGTCCCATTCGGGAAGTGTAGGCGTAAACCACAGGCTTATCAGTGGTTTGCGGGACAGACTCTCGGGTGAACCGATGAATTTTCAAAAAAACTTCTTGACATACCGTTAGTTTCAGGTATGATACGTTGTGCCATACAACGTATGGAAGAAGTATGCCAACGAACGGATCAGAAGTCAACGAAGAATTTGAGCCAAAGAAGGCGAATGCGTTTCTCGCTCGGGGGAGGAGGAAGTCCGCGGAGCCCGAGAGGCTGTTCGACGAGTTTTGGGTGGAGGGCGAGCTGGCATTGCTGTTCGGGGCGGCGGGCACGGGTAAGAGCGTGGTCGCGGTGCAGGTGGCGGATGCGATCGCGAGAGGGAGGCCGTTATCAGGGTTTGTGATGCCGAAACGGCGACGGAAGGTGCTATATGTGGATCTCGGCCTGACGGATGCGCAGTTTGCTGCGAGGTACGGGCGGTATAAGTTTTCGGAGCACCTGTTTCGCGGCAAGCCGAAGCCGGATGCGGACCTTTTCAGGTGGGTGAAGGGGGCGGTAGAGGCGATGGGCTTTGAGGCGGTGGTTATCGATGACCTTTCGGCGGTGAAACGAACGTATGACGGGATCAGAGAGAACCTGGTGCTGATGCGGCAGTTGAAGCGGTTGTGCGAGACGACGGGCCTGTCGGTTCTGGTGGTTTCGGACGCGGCGGAGCCGAGAGAGAATTGGGCGATGGAGGCCGACCTGGGGCGGTCGACGATACTGTGCAGATGGGCCGATAGCGTGTTTTCTATCGGGCGGATGCGGGGGCAGGATGGATGGCTTCGTTTGATCCAGTTGAGGGCACGGACGCCGACGATATTTTGGCGACCGGGGAACGCTCCGGTGGGCTGTATCAAGGAGCTGGCAAGCGGGCTGGTAGGGTTCGAGTTTGACGGGCGGTTCGCGCCGGTGATCGATGAGGAGCGTCGGAGGTTGATAATCGATGTATATTGGCGGCACGAGGGCGGGCAATCGTTCAGTGCCATTGCAGAGGCCCTCGGGATCTCGAAATCGTTTGCACATAAGTTGGCCCGCAATTGGACTCCTGCGATGGGAGGGAAGCCGGCGGTGGTTGAGGAGCCGGACGAGGAGGAGGAAGAGATCATCGACGCCGATTTGGCTGATGTATGGCTAAGTGAGGAGCGGGGTCGGGAAGAACCGGCGGACGAGGTAGAGACGGTCCGCGAGCCCACGATATACGATCTTGAGAAAGCGTACGACAGCGATTTCCGGCCGATCTATATTGAGTCCCGAATGACGCCCGGCGGCCGGCCGAAGGTGTGGTACCGGGAAGATAAGAAGGGCGTGGTGAAGAGGTTTGAGAGGAGGACGTGGGGGGTGAGTGTTGAGAGCTTTGAAGGCCCGACACGGCCGAGCGGGGGCAGTATGGGCATCCGGCCAGGTGCTGACAAGGCACCCTCCCGTTACAGTCGGACGACCCCTCCGCATACGTAAGGGCACGGACAAACGACCAATGCCGGCGTATCATGCCAAGATCAATTTTCCTTTGGTTTGCAGTAGGGGATCGGAATCGTAAGAACTAAATCATGAAGGGAGTTTTGGCCGTCGATACTAAGGGAAACGGAACGCTTGCCGGGGTCCCCGGCCTTCAACTTTTCGACGAGTTTGTCGATCTGAGGACAGCCATCGGCATGAAATCGGCGCAAATTTGTTTCAGCCGACACCCGGCCTTTGGCACCTTGAGGAATCTTGAAACTGAAGTTTCCTTGGCCATCTGCCTGAGCTTTAACACTTACGAACTTGTCGTCTTCCAGGGGCTCGAAGCGAACGGTCCCGTCCGGAAATGGACGTCCGTCTGAGAAAGTTAATACTCCTTTAATGGTCACCAAAGGATGGGTTTTGGCAACTCGGACCAGCAGATCGCGCACGTGGACTCCGGCACCGACCGAGATAACTTGTGCGTCCTCTTTTCTTAAAGCATTGGGATAATAGAAGGTCTCGAAAGGGTTGGAACTCGTGATCGAGCCGCGACTGTTGATTTCGAGCCTGTAATTACCCGCCGGGAGGTTCTCAATACTAAACGCCCCGCTCTCGTCCGTACAGTCGTCGGGTATACGGAAGGAGTCGGTGGTGGGAGTAAGCCAATAGGCACTAACACAAACGCCGACCATAGGGGTTCCCGCCGGCGATAGAACTACCCCCGCGATCTTATTATCGATCTCCAAAAAGACGTTCAATTCGGTATGCCTGCCCGGAGCCACCGAGGACCGCACGATGTTCTCAGGCGGACTGGGCCGGCGCCCATATTTATCTTCGGACGGAGAGATTACATAAGTAGAGATCTTCCATCCGTCAGGCACTTGATATTCGATGGAATAGTCACCTGGGGGAAGGCCCCATATCTGATAAAAGCCGTTTTTATCCGTTCGTACTATCTCCCGGACCTCGGTTCCTGAGATCGTAACTTTGAGATCTGCCACGCTGGGAGGCGCATCCCCCCAAGTCCTTATCAATCCAGAAAGCCGGGTCTTACCTTCGAGCTCAATGCGATCGTCGAGGTAGATGAGGTCGGGTTTAGCATCTTCAAGCCGTTTGGATCGAGAACACAGGCTTATCCAGTACAATTCATACGGCAGGTTCCCACGTTTTTCCGGGGGGCCTGTAAAAAAAAGGTAGCGTTGACCGATAGCGTCGTCGTGAAATCCCGTCGAGCAATCGCCGCCGCCACCGTTGAACACCCTGATAGTAGTGTTTTCCTTGAGGCCCCCTTTATAGACTTTTTCAATCGTCATCAGGGCAGCCGAGCTCCGATATACGTTGGTCCCGTCAACGCGCCGATCCAATTCCTCGATGCCGTCGAAGCGAGCGATCATCACGATAGGGGATCTTTCAAACTCCTCTTGTACCGTTGGTGGAGTATAACAGCTACAGGCAATCGCGTCGGGGACAAAGGTCACAAGTGAAAATACGAGAAGGAGCAATGCGGGGGCGAAATATTTCATACGAGTGAGTTCCGCAAGGGGTATATTTCGTAAGTATACACGAGATCGTCAACTGAGTTCTCCCCGGTCGGTTCCCGCCAAGGCACTGACATCCGGTATACGATGGGGAATCATATCAATCTGGTTAGGGAGTCTTAATGAAAATTCACGCAGAGTTTTTCGCGAGAGTTGGCGAAGGACTTTTAGGTTTATCGGCAAGCGGGAAAAGAATGTATTATGGGAAAGTAACAATTGCAATAATCCTGACCCTGATTTCCTTGCTGATTTCCCATGATTTCCCATGGGATCCTAGAGGAAAGAATGTTGAGTTACGATACTGGAATAAAAAAACAAAAAATTAATTTGAAAAAAATGAAGCTAATATTAATCGTAACTATATTTTGTGCGGGTATTTTTGTTAATTCAGCCTTCGGACAAAAGCAAGACTCTTGTTCGTGTGTAAGATCATATATCAATCCATCTGTTACATTTCCACAAGAGGAGTGTAAATCAGAGAGAGTTCAAGTCTCTGAGAGCCGGACCTTAGAAGAAATGACTTGTTTATTGAAGGAAAAAGGAAATACAAATAAGTCTAGAATATGGAGTGCAGTTATTAGTCCCAAAATGTCAGATAATTTATCTTCACCTACTGTTGAAATTGCTGCATTGTATGAGATTTCAAGAATGTATTATCAACGAGAAGATTTTGCGTGGGCAATAATGCTTGAACACATTGGAAAAGAAGAAAATAATTCAAACGAAGTAATCCGCATAGCATACGAAGAATATGAACTTTGGCTTAAAATTGTAAAAAAGATCGGTCTTGGTGAAGCAAGGAAAATAAAGTTTGATCCATTGAAGCATTCAGAAGTTCGTTGGTATAAGAGAGATTCATTGATGGGACAGTAAAAGGCGTGAAGAGATTCACACCTTTTTCTTTTGGTCGTAAGTTCCGACGACCACAAAATCTGTCGGGGGCGTTGGTTGAGCAGGTTTATCCGAGCGGGCGGCGGGTGAAGAACGTTTTGGACAACAATGGCGACGTGTCGATCGTGCAGAGTGCGAAGTGTTTGGACGGGACTCCAGGGACGGGGGCGAGCTGCACGTCGCAGGCGGGCGTTTGGAACTATGCACAGCATTTCACATACAACGCGGCCGGAGCGGTGACCGCGATGCAGCTCGGTAACGGCCGCTGGGAATCGACCGTGTTCAACTCCCGGCTCCAGCCTACACAGATCGCCCTCGGCGTGACGCCGTCCGCTCACGCAGACGGTACTGACGGCAACGCGGGCCGGAGGGGTGGCGCAAAACGCTGTGTCCGTATGTCTTAAGAAGCCGTCCGCTCACGCAGACGGTACTGACCGGCTGGAGAATTTGGGCTAAAGCCCAAGGACCAATTTGGGACCCGCCCCCCCCCCACCTGAAGGTGGGGGCAATTGCAGAATCCGGTCGCTATCGCTCCCGGTGCTGAAATAGCCGTCCGCTTACGCAGACGGTACTGAAATGGGCTGTCCGCTTACGCAGACGGTACTGACATGGGCTGTCCGCTTACGCAGACGGTACTGACATGTGCGCCGCGTATGCAAGCACGGATGCTTGCGCTCCAGTCTTAGCGGACAGATCTACCACCCCAGCCTATCGGACACCCCTCCTATCCAGGAGGGGAGCTTTTTGGGACGCGGTTTCTTGGCGGCGAAGGAACCCGGTCGGTACGGCTTCCGGTTGTGGCATCAGGGCGGCAGGTCTCATATGGAGGAATAACCCCCCGCTACCGCAGGGGGTACTGACTTGAGCGTGTCCGTTACTTCAGATGTTTATTGAAGAAGTCGAGGGTTCGCTGCCAGGCGAGTTTTGCGGCTTCTTCGTCGTAGCGAGGGGTGGTGTCGTTGTGGAAGCCGTGCTGTTTGCCCTCGTACATATACGATTCGAAGTCCTTGCCCTTTGCCTTTAGCTCGGCCTCGTAGGCGGCGATGCCCTCGTTGATGCGCTGGTCGTTGCCGGCGTAGTGGAACTGAAGCGGGGCCTTGATCTTGGGTACGTCGTCGATGCCGGCCTGGCGGCCGTAGAATGCGACACCGGCGTCGAGCTGTTTGCCCAGGCGGACGGCGAGCTGATTGACCATGCCTCCGCCAAAGCAGAAGCCCACGGCGCCGAGGCGGCCGGTGCTGCTCTTGTGATCCTCGAGCCATTTGGCCGCGGCGACGAAATCTTCGGTCATTTTGGGCCCGTCAACCTCGCGAAAAGCAGCGGCGCCTTTTTGCTCATCGCCGGGGTATCCGCCGACCGAAGTGAGCCCGTCGGGCGCATATGCCATGAAGCCGGCCTTGCCCAGGCGGCGGGCGACGTCCTCGATGTAGGGGTTGAGGCCGCGGTTCTCGTGAATGACCAGGACGGCCGGGTGTTTCTTACCCTTGGTGGGCGTGACCAGATAGCCCTTGATCTCGCCGTTCCCTTTCGGCGATTTCACGGTCGAATATTCGGCCTTGATCTCGTCATCCTGCGGATCGACGGTCTGTGCCCAGGCATAGTTGGGCCGCAGGCTCTCAAGAATGGCGACGGCCGTCACCCCGCCGACGGCAAACCGCGCGGCACCGCGCAGAAACGCCCGGCGGTCGATCTCACCGTGCTGATATTCGTGAAAAAGGTCCAGTAACTCTTGCGGATATTCGTCAGCCGTCTTGCGATTCATTATGCCTCCTTGGTCTAAAGGGTCGTAGTTATTGCGTCGCTCGTTTCGCGCTCCACTCGGCGTCGGTGCTGCCCATGGTGACGACGCCGCTCATCGTGTCGCCGGTGAGCTTGCCCGAGAAATAGAGCGTCAGGGCGTTGTCGCCATACATGATGGTGTAAGCAAAATCGATGGCGTCGCCGTTGATGGTGCCGGTGATGGGCACGTCGCCGCTCGGACGCTTTGCGGTGCCGGTCAGCTTTTCGCCGTCGGCCTTAAGCTCCATCTTGAACGGACGCGCTCCGCCGGGTGTGTTGAACTGGCCGTCCCAGGCCCCGTCGACCGCCGATTGGGCAGAGGCCCCGACGGCCATGATCGCGATCGCGAAGATCGCCGAAAATATTGCTCGTCTCATAAATGCATCTCCTTATGAAAATATTCGGATGTGACCATTCTATCACGACAGGCCGCTAAGGCTTTTACGAAACGTCGCTATGTTATAATCGGCCTATTGCCCATTATGGTCAGTTGAGACTGAATTTTCAGCAGTTGAACGGCGCGGGCAAAATTTTGAGTAAGGGGAAATAAAATATGGCAGACGACAACAAATGTGCACACGAGATCTGTGGCTGTGCGGTTACGGGGGATTCGGAATATTGCAGCGATCACTGTAAAGATGCGGAGGACCAGGACCTGGTCGAGATCAAATGCGATTGCGGACACCCGGGCTGTATGTAAGCCGGAGTTTTAAAATAAGAAAAAGGCCTCGCCGTTCGTCACGGCCGGGCCTTTTATGTTGTGTTCCCCTCGCCCCTATTTGTGGCGATATGTAATGCGGCCTTTGGTAAGGTCGTAGGGCGAGAGCTCAACATCGACGCGGTCGCCGATCAAGATACGGATGCGGTTGCGTCGCATGCGGCCGGAGATCGTCGCCAGGACGATATGGTCGCTGTCGTTAACCTTTATCTTAAAAAATGCGTTGGGCTGTTTGTCGATGACAACGCCGCCTAATTCGATCAGTTCTTCTTTCATCTATTAATTTATTATACTACAACTTTGGCCCCGAGTGTGAACGACGGCCGGCCCTAAAATTCCATTATGTCAACCGATGAACTGATGTCACCTGCCGACGTACATGCGTTCGGCATCGAGATAGTTTACAAGCAACTGCAAAAAGACGGGTGGGTGATCGATTCCGCCGATGTGCTGGCCGACCTCGCGAGCGAGCCGCAGATCATTGCTAAGAAAGATGGCGAACTCGCCTTTTTCGTTGTCCGAACGGGAGTTTATCCGCTCCGCGGCCGGTTTGATGAGGGCCGCGAGGCATTTGACACACTGGTAAAACACGCTAAGGCACACGGTGCGTCGTGCTATTTTGCGAGCGTCGGCATTGCGAATGCCGACGGAGACTCCGAAGAGGAGATGTCGCGAGCCGTAAAGGGAGCCGGATTCAATGTCGAATTCAACGGCCTGGTCAAGATGGAATTGCCGCCGGAATAAATGCAGGAAGCAGCGGCCGAATTCTCTTCAAAAACGCACCGCCGCTTCCCTTACTTCCACGCGCAACGGAGCGTGGAATCTTCAAATCTCAAGGGTGTGAGTAGAGTAAAGCTCTAATATTTGCGGATTTCCCGAAACGCGAACACAAAAAAGCCCCGACGATCGAGCCGGGGCTTTTGGTTTAAGTGGTGGAACGACTAGGTTTTTGCGCTCCCCAGCACGAGCCGAAGGAGGAGCAAAAGGATGACGGCACCGATCAGCGACATGATGAAGCCCGCGGCGTAATCCGCACCGCCCCAAAGAGCGCCGCCGATCCACGTACCGAGAAAAGCACCGGCGATACCGATCACGATTGTGAGCAGAATGCCGGTGAAGCCCGCCGGCAGATTTTCTTTACCAGGGAGAACGAATCGCGCTATCGCACCGACGATAAGGCCGACGATAACTG
>JAEWBM010000097.1 GCA_023391155.1 Acidobacteriota bacterium
CCCGCGCTAGACCCGACCTCCAAGATACCGGAGTTCAAGGCGTGCGCGGCTCGGATTGAAAAGATCCATTCACGCGAGTTGCCGATACTTGGCAAGAGCAGAAAAGGGGCCTCCCACAGCGAGGTCAGAAGAGGTAGAAATTTATGCAGGAGACAATGTTCATCGACCCGCAGCGTTGTATCGGATGCCGATCTTGTGTCGCCGCATGCAGAGAGTGCTCGACCCATAAAGGCTATTCGATGATCTTCGTCGATTACATCGACCGCGCCGAGACCACCGCGACGATGCCCACGGTCTGTATGCACTGCAACGAGCCGACCTGCGCCCTCGTCTGCCCGGCCGATGCGATCAAGCAGAACGAGGACGGTGTGGTAATGTCGGCACTCAAACCCCGCTGCCTCGATTGCAGAAACTGCGTCAACGCCTGCCCCTTCGGAGTTCCTAAATATAATTCCGAGATGCACCTCCAGATGAAGTGCGACATGTGCTACGACCGGACGAGTGAGGGTTTAAAGCCTATGTGTGCAAGCGTCTGCCCGACCGGTGCCATCTCATTCGGAAAATATGAACAGATAGTACCGCTCCGCCGCACAAAGCCGGTTAACGCACATGTGTTCGGAAATCAACGCGTCGAGACCAAGGTTTACCTCATGTTGCCCACCGATGCCGAAGAGGTTGAAGTCGACGGATGCGGGGTCTTCGAGGGCCGCGTCGCAGTTGACGGTACCCCGACCGAGGAATCGTGGATCGACACACAGGTTGAAGGCTCAGATAAGAGCAATGAATTCTAATATGGCTATCAATCCCGGAAAACTGTCGCAAGCCATCGATCAGGTGATGTCTGATGAGAGGGACGTTAGGGCCGCAACGGCTCCGCATCAATCCGAATTCCCGTACGGCCGCGAGGATGAAGCTCAGGTAACACGCCGCGAGTTCTGCGGATTTCTGGCCCTTACCTCAAGCGCTCTATTCGTCGCCACCGGTGGATTTGCGGCGAAGTCGGTACTGGACGCCCGTTCGGCGGAACCCCTCCCGCCGATGCCCATCGAGGGAGCCGATGCCTTGCAGCCGGGCGAGGCCATGAACTTTTACTACCCCGGCGAGCATGACACCGCCATTCTCGTTCGTACGGCGGACGGAGAGTACCAGGCCTTCGGTCAAAAATGTACCCATCTTACTTGCCCGGTCTTTTATGTTAAGGAGCACGAACGCCTCGAGTGCCCCTGCCACGAGGGCGGATTTGACGCCAAGACGGGTGCGGTACTTTACGGGCCTCCCCCTCGACCGCTGGATCGCGTCGAAATAGAGGTCCGAGACGGAAGCGTGATCGCCGTTGGAAGAAGCGGAGGCGGCCATGCCGGATAATTACCAAAAACGTCGCAGCAGCACAGGGACGACCGACGGCCGTGCGGCCGTGTGGCAGGCACGTCTGGCGATGCTGATAATGATCAACGTGGCTCAACTTTGGATCCTTGCCGCCGCCGTCGAGGCCGCTCTCGCCGCCCACTACGATCAGCTATGGCCGCTGATAATTTCGTCCGGTATTTGCTGGCTTATCGCGATGAGCATCTTCCTTTGGTGGAAGCCGCGGCCCGGTAATCGCCCCTACAGATGAAGCGAAAGATCGTAAGCTTTAGCCGGGATGACGAAGGCGATTGGCGCGCCGCACTAGAGTGCGCCCACTATCAGCACGTTCGCCACGACCCGCCGCTCATAACCCGCGAATGGGTCACGACCGAGGAGGGACGAGCCTCACGCATCGGCAGCGAACTCGAATGCAAGAAATGTGATGAGGTGGCGGAGGCCGATTATTGAGACCGTGATCATATGACTGAACCCAATAAGCCGGGAGCCGGCAAAACTCTCTTCCTCTCAACCACCGCCTTCGGGGTTTCCTTTGCCGTCTGGGGCCTCATCGCCGCTCTCGCCCCGACCTTTACTGATCTCTATAACCTGTCGGCCACGGAAAAGAGCGTGATGATCGCAGTTCCGGTCCTTCTCGGCTCGATCGGCCGTATCGCCGCAGGGATGCTTGCCGATAGATTCGGCGGACGACGCGTGATGGCGGGGCTGCTCATTTTCGCCGCCTTTCCCGCTATCGCCATCGGCCTCTCAACAAGCTATACCCAGCTCGTGGTCTTCGGCCTTCTTCTGGGCATTGCCGGGACAACATTCCCTGTGGGCATCGGGTATACATCTCGATTCTTTCCCAAGGAAAAACAGGGATCTGCTCTCGGCGTTTACGGCATGGGCAATATCGGCCAGTCCGTAGCTGTATTTTTGGCCCCGGTTCTGGCTCTGTGGTTGGGAGATTGGCGGACGGTCTTTTATGTCTTCGCGGCGGTTAGCGTCTTATGGGGCGTGCTATTTTATTTCTTTGCCGACAGCACTGACCCCGCCCAACGTCCGCAGACCATTCCGGAAATGCTCGCGCCGCTCAAGTCATCCAACATCGCCTGGGTTCTCTCGCTCTTCTATTTTCTAACGTTCGGCGGCTTCGTGGCGTTGTCTCTCTATATGCCTACCTTTCTTCGTGAACTGTACGACCTAACTCCCACCGATGCCGGCGCACGGACCGCCGGGTTCGTTATCCTGGCCACGCTCATGCGGCCGGTAGGCGGCATTCTCGCAGACAAGATCGGCGGCGCAAAGGTGTTGATCGGAGTATTTGCGGCGATCGCTGCTCTCTCGCTTTTTCTAAGCTTTACGCACATCGCGCTTTTCACCATCGGCGCTCTTGGGACCGCCGCTGCCCTCGGCCTCGGCAACGGCGCCGTGTTTAAATTGGTGCCCGAGTACTTTCCCCGAGAAACAGGAACGGTAACGGGGCTGGTCGGGGCATTTGGCGGATTGGGCGGGTTTTTCCCGCCGCTCGAACTCGGACTGATCAAAGATGCGACGGGCAGTTACACTCTGGGTTTCGTGCTGCTGTCGCTGTTTGCGCTTATGTGCCTCGCCGTAAACCATTTTGTTTTCGTCCGCGGTAAACGGGAGGCTGTCCCTGCTTAATGCGATCAGAACTGCCTTCAGATTTTCCTCTCGCCCAAGACCATACCGAGGTCGATTCGATCCTTATTCAGGTCTTCGCCGCATTAAGCGCGGGCGATGCACATGCCGCACTTAGCGAACTCGACCTTTTCTGGGCCCGCCTTGCGGTGCACATACGGGCCGAGCACCTGGCCCTTTTCCCGGCCATTATCGACACACGGCCGGAGACCCGCGAAAAGGTCCTTGCTCTCCGGAACGACCATGATTTCTTTATGAAAGAGCTCGCGGATCTAATAAAGACCCTCCGATTGGCAGCCGGAAACTCAGTGGTTGATCTAGGCCGTATAGCGTCACGCTTATCGGTTGTCCGGGACCGACTCCAAGCACATAACCGCCTCGAAGAGGCTGATATATATCCCCTCGCGAAAACCTTTGACTCTCGTGTTCTCGACAGAATTGATTCCGAACTCAATAATCTGCCCCCAAGATTCGCGAATAACGAGCAATGAAGATAGAAGGGTTCGTGCTAGCCGGTGGGCGTAGTTCCCGAATGGGCAGTCCCAAGGCCGCCCTAAAGATCGGTCGACGGACCTATCTTGCCGCGGCGGTCGAGGCTTTTCAAGCTCTCGGCTGTGAGACTGTGTCTATCGTAGGGGGCGAGGGTCACTCGCGAATGCGGACAATTCCCGATGCCACCCTCAAGCCGCACATTTCCGGCCCCGTCCGCGGCCTCTATACCGCATTGCTGAACGCCGACACCGAGTGGATCGCTCTCCTGGCAGTTGATCTTCCGCTCGTTACCACCAAATTTCTCGAGCGTCTATGGACGTTTTCTAATGACGGTATCGATGCCGTCATACCCGTTCAGAAAGACGGCCGTGCCCAGCCGCTGTGTGGCTTTTATCGATCAGTTCCGGCAATCAAGTCCTGTAGTGATGCTATCGCGAATGAGCAACTCAGCATGCACAGCGTTCTCGATCGGGTTAATGTTAGGCGTGTCGCGTTCGGGGAATATTCCGACATCCCGAACGCCGAACATATTCTGCTGAATGTGAACACACCTGAAGACCACGCACGCGTGCTCGCCATCCTGAAAGGCAGCGGCTAGATATCCGGGACCCAGAATCTGCGGCCGCCGTGCTCGACGCTTCTTAGGCCCAGACCCGGAAGCTCTGACTCTCGAACTCCCAAATACGTAAAATGCGGAAGGTCTGAAGTGACCGTCTGAAACCAGCCATGCGATGCGAGGATCTCGCGCACTCGGGCTTCCGCATGTTCGGCCGCGTCAAACGCCAATAGCGACAGATGCTGCGAGGTGCCGGGCGGAGCGACCGAGTAGATTATCGATTTCGAAAGGTCCTTGGCGAACCATAGGCCTTTTTGCTCAAGCCCGAGAACAGCTCGGATCTGTTCAAAGATCGGCATTCGCCGAACCGCCTCAGCTTCTTCATCAGTAATTTTTCCCAGCCCGGTCCAATGTAAAAGTGCCGGCCCGACCCGGCTTTGCCACAGCTCGACGGTCTCATCAAATGAACGCCGTGCGGAATCCGCACCGCGCGGGGTGATGGCCAAACCCTCTCGCTCCGCATCCCTCGCAGCGATCAATAACGCTTCCAATGCCGGGCGCTGCAGCTCAATGCTAAACCCACCTATCTCGGCTTCGGCGATCTCCAATTCGGCCTGAAATCGCGCCACTTCCGCCTGGTCGCGAAACGCAACTTTTGTCGGCGGCGTAACACCGACTGCAGCAAAGACAGCGCCGTACTCCCCGAGCAAAAGCCGCTCGACCGCATCCGAAGGGTCAAACTCCACGCCCTCGAGCTTCGTCCAACGATCTGTCATCGGTTTTGATTCCATCGATTCGGGGAATACAATTGCATAATGGCCGGCCGGGGACAAAAGCTTCTGCGTTCGACGCTTGCCGCGTACCTGATCATCGTTCACGCGGCCCTCGCTTTTTTCGCGCTCGAATATTTTTACGGCCCTCTATTCGAGTTCGGCCCGCTGGCCGCAAACGTTTCATCTCCTGTGAACAACGCTCCCGTACCCACACCCGTCTCGGGCGAGGATGACCTTGCGGAACTCGGATTTCCGACACCCGAACCGTCGCCGGCTGCGTTTCCGCCGGGAAATCAGCCGGGCCTGATGATCCCCGTAGCCGGCGTTCGGCCCGAGCAACTCCTTGATACTTTCAACGATCTTCGAGACGGCGAGCGTCAGCACGGCGCTATCGACATCCCCGCGGCCGAAGGCACCCCCGTTCTGGCTGCGATCGACGGCACGATCGTACGCTTTTTCGACAGCGAAGCCGGCGGCATCACGATCTATCAGCTAAACGATCAAAAAACCCTCGTCTTCTATTACGCCCATCTTAAAGCCCGGGCCGCCGGGCTGCAAGAAGGCGACCGCGTTCGAAAAGGCTCGGTCATCGGGTACGTCGGCGATACCGGGAACGCCGGCCCCGGCAACTTTCACCTTCACTTTTCCATCGCTCGGATCTCTTCCCCGGACCGCTACTTTGACGGCGAAAACATCAATCCTTATCCGTTCCTCACCAACCCCGGCTCGATGCCTCAGTGATAGCGGCACATCGCTTGCAAATACCTTACCTAAAATAACGGGGGCTGTACCTGTTTAGTACAGCGGATAAATATATGTTTTCACAATCTAAAAAGATCCTCTTGCCATTCGTTGTGCTTGCGGTCGTTACGGCATGCACGCAGCAGACGATGGTAAACAATAACGCAGGTGTCGCCAACACCGGCAACACAAATGCCAATACGGCGGCTCAGCCCGAACCGGATTATAGTTCCGTGATCGTTACGCTTCCTATCGTGGACGCCTTGCTTCACGATGAGAAATTTCGGAACCGCGTTAGGTCTGAACTTGCCCTCAACGACGAGGAACTCAAGTCTTTGGTAAACACCGCCCGCGAAGCGGTACTCGAGCTAGAGGAGAACGGGGAAAACGACGAACGCTCCACCACCACCGCCGCCAAAAGAGCCGAAGAAAAGCTGCGTGAGGCGCTGGGCGAGGAAAAGGCATCACGCCTAATGGCAATGGTTAGGCGACAGATCGCCGGCGGAGAAAGTGCGGCATTTGCCAAGGGAACGCCGAATTCGGTTCCCACCGATTCACGAATCGTCGTCAATGCACCTGCATACAGAATGGACGTGTTCGAAAACGGGCAATTGAAAAAGTCTTATAAAGTCGGCATCGGTTACCCCGAGTTCCCGCTTCCGGTCGGCTTACGAACGGCCGATACCCTTATCTTCAATCCGACATGGACGCCGCCCGATGAACCCTGGGTCAAGGGCAAGGTCAGTCCCGGCGAAACCGTCGATGCAGGCAGCAAACTTAATCCGCTTGGTATAGTCAAAATACCCATCGGCCTGCCGTCGCTGATACATGCGGGCAAAGCGGAGAGTCGCCTCGGCACGTTTGCTTCGCACGGATGCGTCGGCCTAACCAACGATCAGGCTCGTGATTTTTCATTGATGCTTTCTGCGCTTGGGGGTGCTGAACTGTCGGAGTCAGATATTGCCGGATTCCGCAAACAGCCCGACGAAACTAAAGAGATCGATCTTCCGCGCGAAATTCCCGTCGAACTTCGCTATGAGACGATCGTGGTCGAAGACGGAAAGCTCCACATACTGCGCGACGTTTACGAGCGTGGGACAAATACGGAAGAAAACCTGCGGCGAGTGCTGCAGGCACACGATGTTTCATTCGATAGCCTTCAAACTGCGGACCAGGATCGCATCTTAGCCGCACTCAAGAAGATGGCCGTCGATGCCGGCGGTGACCCCGTCGAAGAGAATGCTGACTCGAATTCGAACTCAAAGCCGAACACGAGCGAAAAGGTGACCCGGAACATCAAGGGTGAGAAACGGATCACCATCGAGCTAGCGGAACTGCGAGGCAAAGGCTACCCGGCCCCGGTCGACGCTACCTTTTAGGCGGTACGGCGGACGGAAAATTAGGTACCCAGAAACTGAATTGCCCGGAGAACTCCAATCGGAGGCCTCTCTTGGGCAATTCGTCTTGGTGCACACCGAGATAAGTAAAATGCGGCGTATCGTTAGCGATCGTCTGATACCAGCCGTGCTCATTGAGAATCTTTCTGACATTAACGTTGCCGAACTCAGCAACATCTAAGGCCAGCATGGCAAGATGCTGAGACGTTCCCGGTGCAGCCACTGAAGAAAAAATGGTCCGGTTAAATCCGGTGCTGAACCACCATTTATTCTTTTCCCACTCCATTACCTGCGCGACCTGGTCGGTCGTGGCCATTTGCCGGGCCCTGTTCGCCGCGGCCGCGGAGATCGCGCCTCGAGCGGTCCAATGCTTGAGAGCAGGCTCAAACCGTGAGATCCAGATACGGTGAGTGTCCCCGTAACCACGTTTAGATGATGTTGAGCCGCCCCGAGGCGAAATGCTAAGCCCGCGTCTCGCCGCTGCGGCGCGTGCCTTTATCAGTGCATCCATCGCAGCCGATTGCAGTTCAACGGTCGTGTTCCCCACCCGCAGCGTCTTTGTTTTCACCTTTGTCTGAAAATCCGATACTTGTTTCTCGTTCTCAAAGACGCCCCTAGACGGGTACTTCACATCGGAGGTTCCAACGAATATCGCTCCATATTCCTGGAAAACACGATAAGCGACCGGGTTGGTATCGACCGGGCAAACGTCCGCGAGCTTAAGTTTGTCCTTTGCAAGCCTTTTCTCGACTACAGTCCTAAAGTCTGCAGTTACGGGTGATTGTGCCGAAGCGGCCGCCGTAAATATTACGGCGGAAAGCAAGATCAGGTGGGCAATTGTTTTCACTTGTTTTCTGTTTTCTCCTCGATGATCTCTTTCTTCAGATCGACGTTTTCTTCTATCTCCTCGATCTTCTCTTCTTTTTCTTCCAGTTTGCCTTCTTTCTCTTCCAGGCGTTCTTTTCGCTCGTGAGACGCCCGCTCGGCGAGAGCGACATACTGTTCACGGATCTTTTCGAGTTCATCAGCGTCCAACTCCTCAAGGTCCATCATCTCGTTCTTCGCATGCGTTACGGAACGTATCAACTCATCAAGTTTGATCTGGATCGCCTCTGAATCGCGGTTCTGCGTATTCTGGATAAGAAAGACCATCAGAAATGTGATGATCGTCGTTCCCGTGTTGATTATCAACTGCCACGTGTCGCTGAACCCGAGCATCGGGCCTGAAAGAGCCCAAACGATCAGCACCAACACCGCGATTAAGAATGTCGCCGGACGACCGGCCAACGATGATGTCCGCTTTGCGAACCTTGTGAAAAACGAGCCATTTCGCTTCGCCATTACCCCTTGTACCTCACCTATTTATTCAGGATGAATTCTCCAGTGAGGCCGGCGATCGCGTCCATATGACCCTTCATATATTCATCGCTTTCGATGAACGGCACGCGCTCCCGTATCTCTCGGTAGATCCCCCTTGTTCCCTGGCCGAGCATCTTGTCATTTCCCAACGACTTACGCCGAAGATCGATGCCCTGCGCGGCACAGAATAGTTCGATGGATAATATCTGTCGAAGGTTTTCCGCTACTTGCCGCAATTTAAGTACCGAGGTGACCCCCATCGAGACGTGATCCTCAACATTTGCTGAACTTGGAATGGTATCGACGCTCGCCGGATGGGCCAGGACCTTATTCTCGGTGCAAAGCGCCGCTGCCGTATACTGTACGATCATAAAGCCGGAGTTGAGCCCGCCGTTCTCGGTAAGAAAAGCCGGCAGCACGTGAGCATTCGACGCCTCGTCCGTCAGTCGCATCACCCGGCGCTCCGAAATATTCCCAAGCTCGGCCAGCGCAACCGCGAGGTAATCAAAACAGATCGCCAGCGGTTCCCCGTGAAAATTTCCTCCCGAGATAACATCGATCTTCTCCGGATCATTCTCATCTACAAATATCAGCGGGTTATCTGTTACAGAATTCAGTTCGATATTCAACAGCCATTCCGCATACTCGATCGCGTCGCGGCAAGCCCCATGAACTTGCGGCATACAACGCAGCGTATACGCATCCTGAACATTCGCAGGATCATAACCGCGCGTGAAATCGCTTCCGCCCAGTATTCTTCTTAGATTCGCGGCACATTCGATCTGTCGCGGATGCGGCCTAACCTGATGGATCCGTTCGTCGAATGCCAGCGGCGTCCCATGCAGCGCCTCAAGGCTCAGGCACCCGGCGATGTCGGCGAGTTCCGCAAGCCTGATCGCCTTTGCCGTCTCGAGCAGCCCGACCGCGGTCATTATGGTGGTGCCGTTGGTCAGCGCCAAGCCCTCTTTGGCTTTGAGAACGACCGGTTTTAGCCCGGCAGCATTAAGAGCGTCCGCACCGTCCAAAACCTTGCCCTTATATTCCGCTTGCCCCGCGCCGATCAGCACGCATGCAAAATGGGCTAGGGGTGCAAGATCCCCGCTCGCCCCAAGACTTCCCTTTTCCGGGATCACCGGATGAACGCCGCGGTTCAAGCATTCGATTATCAACTCCAGCGTTTCCGCCCTAATCCCCGAAAACCCTCGTGCCAGCGTATTCGCCCGGATCAGCATTATCGCCCGCACCGTCGGCGTGTCGAACGGCTGGCCAACGCCGACGGCGTGGCTAAGTACAATATTTCGCTGCAGCTCCCCCGCCTGCGCCGGCGTGATGATCTTATCTTTAAACGCACCAAATCCGGTCGTGATGCCGTATGCGATCTCGCCCCTTTCAAGGAGAGTGTCGACAGCCGCCGCCGCTCGATCAACATTCGTCCGCGCCGCGTCGCTCAGAGAAACACGCGGGCTCCCCGCCTCGCCGTAAGCAACCGCGAGAACCTGCTCAAAAGTTAGCTCTTCACCATTTATAATGATCTCAGACATTCACAAACTTTTGCTTTTACCTGCCGGACTTCCTCCCGCAAGAACCGAGGCGACGGGGCTGACGCCGAATTCATATACCGCCGCCCGATGATCTTCGGCGTCGAGAATAATAATATCCGCTCGCTTCCCCAGCTCGATCGAACCGACCTCTTCACCCATTCCTATCGCAAACGCTGCATTTATCGTCGCCGCATTTATCGCTTCGGCGGGAATAAGTTTCTGATACCTGCAGGCGATCGCCATTGTCATCGGTTGCGAAGGGCACGGGGCCGAGCCGGGGTTGAAATCGGTCGAAACGGCTACGGCACAGCCCGCATCGATAAGTTTTCGTGCCGGCGCAAATTGCGTTTTTCCCGCATTAAAATTTTCGGTCGGGATGACAACGCCGACGGTACCGCTTACGGCAAGCATCTCGATCTCGTCATCCGAGATCGCATCCAAATGATCTATAGAAGCGGCGCTTAATTCCACTCCCAGCCGCGATCCGCCAAGATTTGTGAATTGGTCAACATGCGCCTTTACCGCAAATCCCAACTCTTTCGCCGCTCCAAAGATCTTCCCTGCCTGCTCTACGCTAAACGCACTCCTCTCAGCGAACACATCCGCAAAGAACGGCGCCTTTCCCCCAAAATGTGACGCCTCATACCACTCCCACGCCGCGGGCAGCATTTCTTCACATATCAGTTCTACATAACCGTCCGCGTCGTCCTTGAATTCAGGCGGAATGGCATGTGCCGCCAAAAACGTCGGCACCATCGAAATAGGATGCGTCTTATCTAGAGCTGCGATAACCCGGACCATCTTCAGCTCCGTCTCCATATCCAACCCGTAACCTGTCTTTATCTCGCAGGTGGTCGTCCCGCATGCCAGCATCTTGTCGAGCCGAAGAAGCGCATCGGCGACAAGATCTTCTTGCGACGTAGCCCTGGTCGCCTTAACCGTCGAGATTATCCCGCCGCCCGCCGCAAGAATTTCCAGGTAATCGGCGCCCCTTATCTTCAGCTCAAACTCATTTAGCCGGTCGCCCGCGTAAACGATATGCGTGTGCGGATCGACGAAACCCGGCATCACGACCCGCCCCTCGGCGTCGATCATCTCCGCGGCCGTATATACCGACGTGATCTCGTCCGTTGTCCCGACCGCGGCGATACGTCCATCTGCGACGGCAACCGCACCGTTTTTAATGATGCCGAGTTCCCGCATCGCATCGCCGCGTTTCGGCACGCCGCCCGACGCACACGTTACCAGCTCGCCGGCATTAAAAACGATCGTGTCAGCGTTCATCCCAGATTCTCACGCCCGATTCCGAGCGCATCCGCAACGCGATTTATATAATTGAACCAAGAGGCGATCAGCGTTATCTGCAATATCCCCGTATCGTCAAATCCTACAGCCCGCAACCGATCGAGATCCGCCGGCGAGATCTTTGTCGCGTCCTTTGTTAGTTGGACGACGTACTCCACCATTTCCCGTTCGGCCTCGGTTATCGGAGCGGTCCTGTAATCCGCCCTTAGGGCCTCGATCAAACCTTCATCTAAAGTGACGCGACGCAGAAACTCTGCGTGAGATTCCACTCAGTAAAAGCAATCATTCGTGTGCGACACCATCGTCGCTATCATCTCGTGCTGACGGCGTTCGAGCGGCAGCTCAGGCGACATCATCGCCGAAAACGCCGAAAACGAGTGGAAAAGAGCGTCCGGGATCAGCGTGTGCGAATCGACGATCGATTCATTTATCGTGCTCGCCCCCGGCGCCGGCGTCGCATATTCCTGCGGATATGTCATCCGCGTTTTCATCAAAATATCCTGCAGTTTGGGATCTGCATCCTCAAACTTGATCGTTTTTATCCATGCCATAATGTGAGTGTTTTCGCGGTTTGAAAACTAAATGATAAACGGGGATACCCGCCAGCACAACCGCCGCACCGATCAGCGTCTCCACCGGACTCCGCATCCCGACAAAAAACAAGACGACCGCCGCCAATACCAAAAACACGATCGGCGTGAACGGATAGAGCGGTGCGTGATAGCCGGAGTGCTCGCCTCCCGCACGCAGCCGAAAGATCCCGGCGACCGCAACGGCGACAAACAAAATTACGATAAAGAAGAAATAGGAGAGTATCTGCTCAAACGTTCCCGACAGGATCAGCAATGAGGCCAGCCCGATCTGGATGATCGTCGCCAGATGCGGCGTTCCGAATCGCGGATGCGGACGTCCCACCGCCTCAAAGAAAAGCCCGTCCCGCGCCATCGCAAAATATACCCGCGGCGACGCGATGATATAAGCAAACAGAGTTCCGATAACCGAAACCGAAACCGCTGCGGCAAACACCATTCCCCCCGCCGGCCCAAAAAGAGCCTCGCCCGCCAACGCCGCAAACGCTTCATCGTTCGTCACCGACGCCGCCGGGACCAGATACATAAACACGGCACTCGTGGCGATATATATTAACGAAAGGGCCAAGACCCCGAGCACCAATATCGTTGGAGCGTTTCGCTCAGGCTCCTTCACCTCGCCGAC
>JAEWBM010000128.1 GCA_023391155.1 Acidobacteriota bacterium
CATATATATAATGTAACGGCCCGGCTGCTATAGCGTCGCCAGCGTTTTATTGTCCACGTTCCCCAGCAAATAGTTATCATTCTGGCTGTGGTCGCGAAAACGCACCTTTTTCTCGAGCTTTTCCACTATCGCCCGGCTAAAGTTAGTGCCGTCTTCCAGGTCCTGGGCACTGCCCAGGCCGCCGGGGCTCAAAACATTTATTTCCATCAGCTTATCGCCCACGATGTCGAGCCCGACCATGAACATCCCGTCTGCGACCAGCTTGGGCTTGACCATTTCTGCAAGCCGCAGGATCTTGTCGTCGATCTTGGCTTTTGCGATCTTTCCGCCCGATGTCAGATTGCTGCGGGCGTCGCCCTTTTTACTGACGCGGCGAAATGCAGCGAAATGGCCGTTAACCTCCAGCGGCTCGCCGTTTACCAAAAACAGACGCGTATCGCCATTTTTCGCCGCGGGCAAATATTCCTGTGCGATGACATAGCCGTCGCGGCTGATCGCCTCTACCATCTGGTTGAGATTTGCCTTTTCTTCGGGCTGGACCAAAAACACACCCGAGCCGCCCGATCCTTGCAGCGGCTTTAATATCGCTCTGCCGCCCTCGTCCTTAATGAACTTCTTGATCTCGTCTATATCGCGCGAGATTATGGTCCGCGGCCGCACCTCCGGCGAGAAATGCTGGAAATACATCTTGTTGAGAGCGTTCGACAACGTTCGCGGATCGTTCAAAACGATCACGCCGTGACGCATCGCCAGCTCGCCAAAGTTTATTCCCGCAGTCTGTTTCCACGGCGTCTCCGCATCGTCGGCGGGATCATTTCTCAGCATTAGTATGTCGAGCTCGGCGACGTTAACCCTTTCGTGGATCCCCGTCTTCCCAAGCAGGGCGCTCATATATGCCTCGCCGTCCTTAAATGTTTTCCCTTTAGTCATCCGCGCATTGGCCCAGACCTGATCGTTCTGGTCGACCTCAAAATCTCCGACGCCGATCGACCAGGATTCGTGACCCATCTCGCGCGCAGCCTGTGCTATCCGCGTTGTCGTATATCGCGGGTGCTCGGTCTTTACCTCGTTCACCACAAAACCGATCTTCATTTCTTTTTGTTTTATCCCCCTTTCTCGTAAATTAGTTGTTGATGTGCAGTTCTTATCCTAGACCAGATCAAACATGGACGCACCCTCTTTAATTAGTTTCAGCCGCTCGGCGGTTTCCGGCATTTCCATATATCTTGGCGTGAGCGGGGCGGGCCTCAGGACCTCGCGCCATTCCAGTTCTTTGATCATAGGAATGTGTTCGAATCCCATTTTCCCGATAAATAGCGTTTCGATATCGCCGCCCTCTCGAATGTATCTAAGGACATCGGCCAAGCCGCGAAGATAGACGGCATCTTTTGTCAGCCCGCCGCCGCGGAAAGCTCGCATGGCGATGTTGAAAGCCGTCCGGTCGCCGAAACCGAACGTGTTTACCAATTCGTCAAACACTTCTGTAAATTTGTGCCCGTCCGTCAGCCGCTTTACCGCAACGACGCGCGCCGCCAGCGTTCTCAGGCGTCCAAGTGTAAGGCCACCGACCAGATATTCGGTAAAGACTGCCAAACCCTCCTGCAGCTGCTCATATCCCGGCAATCCCGAATATAAAAGTTTAAAGGGCTGAGCTCGGCCGTTATAGTATGTGACGACATGCGTTCCTACCTCATGCTGCAGCAGCGCCTTGATCCGAAGTTCTGAGATCGTCGTCCCGACGCCGATCATCAGATTCCCGCTCGAAACCATCAGCCCCGGCGGTGTGTCCTTTCTAACATCGGCCGTTGCAGCAAGCCCGGGATATTTATCGCGGTAATGGTCCAGTTCCCTTTCGGCCAGATCTTTTATCGCATCCGCGTCGAGGGTATCGGCCGGTTCAGGGGTGCGGGGTTCCAATCTAAGGATCTCGAGGGAAAGATCGAGCAGTTCATCGTCAACCGGCGGAAAAAGCTGCAGGCTCTCGTAAAGAAAACGCGGCGTGTTGCGGTCCTCTAGCAGAGTGATCTGCCGATCGAGTTCAATGCGTTTATCGCGAAGCAAATACGCCGTCGTTGAATCCTCGATCTCATCAAACGAAATGGCATATAGGCGACGCTTGAGCAGTTCCGGATCTATCGTCAGAAGACGATAGTGAAAAACAGGGTCGTTTTCAAAACTTGACCTCTTGAATTCCTCGAAGGCCTCGGTTGAATTCACCGGCGTTACGGCCATCAAGTAATTGAAAGTGTCCGAAAGCTCGGCCAGTTCCGCGTCCGCCTTCCAGACGGCATCGACCAATACACGGCGGCCGAGCATTTGCGGGTGCGTCGGGCGCTCGGGCGTCTGAACGTGAAGAAACTCAAAGAACGCCTTCTGAAACGCGTTCGAGATGCCCCGCCGCAGATCCGCCAGCAAAGAAAGGTGGATCCCGCCCGTAGCCGCATCGCGGTAGATCGGAGTTACCTCGAGGCCGATCAAAAGGCAGCTCATGCGCCTTAATGCCTCGCCGTCTAAAAGCGGGGCCATTTTCGGCGGATGAATTTCCTTCCCCGTCTCGATCGCAACAGAGCGCTGAACTCGTAATTCTTCGAGACCCTTAGCCAGCTCTTCGACGGTCGAGGGAAGGGTGTCCTCGTCCCGATCGGTAAAGATCCTGAATCGTGTGCGTGAACGCGTGGAATAAATCTTCTCCGGCGTGCTTTCGTCCGCCGCCCAGACCTCGAGGATCATGAAAGCGCCAAAGCGGTCCGCCAGCACCTTGGCGATCTTTTCAACAACGGCTCTCACGGTTCCCGCGGAGCTTTTATCGCCCGGTGCAATAAGATAAGAGGCTTCGCCGATAACCAAATGCGCGGTACCTTTATCATCGCGTCCCGGCGGCACCCGATAAACACAAAGAAAGGGCAGAGGCCGGTCAATGCTTAGCCGGATCGTTTCGCCGACCCGTTTACGGACGCCCTCGTCCGACTCAAGAGCCTTTACGGCGGCGTCGATCCAATCGCCGTTGATCGCATCGTCGCTCGCCTGGCTTTTTTCCCCCGCCGCGCGGTTCATAATTTCTCTAATTCTTCCAATATTCCCGGCAATGTCGATCTGAGCGCCCGGCCAATCTCCGTGATCATCTCCTCGTCCTTTTCACCTGTCCACTCGTCCATCCAAAACTTTTTGAACTCGATCGCAAGCCCAATGCCTGACTCGGGATAATTGTTGTGCAGCCACCGAACCTGATTGCCGCCCTTAAACTTCACATTCTCACGCACGTCGAGCCGCCGGCCCATAAATTCGAACGACCGCAGCTCTTCGATAAACCGATCGACCAGCGGAGCCCACCGCTCGCGGTCCATTGTGCCGGTTCCGATGTTTACCTCGGGATTCTCTTCCGGATCTTCTTCGGGATGTTCCTCGCCATGACGGCGATGGTTATAACTGTGGATGTCGCACAGAACGAACTTGCCATGCCGCTCTCGCTTTTCGTCGCAGACGGTGCGAAGCATTTCGTAATAGGCGTCGTATTGTTGTAAAGAGAGCTCAACAATTTCGTCGCTCGGGCGGGTTTTCCAGATATCGAGCCCCCATGCGTCGTCGGGGTCGCGATAGATCGCCTGCTCACGCGGACGATTCAGGTCCATTTCAAATCGCGAACGCAGTGCGACGATCTGTGTTTCAACTATATCGACCCAACTGCTCGTGTACGGATCTTCCTCGCGGAGCCTCTCAGCTTCCGCGAGCTTCATTATCTCTGCCACCTCCGGGCGAAGATCATGCCCGTCATGAACGGCCGTCGCAATTATCGGCCCATCACCCGTTCTTAGCGTCCAAAGCCCGGCACCGGGCTCCGCGTCAATTCGCTCGCTCAATTTGTTCTTCCCTCTTGCAATATTCGCCGCCGGGCGGCAACTGTAATTAGTCTATTCTAACGAATTTGGCGAGAATCGCTAGGATGGCATCTTTTGAGCCGGGTGTGAATTTGTTCGCGCCAGCGCGCGAAAGTTTCCACACCTGCGGCCGTCAACAGGCTGGTGAAGACTAATACCGGAATTGTATGCAAATTTGTTTCCGCAGCCGCCGCGGCTTGTTAACTGCTGCACTCCGATGCTGCCGCCGGCGTTGCTTTTCCTGTTCCCCTCTTAAAGGCGTAGCAATTGCTTTGACTGCCTGAGTCAGAGTTACAACTTTTTCACAGTAGACATTTATGTGTTATCGTTTGGGGAATCGAACGTGCAGCGCCCCCAGGTTTTCGAGGATATGAGGGAAAACAATGCGGTCCGTCTCAACTGAACCTGTTAAATTCAGCTACCGCAACCCGACGCTTCTGGGCATCGCGGCGTCCGCGTTGCTCACGGTGCTGGTTATCATCGGCTCCCGCAATCTGGAACATTTCGATCCAGCGTTATTCGGCTATACCGTCGCGAGCATCGTCGCTCTCGGTGCGATCGTTTTTCGTTATGCTCTATGGCTTCAGCGGCCGGCGACCCGAGCGTATTTCTGGCGCGGGCTGAAGCTGTTTTTTCAGAAGAAAAAGTTTCTCCGGAACACGGCCGATGCCTCCGCGACAGTGGCAACGAATCTGGTCGAGCAGCGTTTCATCTTCAAGCGCGGTGCCCAAAGGTGGCTGATGCACTTCCTGATCATGTGGGGCTGCATTATTTCCGCTCTGATCACGTTCCCGCTCGTTTGGGGCTGGATCCATTTCAAGCTCGAAGGGGCCCGCGATTACCGTGCATACGTTTTCGGCTTTCCGCTGCAGGTTATGGATTCGCGCAGCGTCATCGCATGGATAACCTTCCACGCTCTGGATTTCACTGCGATCATGGTTATCGCCGGCTGCGCTATTGCAATTCACCGCCGCCTGAAAGACCGCGGTGCCATCGCCTATCAAACGTATCTGCTGGATTTCACCCCGCATATGCTGCTGATCGCCATTTCGGTTTCGGGCCTAATGCTTACGGTTTCGAGCCTTTGGCTCGCCGGGTATATGTATCACTTTATCGCCCTTTCGCATCAGGCGATCGTGATAATGACGCTGTTCTTTCTGCCTTTCGGCAAATTGTTCCACATCGTCCAACGGCCGGCGTCCGTAGGCGTCGAACTCTATCAGAAACGTTCGCAGGAGATGGAGCAGGCGGTTTGCCCGCGCTGCGGAACAATGTTCGCCGGTAAGATGTGGATCGATGATCTGAAGAAGGTCGTCGGACAGCTCGGTTTTGACTACCGAATGCAGGAAGGCCACACTCTTCAGGATTATTGCCCGCGCTGCAAACGCATTATCCGCGGCCTGGCATACGCGGGCCTCCCCGACAAAGCCGAAAAGGTCTTCACCGGCTCGCGAACCGACGACGTGGCCGCTGCGGAAAACGTAGAAATAAAATGAGCAAAGTCCAGCATCTCGATAAGATCATTGAGGAGTTCGGCCCGCATCTCCATGACGAGCCGCACGGCGGCTGGCGCGGCGACCGCGAGATCGACAAGGTCGTTCCGACGCATTGTCCCTATTGCGCCGTTCAGTGCGGTATGAATCTCCTCGTCGAAGACGACCACGTTGTTGGATTTGAGCCACGGTACGATTTCCCCGTCAATGAGGGAAAGCTTTGTCCTAAAGGCGTCACTGCCTATCTCCAGGCCCATCACCCGGACCGCCTCAAGCACCCGCTGATCAAACGAAACGGCATTTTTGAACGTGCGACATGGGACGAAGCCCTCGACCTAGTTGCTGCAAAGTTCAACGAACTGCGTGAAAAATACGGGCGTGATTCGCTGGCGGTCTATTCCGGCTCCTCTTTAACTACGGAAAAGACCTATGTCATGGGCAAGTTTGCCCGGGTCGGCCTCGGTACTCGTTATGTCGATTATAACGGCCGCCTTTGTATGGTCTCCGCCGCCGCAGGAAACAACAAGGCATTCGGGATCGATCGGGCAGCAAACCCTTGGAGCGACATCCCGCTGTCGGAGGTGCTCCTCATCGCCGGAGCGAACTGTGCCGAGACCTTCCCGGTCCTTAACAAGTACATGTGGCAGCAGCGTGACAACGGCGGCATTTGGATCATCATCGATCCCCGCGAAACGCCCACTGCCCGCCAGGGCGATATACACTTGCAGCTTCGCCCCGGGACCGACGTCGCTCTAACGAACGCGATGCTCCATGTCATTATCAAAGAGGGCTATGTCGACGAAGCGTTCATCGAGGCAAGAACGAACGGGTGGCAGGAAACTCGCGATCTCATACTCGAAAAATATACTCCCGAGTACTGTTCAGAGATCTGCGGCGTCCCCGCCGACCAGATCATCAAGGCCGCTCGCCTTTACGGCCGTGCCCAAACGGGCTTCGTCCTTCACGCCCGCGGTATCGAGCACCATTCGAACGGGGTCGACAATGTGCTCAGCTATATCAACCTCGTTCTTGCGACCGGCAAGATCGGCGCTCCCGGCCGCGGCTATGCCACGTTCACCGGCCAGGGCAATGGCCAGGGTGGCCGCGAACATGGGCAAAAGTCCGATCAGCTCCCCGGCCAACGCAGCATCAATAATCCGGAACACCGCGAACACATCGCTAAAGTTTGGGGCATCCCGGTCGAAGAAATGCCGCAGGCCGGGGTTTCGGTCGTCGAGATGTTCCAGAAGATGCGCGAGGGAGAGATCCGCGGGTTGATGTCCGTTTGCAACAACGTGATGGTGTCGCTGCCCGATACCAACAAGGTCCGCGAATCGCTCGAGGGCCTCGATTTTTACGTCTGCATCGATTTCTTTATGTCGGAGGCCGCCCGATATGCCGACGTCGTGCTGCCCGGGACTGCCTGGTCCGAAGACGAAGGTGTGACCACTAACGGCGAGGGGCGCGTGCTGAAGATCAATAAGGCTACTAACCCGCCCGGCGAAGCACAGCCGGATTGGTGGATCGTCCAGCGCCTGGCCGAACGCCTCGGCCGCGGCAAGTTCTTCCCTTACACAAACACCCGCGAGATGTTTGAGGAGATGAGAGAAGCCTCACGAGGCGGCACTGCTGATTACGGCGGCATCAGTTGGGAACGCATCGAACGCGAGAACGGCGTTTTCTGGCCGTGCCCGACCGACGACCACCCCGGTACTCCGCGTCTGTTTGAGG
>JAEWBM010000169.1 GCA_023391155.1 Acidobacteriota bacterium
CCTATGCCATCGTCGCCGGCCTCGGAGCCATCGTCATCTGGTTTGTTGAATCGGTCGCGACGCTTGCGGTCATGGGCGGGGCCTCGCGAAATTTCGTCCGCCCCCTCCTCTTTGGCGAGGCGATCAGCTTCCGTGCAACGTACCGCTACACTTGGCAGCGTTTCGCGGCGCTCGTCGTCGCCTCGGTCGCCATCATTTTCTTGATGATCTTTTTCGGCCTGATGATCTTCTATGGCGGCATCATCGTCGCCGTTCTCCTCAGTGCCGTTGCGATGCTTGCGTTTCAGTCCGCCCCGGTCGTCGGCGGCCTGATAACCGCGGTGGTTATTATCGCCGCGCTTGTCGGCATCTATTGGCTCTTTTGCCTCGTCGCCTCGCGCTTCGCGTATGTCCCTCAGGCGATGCTTGTCGAAGACACCGGCATCCTCGGCGCCTTCGGCCGCAGCTTCTCGCTCGCCAGCGGCAACGTCAAACGCTTTGCCGCGCTATTCGGCTTCACCATTGTCGCAACATATTCCGCACTTGCCGTCCTCTATATTCCGCTTATGTGGTATGCCTGGGGCACGGGTGTCGATCTTAGTCCGCTTGGTGCCACGATCACCCCCGCGTGGTATGAGATCGCCTCCCAGCTCATTTGGCAGGCCGGTATCATCGTCCTCTCGCCGGTCTGGATGATCGGCCTTTGCCTGCTTTACGTCGACGAAAGGGTCCGCCACGAGGGCTACGATATCGAGCTTATGGCGGCCGCACGTCTCGGCGAGATGCCCTCCGTGCCCGGCTCTTATATCAATCCGCTTCAGCCCGCTTTGGGCAGCAGGGAAGCGCCCGCGCTTCCTTCAACCTCGTCCGGCTCGTCCATCTCGACCCTCGGCCTAAAATGAAGCTGCTTCGCCCACATTTGCGTCTGTTATCTCTCGCTGCGGCCCTCGCCGTGCTGCTGTCGCTCTCCGCGGCCGCTCCCGCCGCCGATGTCGCCGATTACCGCGAGCGCATCGCCGCGGCCCGCCTAGTCCTCAAAGATCTCATCACCGAGCTCGTTGAACATTCCAGGCTCACCGCGATCCGTGGCTTCGACGCCTCAAAGGTCAATAATATCCGCACCCTCGTCCCGGCCTCTGAAACTATCGAAACAGCCGAGGGGCCCGTCCAAACCTCCAACGCCTGGGTCCATTCGCGCCTCGATGAATACATCACACTCGAAACCGTCGAGGCCCGTGCCGCCGTCCTGCTCGAGATCGACGAACGCCTCGCCTCCATCCACGCGCGGCTGGCGGCCGACGACGCCTCCGCCGCTTCCGGCATTTCAAAAGATGAACAGAAACGGCAGCTCCGCGACATCCTCGCCCGCGAAGAGTTTCAAAAGCCGAGCGATGAAAGCGAAAGCTGGCTGACCGCGCTCATCAACCGTATTGTTGACTGGCTCCGCGGCATTTTTCCGGATGTTATGCCGGTCCCGCCGCCCGATTCCCAGACGCCGTCCGTTCCTTGGTTTCAATACGTCATCATCGGTATCCTCGCCGTTTTCATCGGCTTCATGCTCTATCGCCTCGCGCCGCTCGTCCTCCCCGCATTTAGTCGCAAGGCAGAGGACGGCCGTAAAGAGCGAGTCATTCTCGGCGAAAAGATCGGCAGCGAAGAGTCCGCCGCATCGCTGTTTTCAGAGGCTGAAACCCTCGCCCGCTCGGGCGACCTCCGCGGCGCGATCCGCAAGGGCTACATCGCTCTCCTCTGTGAATTCAGCGACCGCCGCCTCATCGGCCTCGCCCGGCATAAGACCAATCGCGACTACCTCCGTGATATCCAAACCTCGCCCGTTCACCCGACGGCCGCGTCGCTGACCGGCCAATTCGAATCGCACTGGTACGGCGGCGTCCCCACTTCCGACGAAGACTGGGAGCAGTTCCGCCGCCGATATAAGGAGGCTGTCGCCGGAATATGAAGCAAAAGCTGCTTATGTTCCTCGTCTTCGGCGTCCTGATCGCGATCATGATCGGGCTCAACGCCGTCTCATATGTCCAGCGCACGTCGTTGCCGGACAGCGAGGACCGCCCCAACCGCTCCTCCTATAATCCCGGCTCGACCGGCACCCTAGCTCTCTACTCGCTCCTTGCCGAATCCGGCCACCCCGTCTCCCGATGGCAGCGTCCGCCCTCGGCTCTCACCTCCTCCGCCGACAGCCCCGCTACACTCGCTATCGTCGGCACTCCGAGGCGCGAGATCACAAAAGACACCGCCAACGAGCTTTTGAATTGGGTCGCCACCGGCGGCCGCCTTATAATCATCGACCGCGAACCGCATGCCGACCTCCTCGTTAGCGGCACCGCCTACGAACTTTCTGTACGCCAACCGTCGCTCGGCACCCTTTCCGCAATTTCTACCGTCGATCCGGCAAGCCAACCGCAAATGACGTCTGAAACCTCCGCCGTCCGCCCGCTTCAACCCACCCCGCTGATGACCGGCGTCGGCGCCGTCCAGCCGTCCCGTTTCGCATCGTCGTTCGGTGCCGAATATTCCGGCGAGATCGATTGGGAAATGCTCTACTCGACCTATGCTGCCGACACCCAAGCCGAGGAAACCGAAAAGGACTTGGGCGATACAGGAACCGATGACTCCGGCGAAGGCGAATACTATACGGCACCGATGGTTCCGGAGGCGAAGGAAACCCCGATCGAGTTCTATCTCGGCTTTCGAATGCAGGAGCCCCCTCCGCCTCCGCCTGTGACACGTTCGGAACCGATGCCCGAAACCCGCCCGGGCGATGATCTTGCCGGGCCGATCTTCCACCTCGGTTCGTCCGACCGCGTCATCCTTGCCGAGATGCCCTACGGCACCGGCACCATTGTCTATCTTACCGATCCGTTCATCGTCTCGAACGGTGGCATCAGCATGGCCGACAACGTCCGTCTCGCCGTCAATGTACTGACCGCCGGCGGCCCGGTCGCCTTTGACGAATATCATCAGGGCTACGGCTCCGGCACCAACCGCATCATCGAATACTTCGACGGGACGCCCGTCACAGCTATCATCCTGCAGCTCATCGCCATCGGTGCACTTGTCATATTCACCCGCTCCCGGCGTTTTGCACGGCCCCTGCCCGGCGGCGGCGCCGACCGCCTCTCCAAGCTCGAATATGTCGATGCCATGGCCGAGCTTCAGCTCCGCACTCGTGCTTATGACCTGGCTCTCGAGAACATCTACACCGATTTTCGCCGCCGTGCCTCCCGCTTTCTCGGCGTCGATAACATGACGACCCCGCGCCGCGATCTGGCCCGTCTCATCGCCGAACGCACCGGCCGCAATGCATCCGACGTCGAACAGATAATGGCCGAAAGCGAGGACCTGATCCACGGCTCTTCCGCCCGTAAGTCCGATGTCATCCGTCTCGCCCGTGCGATTCGCGAACTCGAATCCGCACTCGGCATTCCCCGCACCGCGCGGTCCCGCTTCTGAACGCTATGTCCGCCGCCGCGCTCACCGTCCTCATCATCCTCTTCTTTATCACGACCGTGGTCGGCGTCGTCACGGGCAGCAATTCGCTCATCACCGTTCCCGTCATGTTCCAGTTCGGCATCGACGAAAAGGTGGCCATCGGCACCAATATGTTCGGCCTCACATTCATGGCCATCGGCGCCACCATCCCGTTCTTCCGTGCCGGTCACATCGAGGCCCGCCGTCTCACGCCGCTGATCCTCGTGACGATCGCGGGTTCCGCCCTCGGTGCCGCACTCGTCGGCCTCTTCACCGGAGGCGGGATCAAACTCATGGTTTCCGCGGCAATGATCGTCATCGTTCTCTTCACCGTAATTCGCCGGGAGCCCGCACCTGAGCCCAATGCCCCCGCGACCGCCCCCTGGCAGATGACCACTCTCGGCATTTTCGCAGCATTCCTCCTCGCCATCTATGGCGGCCTTTATAGCGGCGGCTATGTCACCGTGCTCACCGCGGCTTTCGTCGCTTTTCTCGGCATGACCTACGGCGGCGCCATCGCCGTCACCAAACTGATCAACGTTTTTTCCTCGGGAATTGCGACGATCGTCTTTATGTGGCAAGGTTTAGTGGATTATCGTCTCGGCTGGATCCTTGCCGTCACCATGTTTGCGGGTGCCTATGTCGGGGCCCATTTCGCCGCTCGTATGAACGACCGCCTGCTGCGTGCGATCTTTCTCGCGACGGTCCTAATTCTTGCGATCAAAACCCTTTACGACCTTTTCTAACACGAATGCTGACTCACACTCCGGCAACTATCGAACACGTTATCGGCGAACTCCGCAAGGCCATCGTCGGCCAGGATGCCGTCATCGAACAGATCCTCGTCGCATTGCTCGCCGAGGGCCATGCCCTCCTCGAGGGCGTCCCCGGCACGGCAAAAACGCTGACGGTCAAGACACTCGCTCGCATCCTCGGGGCCCGTTACTCGCGCATTCAGTTCACGCCGGACCTGATGCCGTCCGATATCACCGGCACGAACGTCTTCAATATGCAGTCGTCCGAGTTCTCGCTCCGCCACGGGCCGATCTTCACCGATATCCTCCTCGCGGACGAGATAAACCGTACCCCGCCCAAGACCCAGGCGGCCCTGCTCGAGGCGATGGAGGAACGTCAGGTGACCATCGACGGCGACCGCTACCGCCTCTCGCCGATGTTCACCGTCCTCGCCACCGAGAACCCGATCGAGTACGAAGGGACATACCCGCTGCCCGAGGCACAGCTCGACCGTTTTCTGCTAAAGATACTGATAGATTATCCCGAAGCCGCCGATGAGCACGAGATCGTCTCACGTTGGGACCTCGGCTTTAATTCGCATCACCTCGATCAGCTCGACATCCGTCCGCTGCCCGATTCCGCCGCCATCGGCCACTGCCGTGCCGAGATACGCGCGATGCGAATGGAAAAAGGCGTTCAGGGTTATATCGTTGAGATCGTTCGCCGCAGCCGCAGCCACCCGACCATCCTCTACGGTGCCAGCCCCCGTGCCTCCATCGCTCTTCTGCTCTGCTCAAAGGCCCTTGCCGCCATACGCGGACGCGAGTTCCCGACGCCCGACGATGTCCGCGACGTGGCATTGCCCGTGCTCCGCCACCGCCTCGCACTCCGTGCCGAGGCCGAACTCGACGGAGCAACGCCCGACGCCGTCATCTCCGACATTCTCAAAACCGTCGAGGTCCCAAGATAACGAAAAAAGGGGCTCGCCATAAGCGCAGCCCCTCTTCAATTAGCTAAAACTACTTTCAGTCCACTGAACCATCGCCTTCCTCATCATCCGGCGATGGAGTCGCTCGCGCAGCCGGAGTCGGCGCCGGCCGGGTCGCCGTGGGCGAGGGTCGAGGGTTCGTCGGGGGTATAGGCGATGCTGTCGGTGACGGCTTCGCCTCGACGTTCGCATTAGCTTCGGGCGTGGTTCGCGGAGTCGGTGTCGGTTTGACCGGCACGGCATTCGGTGGCGGATCGCCATAGCACAGCATCACGCCGCTCGGCTGCGGTACGCAGTTCGGCATGAACTGGCTCCCGCCCCCCGGTATCGTATAGACCTCGCCGCCCGGTACGTATTCCGGCGCCCCCGGCGGAGGCCCGCCGCCGCCCCACGGATTATAGCCGTCGCCGCCCGGCATCACCTCCGGCATCGACATATTCGAATTCGTTTCGCCCGTCATCGGCATCGACGCCAGGGCCTGTTCCTCAACGCCAGTCGCCGGGTTGATCGGCTGCACCGGCAGCCCGTTCGCATCCGCCTGCAGAACCGTAGCCGGCTCTGTCCGGTTGGTCCACGTCGCGTAGATCAGTGCCGCCGCAAGTGCCCCAACTCCGACGATCACCATTATCGCCGTCGTCCAAAAGCTCTTCCCACCGCCGGCTGCTGCCGCAGCGGTTGCGGTTCCAGCGGTAAGCCCGTTCAGGTCGTTCGCAAACTCCTCCGCCGTCTGATATCTCAGGTCCGGATCTTTCGCCAACGCCCGCAGCATCACCGGTTCTATCGCCGGCGGCACGTCCTGCCTGAATGCCGTCAGCGGCGCCGGTGCTTCTTCCGCGTGCTTGACCATCACTTCCGAAGGCCGCTCGCCCGAAAACGGCACCACCCCCGCCAGCATTTCATAAAGGATGACGCCCAGCGAATAGATATCGCCTCGAGCATCCGCCCTTTCCGAACCCGCACATTGCTCCGGAGCGAGATATGCAAACTCCGCCGGATCCAGCGCCCCAACGTCGTCGACCGCCATTATCGGGTTCGGTGTCCCTAGGTCAAAGATCTTCGCCTGCAGCTCGCCGCCCGCGTCCGTGCAGATCAAAACCTTCTCGGCCGTCAGATTGCCGTGTATCTCGCCGGCCGCATGCGTCGCCGACAGTGCCGCTGCGATCTGTGACGCGATCGCCACCGCCGCATCCGGTTCCATCGGCCCCTCGCGCAGCACCATCGTCTTCAGCGTCTCTACGTCCGCCGTGTCGAATACCGCATAGACGTGCCCGTCCACCGACGTGCCGAAATCTATCATGTTCAGCACATTCGGATGTGCCAGCCTCGCGGCCGTCCTCGCTCGTTCAAAAAACGCCTCGCGGTCGCTCCATTCGCGCATCACGCTTACGGTGACGGGCTTTTCCATCAGCACGTGCGTCGCCCGATAAAGCTCGCTCTCGCGGCTTCGCGTTATTCGCTCGTTCAGCCGATACTTGTCGGCGATCAATTGTCCCTGAAGATCTTCGGTCATTTAATTTTAGAACGCGGCACGCCGGCCAAGGTTGCACATATTTGACGCTCTCGGCCTTATTATTTGCTTCCCCCAACTAAAATGCGGACGCGGGCCGTGTGGGCCCGGGTCCGCATGTCTTGCGATCGCCGTCGATTAAAGCTTAACGAAGACGATGAGCAGTGCGAAAAGCACGAGTGACTCGATCAGGGCCAGCGCGATGATCATCATCGTCTGGACCGTACCGGCCGCACCCGGGTTGCGGGCAGCGCCTTCAGCAGCACGCGAACCGACCAGACCTTGTCCGATAGCGGCCAAACCTGCAGCGATACCAAAGCCGAGGCCCGCAGCGATCGCTTTGTACGAGTTAACGGTCGATTCGTTGTCGGCCGCACCCTGTGCCATTGCCGGCAGCGCCATCATGGCGAGCGCCAGCATTGAGAAAAACATGTATTTAACTTTGTTCATTTTTATCTCCAAGTTTTTATTTGTTATTTGGAGGGGCCTCTTCTTATCGCCTGCATCGCGTGTATTATTTCGCCTCGCTTCCGGTATTGCTTGATTTCTACTCTCGTTGGAGTCAAGCCGCCTGTTGCGTGCGGGCAGTTTCAGTATCAGCCAATACTGCTATTAATCACAGACTCTAAAAGATCGTCCCCGGCACCCGGTCTCCCGGGCCTTTCGACGGCCGTCGGCCGCCAAAACTTTTTTATGCTGTCGCCGGCGCCGCGTCGCCCGGCTCAGCGTGCTCCTCGTGATCGTCGTGGTGGTGCGTCACCTCACTGACATAGATCGACGAGAGCAGCGTAAACACCAGCGTCTGCACGAACGCCACGAATACCGCCAGCACCAACAGCGCTGCCGGCAGCAGTATCTGCGTATAGGGCGGTGCAAGGTTCGAGATCTGATAATAGATCTGCTCGTCGGCGTAAAGGTTCGCAAACAGGCGAACGCCCAGCGTCAGCGGCCTGATCATGTTCGATATCAGCTCGATCGAAAAGATCAGCGGCGTGATGAATATCGCCATCAGCAGCGGCAGCTTCGGCCCCGAAAGGTGGCCGATGTGCTTCAGCAGCCCGTTCTCCGAAATGCCGACGTAGTTGTAATAAACGAACGACGCGATACCCAGAGCAAATGTTACGTTAACCGATGCCGTCGGCGACATAAACAGCGGGAATGTCCCCATCAGGTTCGAGATCAGAACCAGCACCGCAAACGTCGCGATAACAGGGAAGTACTTAAACCCATGCTCGCCCACAACGCTGATCACCAGGTCCTTGATCGCAAGAAAACCTGCTTCGAGCGTCATCTGCCCGGGCTTCGGATCGTCCTCCGAAAGCTTGCCCTTCAATATTCCGATCACGATAACCGCCAGGATACACGCGATCACGAACATTATCGTGTACCACGGGATCGCGTTCTCAGGCGTGTACACCCCGAACATCGTCTCGGCATCGGTGCCGAAGTTCGAGAAAAACTTGTCCCAGATCGGCTTGGTATACGCCATCTGGAACCGATGAACCGGCTCACCCAGATAGTAATTTATAAAATCTACGATCAGCGGTGTCGGATGCCCGCCTTCTGCAAATAAGAACATTCTTAAATTTCCTTCCTGTTAGAGAAGCTTGTAAAAATTCTGATCACGCCGTCCACGACCACTGCAAAACCAAATCCCGCGATCCCCAGCATCACCGGAATTATCGGTATCACGGCCGAGGCATATATCACCGCGATCACCAGCCCCAGGGCCAGATACCGCCCGAGATATCTCAGTGCCGATATCCTCGGCTTCTCACCCTCCGGCGTGTTCTCAAAAACCTTTCTTAGCGAATATTTCAGCCAGAAATAATTGATGAAAGCGATGACGAGCCCGATCAAAAGCCCCAGCCCGTGCAGCCAGGAAAAGCCGATCCAGGCCGCCGCCGCACCCACCAGCCCCATTACGCCCATTATCACGAGTATCCGGCGGTGTGCGTCCGGCATCACGTCTTCGGGCGAGTTACTCACAGGCTCGGGTCCGTCGCGCATTCAAACCGTAAATTATATTGTCTTATAGGGGAAAACTCAAAGCCCGGCCGGGCTTTCTTGCGGCGGCTAGTTCTTCTTCCGCGGCGTCCGCAAGATCTCTTGGTTGATCCTGAAAAACTGTACAAACCCGATTATCGACCCCAGCACCATCCCGCCCACCAGACCCCACGGGGCACTGCCAAACAGCAGGTCGGCAAACCACCCGAACAGCATCATGAAAACTATCGAGGCGAACAGCGTTATCCCCGCTGACCACGCAAGCCCCGTCATTCTTATCGATTCGTCCGATGTCGGCGGAGTGTATTCCGCCCTGTGGATGGTCTCAGTGGCCTCACCTTCGGCGTTAACCGGCGTCGGCTCCGCGGGTTCGTTCGCGAACAGCGTCGTTACCGTCGGCTCCGTCGAAAATAGATGCGGCATCTTTCGCCCCTTTTCTTCCGGTTCGTCTTTCGGGGCCTCTTCGCCGTCGAGCAAGTTCTTTATCATCTTACCCTCTGTTGCCGCATGTGTGACCTACTGCGCCGCGGCGGCCGCCTTGGGGCCGAGCAGTGTAAACAGCCGGTCCTGTATCTCGGTATTCGACACCAGTTGCCGGTGCCCGGCACAGCTTATCAGCTCATCCGCGATCGGCAGCGCATTTTCCCGGCCGTTGGAACGGATCGTCTCCGCCGCCAGCGAACGCCGCGTCACCGTGTCGTCGCCCATCGAATAGATGAACGGCTTGAGTTCCTCGGCCGTCACCTTTTGCCCGTCCGACCGTGTAAATCCGTCCGCATCGAACTGCGTGATCCACCGGCCCTTCTTTTCGTCCCGCCTCAGCAATACCGCGTTCTGCGTCTCTTTGCAATCCGACCCGATCAGATAAAATGCGACGGGCGTCTCCGGTGTGGTGTTTGCGTCAAGTGCCGCCTGAAACCGCTTTGCTCTGAGCAGCGCCGCCCTAAAATACGGTCTCGCATTGTTCTGCTCAACCCTGCTGAACCGGTCCTCAAACTTCTTATGCTTCCACGCCGCCCAGTCATATTCATCCCAGTTCGCCGGGTCAAATATATCCACCTTGAGCGGCCTCAAATTCTCATCATATACCAGAAAGCTCTCCGCGTGCGGCAATAGCTGATATATCGACGGGATAGTAAATACGTCCTGCGTATTGATATTCCGCACCCACGGCAGATTTATCCCGCCCCCAAAGTGCGACATCCCCTCGATCAGCGTCTGCAGGGCCTGCACCGAACCCTCGTTCGGCGTCCCCAGCAAAAACACCTTGTCGAAATGCTTTGCCCCCGCCCATGTCGGAACCGGTGCCCCGCCCTGCAGGTCCGCGTCGCCATACATCGCCGCATACCGTGTGATCAGCCCGCCCATCGAATGTGCCACTACATGAAACTTCAGGTCAGGCTTACCCAGCTTCGCCTTTAGCTCCTCGATCTGCCGGATAAGCAGCCGCGCCGTCTCAACATTGTCCCGTCGCCAATCGTACGGAAACACATAAAACGTGTCCTGATGCCCGTTCTCGCCCGGATCGTCCCATTTCGCCTCGCGATAACCACCCCGCTTCTCCAGATTCGTGATCAACTGGTCATAGATCTCCGTCTCCGGCAAAAACTTCAAAAACTTAACCCCCCGCAATATATCGCCCACGACCAGGCTGTCTCGATTCGCAGCCAGATTCGGCGATACCGGAAGCCGCAGGTCGTCGTCACCGTCCCGCGAACGGCTGAACCACACCGTTTTCCCCGTGTTCTTGTTGATCAGCTCTGATCCTGTGATTCCGGGGATTATGATCACCGGGGCCTTTCCCGGCGTAAATGCCACCACTTCTTTAGGCGGAGTCGCGGCGGGTTCCTGGCCCACGCCGGCGGCGATAAACGACAAAGTTATGACCGCCAGCCCCAGGGCCCTGCGAGATAAACCGTTTTTCATACGCCTTATGATGCTCATTTCGTTGCGGTTACTGCCCCTTAACGTGCTTCACCACACGCGTCTCATCGGCCGAAACCATCTCATAAACCGTCCCGCGCCAGTTTATTCGCCTTGAAAATAAAGCCGCTGCGGCATTCCAAACAAATATCGCCGGCGTCACCGCCCACAGCGTGTATTGCCATTTCGCCTGCCCGTTCAGTTCATCTACGATCTGCGGCATCGCCTTCCGCACTGCCGTCAGCCGCATCGCCGCCTTTCCCACGCTGAAGACCGTTACCAAAAAGATCGTCATCGCCGCCGACCAGAATAGATAGCTTCCCGCCGCCGCGGTAAACAAGATCGCCACCGCCGCCGCCATCACCCCGATAAACA
>JAEWBM010000116.1 GCA_023391155.1 Acidobacteriota bacterium
TGGACCAGTTCCTATGCCGTCTACACCGTCGGCCTCGCGCTGCTCACGCTCGGCGTCTGTTATTACCTCATCGACGTCCTCCGCTATAAGCGTTGGGCAAAACCCTTCATCATCTTCGGCGTCAACGCCCTCGCACTCTTCGTGTTCTCAGGGATACTGGCCCGCATGCTCGGCATAATCAAGATCGCCGACCTCTCCCTTCAGCAGTGGATCTATCAAACGTTCTTCCTGACTTCGCTCTCTCCCATAAACGCTTCACTCGCTTATGCTGTCACATTTGTACTTTTCTGGTTCGTCCTCATGTGGCTGCTCCACCGCCGTCGTATATTTATTAAGATCTAGTCTTCCCGGTCAAGCAACCAATTTCCGAGGTCGTAACATCCTTTAGTTATTCGAAATCGGTCTGCGTTTCAATTGGTTTGCGCAGGCAGCCCTCAATTAAAAGGAAAACAAAAAAATGAAGAAGGAACTTTCTCTCCTCCTGTTATTCGTGTGCGCGTTTGCGCTTTATTCACCAGCGCAACAAGTGCATGAGGCGAACGGTACAGCGAACGGGGTTCACGCCCGCCGGGCGTCTGAGCTTCCCATCCGGCGCGTGGTTCTATATTCAAACGGCGTTGCTTATATCGAGCGGCGAGGCATCGTTACCGGCGACGCTGAGGTCGACCTATCGTTCAAGCAATCGCAGATCGATGACGTTTTGAAGTCGATGGTGGTGCTCGATCTCGGAGAGGGCCGTATAGGAGCAGTCTCTTACAATTCCTCGCAGCCTGCTTCGGCGCGTACGGCCGAAATTCCATTCAGCGTCGGGGCCGAGACCAACGAAGGCGGTCTCGCCGAGGTTCTCGCCCAGATGCAGGGTGAACGCGTCGCGATCTCGCTCGGTGCCCGAACCGTTCAGGGAGCAATTCTAACCGTTGAAACCCGTCGAACTCCCATCGCGGAAAATAGCCCCGGCAACGTGCAGCATTTCGTCGTCGTCACCACCGACGCCGGCGAGATCTCCGCATACGATCTTGCCGAGGTGCGCGGCATCAAACTTCTCGATCAAGGTTCTCGTGCGGACCTGAACGAATTTGCCAACGCCACCGCCTCCACACGTCGGCGGGACGCAAAAACGATCTCCGTTACAAGCCGTGGCATCGGCCGCCGGGAAATGGTCGTTAGTTATACCATCGCCGCGCCGATCTGGAAAACGACCTATCGGGTCGTCCTCGACGGCGACGGCCGACCGTTCTTTCAGGGATGGGCGATCGTGGACAATGTGAGCGATGAGGATTGGGAGAACGTTCAACTCTCTCTGGTCTCGGGCTCACCTGTTTCATTTATTCAGAACCTCCAAAAGCCGCTCTATCGCTATCGCCCCGTTGTGCCGATCCCTGAAGACCTTAACCTCAGCCCCCAGATCTATGATCCGGAAAACCCGGAAGCCGGCGAATCGAGGGGATACGGCAGCGGCGTCGGTAGGGGATCCGGAGCGGGATCAGGTACTGGCTCCGGCATGGGCCCACCCCCGCCGCCCAAGCCAATGTTCGGCGACGTTAACAGTAACTTCATGGTCTCATCCGGTTTCACCGGCACCACCGTCAGCGACGCCTTATTGAACGAGAGCGGCGGCATAGATACTGCTGCGACAGGCGAAGAGCTCGGCAATCTTTTCGAATACCGGATCGAACAACCCGTTACCGTTCAGCGAAACCGTTCGGCACTTATTCCGATCGTACAAACCACGATGGATGGCGAACGGGTCTCGATCTTTCGTGCCGGCTCTAACGAAGATGCTGATGAGGACGAAGATGAATATGAGGCGATCGCCCGAACACATCCGCGACCGATGAGCGGACTCTTGCTAAAAAATACAACGGCGTTGACCTTTGAGGGCGGGGCGATGACCATCCTCGAAAAGGACGCCTACGCCGGCGAAGCATTGATGGAGCGGCTTAAGCCGAAGGAACAGCGGCTGATCTCTTTCGCTCTTGACCTCGGCACGCTGATCCGCGTTGAACAGGAACAGGATCGACTGCCCGCAAGCATGGTCAAAGTAGTTAACGGCGTCTTTCAAGTACATTATTTCAAGGCTGATAAGCGGACCTATCGACTCGCCAACCAAACCGATTTCCGCAAGACCGTTTATATCGAACATCCCGTTCGAAAGAATTGGGTGCTTTCCGAAGATCACGCAAAACCCGATTACGTCACGGGCAGGTTCTATCGGTTTAAGATCGAACTTGGCCCTTTCGAAAGCAAGGACGTGACCGTCGCTGAGAATTTCGGCATGATGGACCGCTACAACCTGACATCACTTTCGCCGAAAGACCTCGAAACGTTTGTCGCGAGCCGCTCGATCGACGAAAAGACCCGAGCGCGTCTCGCGCGCCTCATCGATCTTAGGATCAAGATAAATCAAGCGGCTGCAAAAATGTCGGCGCTTGCAAAGGAATCGGAACTGATCGCCGCAGACCAAAAGCGCTTCCGCGAAAATATCGAGGCTCTTGCGAAAACATCTGAGGCAAAGGCTCTGATCGCCCGCTATATCGCGAAGGCGAACGAACAGGAATCACGGCTCGAAGAGATCGAGTCGGAACGAAGGGTATTGCAGAACGAACAGACGGGACTCGAACGACAGCTTGCGGAAGAGATCAAGAACTTTGAGATAGGGTAGTTGAGGGGGCTAAAAAAACCGGGGCTCATCAACCCTGAACCCCGGTAATGCATTCCTTTGAGTTTATCGTCAAGCAGCGGCCGAGACCACTTTCTCCGCAGCATCGCTCATGCCCTCGGCGGGGATGATGCCGATACCTGATTCTTTGAGGACGCGGCGGCCTTCTTCTACGTTCGTGCCTTCGAGCCGGGCCACGATCGGGATAGAAACACCGAGGTTCTTTGCGGCGGCGACCACGCCGTTCGCCACCATATCACAGCGGACGATGCCGCCGAAAATGTTGATCAGCACGGCCTTTACGTTCTCATCCGCAAGCAGGATCTTGAACGCCTGCTCGACGCGTTCCTGCGACGCCCCGCCGCCGACATCCAGAAAGTTCGCCGGCTCACCGCCGTGGAGTTTGATGATGTCCATCGTCGCCATCGCCAGGCCGGCACCGTTGACCATACACCCGATGTTGCCGTCCAGCTTGATATAGTTGAGGTCGAATTTCGAGGCCTCGATCTCGAGCGGCTCCTCCTCGTTCAGGTCGCGCAGCTCTTCATATTCCTTGTGCCGAAACATCGCATTGTCGTCAAAATTGACTTTGGCGTCCAATGCGATCAGCCGTTCGTCCTTTGTCAGCAGGAACGGGTTGATCTCGACGATCGAGGCATCCATCTTTTCGTAAGCCTCATAGAGCGCGAGCATGAATTTCGCAGCCTGATTCACCAGCCCTGCGGGAATCCCGAGCCCAAAGGCGAGTTTCCGAGCCTGGAACGGACGCATTCCCACCGACGGGTCGATCGTCTCTTTCAGGATCAGCTCGGGCGTTTCCTCGGCGACCTTTTCGATATCCATACCGCCCGCCGAAGATGCCATGAAGGTATTTCGCCCGGTAACGCGGTCGAGTGTTATACCGAGATAAAATTCCTTATCGATCGGCAGCCCTTCTTCGATCAGGAGGGTCTTCACCTCGCGCCCTTCGGGCCCGGTCTGGTGCGTGACCAGGTTCATCCCCAGCATTTCCGACGCGATCTGCCGAGCCTCTTCCGGAGATTTCGCCAGCTTAACACCGCCGCCTTTTCCGCGGCCGCCGGCGTGGATCTGCGCCTTTACGACAACGACGTCGGTGCCGAGTTCGCGGGCTGCGGCTTCCGCCTCATCGGCCGAGCGTGCAACGATGCCGCGCGGCACAGGCACACCATATTCCTTTAAGAGCTCCTTGCCCTGATATTCATGGATCTTCATAAGTTTATGTAAGCAAAGGGAAATTATATCCGCCGCCCGCCCAAATAACAAAAAGAGGGGCCCCGCCCGGCGGAGCCCCCATCATTTACCAAACATTTTTCGGCGTTAGCGCACGAAAACCTTTAGCACGAGCATCTTCCACTGCCCGCCGCGTTTTACATATTCATAGTTGAACGTCACCGGCACGGGTTTGGTCGAATATTTGCCGTTGACCACCAGAATGCTCAGGCCGTTCTCGGTCCGGATGTAAGGCTCGCCGTCGAATTCGGGGTCTGTTGTGACCGCTTTTGAAAGGATCGGGAGCAGTTGGCGTTTATTCTTGATGAAATCCTTAAAGAATTCCTCCATCTGCTCTTCGGTGTATGTGTTCTGAAAATCCTGCGAGGCCTTTCCGTACATCTTCGAAAAATCCTCATTGCTGATCGAATAGGCAAAATCCGCCGTCGTCTCTTTCACGAGCGCCATTAACAGCCGATCGTTCGGCATTTCGCCGTCTTCGTCGTCGTCGCCGCCGAATGGCGGGTCCGTCGTCACGCTAGTGTTATCGGCGGTCGAGTTCTGTGAGGTGTTAAACTCCCAGTTCCTGTTGCAGGTACATCCGAGGGCGACCAGGGCAATAAATGCCAATGCGATCATCCCGTTTAGTTTCTGGTCTCGTCCGTTGATGAGGCCCAAGATCAAGTTTTTCATATAGATTGCCGTTCCTTATTTTGGCGGTGCTAATTTTTTCTCCACGGTTCGAGCAGCGTCATCCAGCTCTCGACCGTTCGCTGATATTCGTTCTGGCAACGGACGGCACGTTCTTTCGGGAGATAACCGTCCATCACTATACGCGAATGTTTTTGCGGATTTGATCCATAGATCATGCAAAGCGAGTTATAAAATCGCTGTTCCTGCTGCAGGTGCTCGTCCGCCATGTTGCGGGCATTCTGCGGACGCTCGCGCGATTCGATGGCAAATGCATCCGCCGCGGCAAAAACGGCCCGCACGCCTTCGTCGCCCAGCTCACGCAAATTGACGAACGCCGAAAGCCGATCGGCCGAATCCTCTTCGCCGCCCGTGACCGGCAATTTGTATGCGTCGATCAACGCGTGCCCGATCTCGTGCAGGAAAACGAACCGCACGGCATCGAACATTTTTTCGTAGGCAGCGTTCTCATTCAGCCCCGCGGAACGGAAGGCGCTGTAAAAGCGCTCCATCAGTTCGTAACATATTGTTACCGACTTGTCCCCGGGATCATAAAAGGCGTTTTGTTCTTTGCAGTCGCGGCTCTGCAGCGTGATGTCATGCGGCAGTTTTAACGCACCGTTCAGTTTGTCGGCGGCCTTTTCGATCAGCTTCTCATCGCGGATCTGCCGGTCGATCTGCCGATAGCGCGGCGTTTCGATCTCTGCATACTGCACGATGAAATCACCGTCGTCACCGCTGTCGTTGCCGGTACTCGTGCCGCGGTCGGCGGAGTTCGCTTCTGAATAAATATTGTCGCCCGGGTCGTCAATGACACTGCCGGAATCGCCGCGTCCGGAACGGCAGAAACACGCCGAGACCAGCAGCAACAAAGCGCCGGCGATGATCAGGTTGAGTACGTTGGGCCTAATGGCCTTTCGTATGGCGGGAGCCTCGGGTCGTTGGTGAAGTGCGGGCATCGCGATTCAAAAAGAAAATGCGGTCACTTTAGGACGCCGTGAAAGCTTTAGTTTTGCAAAAATATAGGGCCGGTAAGCGAACTTACCAGCCCATTTTAGGTTGAATCGCTTCGGTTGTCTAACCGTTACGCTCGATGTAATTAAGCAGTGTGCGGATGGCGACACCCGTCGGCCCCTTTGCCTGGAAAGGCCGAACGCTGTCAAACCATGCGGTCCCGGCAATATCAAGGTGGGCCCATTTGGCCTTGTCGATAAATTCCTGGATAAAGACCGCTCCCATTATCGTTCCGGCCTTGCCCCGCGGCCCGATATTCTTAATGTCCGCGATATCGGACCTGATCTGCTTGCTGTACTCGGCACTGAGCGGCAGCTGCCAAAAACCCTCGCCCGCATCCTTGCCGCATTTGATCAGCACATCGACCAGCTCCTGATCATTGCCCATTACGCCCGTGTTCTGATCGCCGAGTGCGATGATCACCGCACCGGTCAGGGTGGCCATGTCGATGATCCGCGTGGCACCGAGTTTTTCCGCATAGGCCACGGCATCGGCCAGCACCAGCCGGCCCTCGGCGTCGGTGTTCAGTATCTCGATCGTCTTTCCGTTCATCGCGGTGACGATATCGCTCGGCCGCGAGGCACGCCCGTCGGGCATATTCTCAGCCGCGGCGACGACGCCGATCACCGGAACATTCGGCTTGAGCAGCGCGATCGCACGCATCGTCCCGATGACCGTCGCACCGCCCGACATATCGTACTTCATCGCGTCCATTCCTTCGCCCGGCTTCAGCGAGATGCCGCCCGTGTCAAAGGTGATGGCCTTTCCGACCAGCGCGATCGGCTGGGCGCCTTTTGCCGCCTTGGCCGGTGTGTAACGCAGCACGATCATGCGCCCGGGCTGTTCCGAACCTTGCGAAACACTCAGCAGGGAACCCATGCCGAGCTTTTTCATCTTCGCTTCGTCAAGCGCCTCAAATTTAAGGCCGACTTCCTGGGCCATCTTCCCGGCACGGGCTGCGAGTTCCGTCGGATGCAGGATGTTCGGCGGCTCATTGGCAAGATCGCGCGTAAAGTTCATCGATTCGCCGATGGCCTTGCCGCGTGCGATGCCGTTCTTTACGTCCGCCGCTTTCGCTCCCCCGACAAACACGGCCAGCTTCGTAACCGCCTTGTCATTCTTGTCCTTGGTCTTATATTTATCCAGCTCGAATTGGCTGGTGATGGCACCCTGGACCGCGTTCTGAGCGGCGGCGACGGCGTCGTCATCATATCGGGCCCAAAATGCGAACGATTTAACGCCGAGCTTCCTTAAGTATCGCGTCGCCGTGCCGGCCGCGACGGCAACTCCGGGGGCCTTATGATCATTACGCTCGCCGGCGCCGACGAGCAACAGCCGCGTCGCCTTTGTATTGCCCTTGCCCGAAAGTCGGAAGAGGGCCGTGTCGCCGGCTTCGCCCTTTATCTCTTCGCTTTTGAGAGCCGCGGCGATCTGGCCGCCGGTCAATGCGTCCAGGTCCTTTAAGTTCGCGGGCTTTTCGCCCTTAAAGACCGGTACCGCCAATGCTTCTACGTTAGCCGCAGAAAAATCCGCCGAGAGTGCTTGAAAGTCCATCAATTACCTCTGAATAAGTTTCGTTTATATAGCCAAAAAGCAGAATTATATCTATAGCTTATCTAAGGTTTTCTTTCAACTGTTGCTGCGTTTCTTTCGCAATGGTCTTGCGCATCTCGGCCTCGCGTTTGTCGTAGAGCTTTTTGCCCTTTGCCACGCCGATCTCAAACTTTATCCGCCCGTTTTTCCAGTATATGCGGGTAACGACCAGCGTCATCCCCTTTTGCATCGTCTCTTTCTCGAGCTTTGTGATCTCGCGTCGATGGAGCAGCAGCTTCCGCGTCCTGAGCGGTTCGTGATTCTGAATATTCCCGTGCGAATACGGCGAAATGTGGGCATTGATCAGCCACACCTCCCCGTCCTTTATCGCAACGTAAGATTCCTTTAACTGTATCCGCCCGGCCATTATGCTCTTGACCTCAGTGCCCAAAAGCACGCCCCCCGCCTCGAACTTATCAAGAATGTGATATTCGTGCAGCGCCTGCCGATTTACCAATATATCCTTATCCACTGACATAATTCTGTAAGTGTTAAATGATAGACGAATTAGCGGCGAGTGACGAGTGATGAGTGATGGGTGAGTGATGAGTGATGAGTGATGAGTGATGAGTGACGAGTGATGAGCGATGAGTGACGAGTGATGAGTGACGAGTGATGAGCGACGAGTGATGAGTTCGTGTCAGCACCTCGTGTCAGTACCACCTGCGGTAGCGGGTGGTTTATGGTTCATTCATAGAATGGGGGATCAGAGGCAGGTGTTCTGTGTCTTTTGTCTGTGTATTCTGTGGTCGGCTTTGGATCGGCTTCTCATAAATTCGCGTTCATTCGCGTAATTCGCGGGCAAAAATCTACCACAGAAGGCACAGACGAAGAGCACAGAAAAAACGATCTGTGAGAGTAAAGCTCCTTCTGTCAGTACCACCTGCGGTAGCGGTGGTTTAAGGCTCATTGTCAACTCCGAGTGTTGACCGCCGACAGTAGAATCACGAAATCTGGAATGAAGAGTACGGTCAGGGTCAACTTCTGCCGCTTATGCACAGAGATCACACCTTATGTTTGCGGCATTCGCTGATCGGGAATTATCGAGAAGGCTTCAAGTTGGAAGTATAAAAATATACAAAATGCGACGGCTCAAAAGAAGGAGCTACCGACACTCGATCTTCCCACTCGTACGCAAATTGGACTCTGACAGAGGACGCAGCGAGAAGCTCATCATGCGGAACACTGAAAACAACACTCTTCCCAGCCGCGATCCCAATTATCGAACACACGTGGCACGAGTATCGCTCTATTATATTACCTTTCAAATCGAGGGTATCGTAATAAAGCTTGGTGCCATCAGGGTGTTCTGCAGACCCTGAAGCATCGATCTTAATCAACCACTTAGAATTATTTATTAGCCGAAACCAGGCACGGTGGGCCACTGAATCGCTATCGTCCGTATCGGATTTGCCGATTCGGACCAATTCCAAGAACACGGTCGGTTGGGTTGCTTTGATACGGGCCGATCGCTGATTCTCGCCTTCAATTTGTTGTCCGACCGTGTCAACCGCCATAAAAATAATCAAAACGCCGACTAATACTCCGAACCTTTTTGTCATAATAGGACGACCCCTTTTGCTTCGCGTGTTCTTCTGTTTCTCATATCGGAACTTAACCCATTAAGATTATCGTCGCACCGCCGGAAATGGGATCAGGCACGAGTGCTAGACAACTTACTAAGACGAATAGTTATTTGACTAAAGCATTCCGCGACACGTTGTCCACTGGCATTATAAACAAATAAGCTCATCCGAGTCGGACGAAAGCCGCCTCGCTCCGCCCGAAAAGGTTCAAGATCGACATTCCAATCTTTAAGATCGCCAATTTCTACCAAAAAACGTGAATCTGAACATTCAAATCCATAATTTCTACCAAGAAACATGAATCTGAACATTCAAACCCATAATTTCTGCTGAAAAACAGAGAGTGTAGATTTTTTTGTGTAAGTGGTCATATATAGCCGGATGATGTAGTGTTC
>JAEWBM010000022.1 GCA_023391155.1 Acidobacteriota bacterium
CGCGCGGCGGGCGCCCCCCCCCGTTCCGGCGATCTCAATGTCACCCACTTTAATGCCGCCGGCCGCAGAGCTGATCAAGATAGGTTCCGATTCCGGTTCCGCGAAAAAGGGGACTGCCAGCGAGCCGTCTCCGTCGCCCGCCGGGGTGATGTTGTACTCGACCGAGGCGGCTGCAGCAGCGGGGCGAAACTCGGGCGCGGGTAAAACCAGCGGCCGGTAAAGTACGGCTCCCACCGCCGTATCGGACGGTTTGAACGCGGCCAGCTCATTTCGGAACCACGGCTCGCGGAGAAGAAGGTTGCGAAGATAGGAAATGTTCGTGACCGCCTCGCGCGTATTTCCGGCCGCGGCCGCGGATGCGATCGCCGAGACATAGTCCCGGGCCTCATCTGAAACACGGTTCGATGAAAGGGATTCGATCCGCGACGCTTCGGTGCGTAGGTCATCTGCATCGCCGGTCTTTGCCATTAGACGGGCGGTTTCCAGGCTCGCGGCAAGGTTCTCGGGCAGCGCCTTGCTGACCTGCCAATGCAGCTCGAGAGCCTCTTGATCATTGGCCTGCCGCTCGTATTCCTGCGCCAGCAAGAACGCCGACAAATGGTCTTTCGTGTCGAGCTCGATGGCGCGCCGCAAATGCCCGACCGCCGCTTCGCCGTCGCCCATTTGAGTAGCGAGAACGGCTTGGTTCCGCACGATCACCGCGTTGTTGTTCGCGAGCGATGCGGCTTTGTCCAATGCCGGTTTTGCACCTTCGAGATCGCGCTGGCGAAGCAGAAGCACGCCAAGGTCATTCCACGCAGCGGGTTCGGCGGGGGCGAGTTCCGTGGCTCGGGAAAGCTCTTCGCGGGCGCGGCGGTCATCGCCGGCATCGAGCGCAGCGACGCCGATATAGAACGCTCGTACCGCCGGCTCATAATTCGACGAATCGGGTCCAAGCGGGGCAGGCCCGCAGGCGGCGATCAGGGCCACGGATAGGATTGTTGAAAGCAGCGAACGCATAGATCGGTTCAGGGCTGGATCTGTTTTTCGCCGGGAACGAACTCGATAGGTTCGGCACCTTGGCGAACGTAATAAAACTTGCCGTTGGCCACCGCAGACATCCTTTGTGGTTCACCGCCCGGCCAATGGATCGTCAATTCGTCGATCGTTTCGGCATCTCCTAAGCCAAAGTGAACTCGCAGGTCGCTGATAGAAAGATAGCTCTGAGCGCCCATCACCTGACGTTCGATCGTGCGGCCGCCGATCTTAGCGGTCACTCGCGTTCCGATCGCGGAGCGATTCGCATCCGAGCCCTCTAGCCAGAGCATCACGAAATTCCCCGCTTTAGACCGGTTGATGGCCACCTGAGCCGTCCCGCCGTTGTTTGAGATCACAAAATCAAGCAGCCCGTCGCCGTTCAGATCGCCCGTCGCGAGGCCTCGGCTGACCTGTTCATCGGCCAATGCGGTGCCCGCCGAAGCAGTGATATCGCGAAACTTCCCGTCAACTGCCGCTTCAAAGAGCGAATTCGGCTGGGCAAAGCTCACGGTGTCGGAACTGAGCTCGATGTTGTCCTGAATATGGCCGTTTGCGACGATCAGATCTTCGTCGCCGTCGTTATCGATGTCGAAAAAATCCATCCCGAATTTGAGCCGCTGGCGTGCCGCTTCCCCAACGCCGACGGCATCGGACACCTCCTTGAAAAGCAGCGGCTCGACCTGGCTGTAGAGGGCAGTGGATTCAAACTGAAAGTTCGTGACCGCGATATCTTGCCGGCCGTCACCGTTCACGTCGGAAAAATCTACTCCCATCGAACCCTCTTCGGCACCCAGGCTGCTGTAGGCTGCGCCCGCAAGCTGCGCGATGTCGCGGAATTTACCACCGTCGTTGATCCAGAGGTTGTTCGCATCAGAATCATTCGCGAGATAGATATCAACATCGCCGTCAAGATCGATGTCGCCGACGCCCAGAGCAAGGCCGTTATGCTCGGCCGAGCCGATGCCGGACTCGGCGGTGACATCGCGAAATTTGCCGCCCCCGACGTTTTTCCAGAGCTGGTCGCCGACGGGTTCGTAGTTGATGGGCGTAGAGTAGATCAGCATCCGGTTGCGATAGCTCGGCCGAGGATTATTGCGGTCGTATTTGATGTAACGGACGATGTAGAGGTCGAGCAGCCCGTCGCTATCGTAATCGAGAAATGCCGCACTTGTGGCCCACTGCCCATCACCGAGTATGCCGGAGGCGGCGGTGACGTCCTGAAACGCGGTGCCGGTATTTCTCAGGAGCTGATTGTTGCCCTCGAAATTCGTAAGGAAGATATCCGGCCAGCCGTCGTTATCGAAATCGCCCACGGCGACTCCCTGTCCGTAGCCTCGCCCCGAAACGCCCCATTCGGCCGACACGTCACGGAACGTGCCCTTTCCATCGTTGAGGTAGAGGCGATCGCGGGCCGCGTCGCTGCGTTGGTCGGTGCCGAGGGCTCCGCTATTGACGAGGTAAATGTCGGGGGCACCGTCCCGATTAAAATCAGCGACAGCGACACCGCTGCCCAAAACTTCGGGCATGTGCTTTTGATCGGTACGTGTCGGGACGTGGGTGAAGCTGACCCCGGAGGCCCGGGTCCCATCCTCAAAACTGATCGGCCCCGCAGAAGGGGTTGAGCTGTTTGAGTTGCTGACCGGCCCCGGTGTGCAGGCGCTGATGAAAACGCAAACAAAAAGGAACAGATAGATCTGTTTGGGCATTATCTGAGGCTTCCCTTGAGGCGTTGAGCCTCGGCCAGAGCACGCTGCGCTCCGGCCTCGTCGCCGAGAGCTTTGCTTGACTCGTAAATATATTGATAGGCCACGAACTGTTGTGCCGGCGGTGAGGAGGGGAGGATCTCGCGGGCGAGTTGGATGACGCGGCTGTGCTCCTTCGCCTTCCAGGCCTGCTCCAACTCGACGACCTTGCGGACGTTGTCGCTGCCGCGAAGCCGGTCACGCACGGCCCGGTCCTGGCCCTCGACGGTTAGACGGCGGTGATATTCAGCCTTTTCGGTGTTATCCATACGGGCATATGCGCGACTCAGTGCGTTATTGGCGGCGATATGATCGGGGGCGATCTCGTGTGCGGCGTTAAGGACCTCGATCGCCTTGGGAAAGTTGTCCTCGCGAAGGTAGATGAGGCCGCGGAGAGTCATTTCGTCGTGACGTTTTGCGTCGACGATCTGCTGCCAGACTCGGTCGAGGGCGGCGGACGCCTCACCGATGCGGTCGAGATGAAAGTATGCATACGCCAGAAGGCGATTTGCCTCGAGATCATTGGGGTCTTGAGTTACGATCGGCTGTAGCGTATCTGCCGCCTGCTGATACTTTCCGCTTTTTACGTAAACCTGGCCAAGCAGAACGCGGTCGTCCTGTGAAAGTTCGCGGCCCCCGTCGGTTAGGAATTTTTCAATGGCGTCCCAGTCCTCTCTTGAGATCAGGGCCTGTCTGTAAACATCGCGGATGGGGGAAGCGTTCGGATATTTTTCGAAAGCGTCCCTTAGCGCTTTGAACGCCTCGGGCGTAATCGAGCGGGTCGATTGCAGCGAAGCGGCCGCGGTTTTTACCGCAGACTGCGCGGCGGCATCCTTTTGAAAATCCCCCTCGCTGCTGACGCCCGCAGACGTGCAAGCGCCGGCAAAAAGGGCGCTTGCGATCAACAGAAGCGCCGCCACCGGCGAGAGGTTTTGTCGCTGTCGCATTGCCCTAGAAATTAACCTTTTTGCGTTAGCTTTTCAACAGATGCTTTGCGATGACGAGCCGCTGGATCTCGCTTGTTCCTTCGCCTATCGTGCAGAGTTTTGAATCGCGCCAATATTTTTCGGCGGGGTAATCTTTGGTATAGCCATAGCCGCCGTGAATCTGGACCGACTCTTCGGAAACGCGGACCGCGGTCTCTGAGGCGTAAAGCTTTGCCATAGCTGAAAGGCGGGTGACCGGTTTATTCGCATCCTTGGCCGCAGCGGCCTGCAGAGTCAAGAGGCGCGAACATTCGATCTCGGTGGCCATGTCCGCAAGCTTGAACTGGATCGCCTGGAACTCTGCGATCGGACGGCCGAATTGCTGCCGCTCCTTTGCGTAGCGGACGGCTGCCTCATATGCGCCCTGGGCGATGCCGACGGAAAGCGCGGCTATCGAGATACGACCGCCGTCGAGCACCTGCATCGCTTGAAGAAAACCTTCGCCCTCATTTCCGAGCAGGTTCTCCCGGGGAACGAAGCAATCTTCGAAGACGACTGAAGCCGTTTCGGAGGCCCGCATGCCGAGCTTGTTCTCTTTTTTATCGGAGCGGAAGCCTTCCATCGACTTGTCGAAGATGAAGGCCGAGATACCCCGATTTCCCTTTTCCTTATCAGTGACAGCAACGGCGACAAGCGTTTCGCAGGCGATAGCGTGCGTGATGAAGTTCTTCGAACCGTTTACGGTCCAGCCTCCGTCGTTGGCGACGGCGGTGGTCCGGGTGCCGGACGCATCGGAGCCGGCCTGGGATTCCGTCAGGCCCCAAGCGCCGAACGACTCGCCCTGAGCGAGCGGTACGAGGTATTTCTGTTTCTGCTCTTCGGAACCGAACGTAAAGATGTGGTTGGAACACAGTGAATTGTGGGCGGCGACCGAGAGCCCGACCGATCCGCAGACGCGGCCGATCTCTTCGATAATGGTTGCGTACTCAACATAACCCATCCCGGCGCCGCCGTATTCCTCGGGAAAAATGATCCCCATTAGGCCGAGTTCGGCGAGTTTAGGGCGAAGTTCAACGGGAAAATGCTGAGATTCGTCCCACTCCATCACATTAGGAAGGATCTCGCTCTCTGCAAATTCGCGCACGCTGAATTTGATCTGCTGCTGCTCTTCGTTCAGTTCGAAATTCATATTGTTATAACGAACGATTATCTTGCCATAATGGTTCGCGTTGCGACAAACATGGCCGTCCTCGTTGTTAACAGTTATGTTACAAAGTTAAACTTTAGGAATGGACCTTACCGCCAATCTCCTGACCACCGACGATGAGCTCGAGGCGTTGCTTCGTGAGACCTCGACAATCGCCGTGCTGGGTATCAAGCCCGAGACCCGGTATTCGCAGCCGGCTCATTTCGTACCGCAATATCTGCAGTCGCGCGGCTATCGAATCATCCCTGTTCCCGTCTATTACCCTGATGTAAACGAAATTTTGGGGGAAAATGTTTATAGGGACCTTCGGGAGATACCTGATCAGATCGATATGGTCAACGTTTTTCGCCGCCCTAACGATATCACTAAGCATGTCGAGGAGATCATCCAGGCCAAACCTAGATCAGTATGGATACAATCCGGATTGCGAAACGATGAGGCCGCAAAGCGGTTTGCGGAAGCCGGTATCAAGGTCGTCCAAGACCGCTGCATGATGATCGAGCATCGTGCCCTGATCCGCTAGCCGGCAGCCTTTCTGGAAGACATAAGCGACCGCACCTCGTGCGGGGTGAGTTTCCGCGATCGTCCAACCGGGAGTCCGGAGTCCGTGATCTCGCCGATCTTGAGGCGGCGGAGTTTCACGACCGAGTTGCCGATCAGATCGAACATCTTTCTGATCTGCTGGTTGTGCCCCTCAAACAGAGTTACTTCGAACCAGCCGTTCTTCGCCGTGTGCTTTTGCGGCTTTATATCAGCGGGGGCCGTTTTGAACCCATCCTGCAAACGGACCCCGCGAGCCAGCTTTCGGATCGCCACATCGGAGGGTATGCCCTTTGTCTTCACCAGATAGACCTTTGGGATCTTGCGGGAAGAGGTTACCGCATTCGTAAACTCGCCGTCATTCGTGAGAATGATCAGGCCCTCTGTATTGAAATCGAGACGCCCCACCGGATGAAGCTTTCCGTAACCCTTAACCAAATCCGTGACCAGCTTCCGCCCTTCGGGGTCTGAGACACTCGACAGATAACCTTTCGGTTTATTGACGAGAATATAAACGTTCTCACGGGTGCCCAACGACGGATTGATCAGTTTGCCCCGGACCTTGATATGGTCCTTGTCCGGATCGGCCTTCGTGCCCAACTCGGTAATGATCTCGCCGTTCACGGTAACCTCGCCGGCGCTTATCAACTCCTCTGCTCCGCGACGCGAGGCGACCCCGGCTTGGGCGATAAGCTTTTGTAATCTCTCTTGCATTTACGTGAGTTTAACTTATCCGGTCAGGGCTTTCACCTTCGAGTTCGTCGACCTGACGGTATGAAGGCATTTGCTTGTACATAAATGCCGTTAACTCGAAGGCA
>JAEWBM010000107.1 GCA_023391155.1 Acidobacteriota bacterium
TTGTTTTAGCTGCGGGAACCTTTGCACAGGAATCCGATGGAGCCGTGACCAGATTCGACGATATCGACATCATTAACTTCGGGCAGATGGACGACCGGCTTTACCGCGGCGGCCAGCCCGAAGAGGATGACTATGCCGATCTCAAGGCACTGGGAATCGATACCGTGGTCGACCTGCGAAACGATCCGACCGAATATTCGAAGGCTGCCGCCGAAGCAGCGGGCCTTAAATATGTGAACATCCCGATGAGCGGTTGGCAGTACCCGAAAGACAGGGATGTTAACTCATTTCTGAGTGTGGTAAACGATCTGGAAAGCGGGAAGATCTACGTGCACTGCAAGGCAGGTAAGCACAGGACCGGGTTGGCGGGCGCCGTGTACCGTTATAAGGTCCACGGTTGGAACTATGACCAGGCCTACCAGGAAATGAAGAAGTACAACTACACCTCATGGCCCGTTCATTACAACATCAAGCGGTACGTGAAGAGCTATTACAAGCGTCCGAAAATGATGCGGTCGGTAAACGGAATGATGGCCCTCGAGCAGGCAGCGGCTGAACCGCAGCTGTAAGAGACAATTGATCGAAAATAAAAAGCGGGGCCGTCCCCGCTTTTTTGTTTACCCATAGATCTTGGAAGAACCCTTTTTTTGCGACCAATCGATCCCCTCGATGTTGTCGGGGTCGGCCCGCATTATCTGGGCACTTAGCCTGTCGGTGCTGAGGTTGAGCGGCAGAGTGATGAAATAAACCAGTGAGCCCACGGGATCTGCTTCATCCGGCGGATCAAATTTCCGTACCTCCGCATCGATCTTGTAACGCTTGAAGATTTTCTGCAGCAATGTACGGGCCTTGTCCGTATCCCGCGTACGGACTCGGAGCTCCATCGACCGATAGACTTGCTCCGATTCGTTATATTCCAATAGCCATAGCAGGGCCAATGCGAAAAAGCATAGGGCCATACCCAGTTCCCAACGTCCGACGCCGGCTGCCAGTCCCAATGCGAGGCTGATCAACAGCACCGTGATCTCTTTCGGGTCGCGAATATTCGTCCTGAACCGGACCAGCGAGACCGCTGCAAATATGGCGAATGCGCGAGCCGCATTATTACCCACGATCATCATCAACGCGGCCGCGACGACCGAGAGCAGAATCTGAGTCTGTGAGACGAATAAGCTCCGCTTTAGGAGCTTAACATCCGGCCGCGGCCGGAATGCCAATATTCCCGATAATACGACCGCGAGAGAAAGCCTGAACAGGATATCGAGCAGTTCCTCTATCCATGTCTGTCGCGGCTCTACCTGAGCCGCCGCTGGAGTGCCCGCCTCACCCGTGCTCATTATGTCGAGCAAAGGATTTCCCGAACCGGACTGCGTCGGAGCCTGCGTCGCGGCGGCCGGTGCTTCAGCGCGGGCAGCCGGCGGTTCATCACCGGGAGTCACGATACGATCGCGAAAGCCGTAGAGCACCAGTGTTATTACAACGGCGACTGCTACGGCTAACAGCGTGATCTTCTTAGATCGTTCCATTTTTATTGTTGAGCGACGTTAGAGTTGCCGACGACAGCGTTAAGCTCGGCAATGCGCTTTTTGACCCCCTCGGTAAACATATCGATCTCTGAAGGAGTGTAGCGCGCCGCGCGGAAGGCGTCACGTATCTGTTTATCGGTCAAGCGGTTAAGAAGCCCTGCGAGCCAGCGGCCGTGGCTGACGGTAAATCCCTCGAACAGGTCGCGGTTCTTGCCCTTGTAGGCGACGTCGATCTCGACATTGTCATCTTCGAGGCCGTCAACAAAGCTGCCCTTTACGTATGCTTTCGGATTTCCGGTGCTACGGCCGAGGCGATAGATGACCGGCAGATTGTTGTTGCCCAGCTTTCCGAATGTTGCGCCCATATCGCTCACGATATAGTGGTGCTCGCCGGTCCTCTCGTCGAGCAGCACCTTGTTCTGCAGGTCGAGTACGTCCCAATTGGTCATAAAGACCATGAGCATTCTCAGGCCTGCGAGCTGATTCGTGCCGACGAATGGATTCTCACGCCATTTCCATTCCTCAAGCCTGTCTATATGGTCGGGCCGAGCTTCGAGGCGTACATTCTTGTGCGTGCCTTTGCCGGGGATCGTTATCTCGGGAACGAGATAGTTGATCTCCGTCTTATATCCCAGTGCCCAAAGAAGGCGCACCGCAGCGGTCTCAGGCTGTGCCTCGCGGCCGAGTTTCGCGACCCACTCACGGCCCTTTCCGTCCTTGATCCGGTATTTCTTATTGTGACCCGACTTTTCTTCTTTTATATATTCTATCTTGCTTAGGTCCGGCTGCCATTCGGTGCCGCCCGGCCCCAGAAAAGTGTCGCGGCTTTCGATATTCACCGGCTCCCAAAGAATGGTTTTACCTTTAGCTGCCGTTTGCTTTTGTGCAAATCCGGGCGTCGCCGCTGCCGCCATCGCGACGGCAAATAATAAAAAGTTCCTTATTAAACCCCTAGTTATCATATTTCCTCCCTTGATCATTATCGCCGTCGTCACCGGTCAAATACGGGACAGGCTTTGCAAACTGAAACGCCTCTTGTGCGTTTATGATCTCTTCTCCCTCATCGGGCCCGCCTTTTTTATAACTGCCGTCGGGCTGCAGGAAATGCGTTTTCGCCGTATCGCGAAGATATGTCTCGAGATACTCGTCGCGCAGATACTTCTTGATCGCCGGATCCTCGACCGGTGTCAGAGTTTCGACTCGGCGGTCAAGGTTACGCGGCATCAGGTCAGAGCTGCCGATGTAAATATCGGGTTCGCCTGCGTTCTCAAAATAGTAAACTCGCGAGTGCTCAAGCAGCCGTCCTACGACGCTACGAACGGTGATGTTTTCCGACACACCCGGCACGCCGGCTCTCAACGTGCAAATCCCGCGAACGATCAGGTCGATCTTCACGCCTGCCCGCGACGCATCGTAAAATGCGTTCACGACCTCCGCATCGGCCAAACGGTTGAATTTCGCGATGATCCTCGCTGGCCGGCCTGCCCTCGCATTGTCAGCCTCTCTGGCTATATTCGCCAGCATCCGCTCTCGCAGATTGATGGGCGCGACCAGCAGTTTGTTGAAGTCGCCCCGCTGAGCATAAACCGTCAGGAAATTGAATAGCTCCGAGACCTCGTAACCGATCTGCTTATCGGCGGTCAGCAGGCCGAGGTCTGTATAAGCGGACGAAGTCTGCGGGTTGTAGTTACCCGTCGCTGCATGCACATATCGGCGAAGCCCATCCTCCTCTTCGCGGACGATAAGCGTGGTCTTTGCGTGGGTCTTAAGGCCGAGCAGGCCATAGATGACGTGCACTCCCGCTTCCTCGAGTTTCTTGGCCCATTCGATATTGTTGCCCTCGTCAAAACGGGCCTTAAGCTCTATCAGGACGGTGACCTGCTTGCCCTGTTCGCTGGCCTTGATCAGGACCGGCGGGATCGGTGAATCCTTCCCCAGCCGATAAAGGCACATCTTGATCGCACGCACATCCGGGTCATCGGCCGCCTCGGCTATAAAATCCGTGACCAGGCTATAAGGCATATACGGATGGTGCAGGAGCACGTCGCGCTGCTTGACGATGTCGAACATCGACTCGCCGCGTGTAAATATCGCGGGCGTCGTCACGCGGACCGGCTTGTATTTCAAATTCGGCCTTTCCAGGTCGGCCGCGGCGCTCAGGTCAACCAGCTTGAGCGGGCCGTCGATGACGTAAAGATCCTCATTCTCGACATCAAGGTGCGTCCGTAGATGACTGATCATCTCCTTGGGCATCGAGCTTTGAACCTCGAGCCGGGTAACGCTGCCGAAACGGCGGGCTTTCAGATTTTGCTCCATCATCTCGAGCAGATCCTCGGCTTCCGACTCGCGGATCTCGATATCGGCATCGCGGGTAATTCGGAACGTGTGGCACGATTCCGGCAATGCGCCCGGAATAACGGTGCCGATATTCGCCGCCATCAGTTTCTCGATGGGTATGAATGCATCCGTTCGCCCCGGCACCTCGATCAGTCGCGGCAGATACTGCGGGATCTTGATCCGTACGAAGATATCCTTCCCATTATTCGCCAAAGCCCGGGCAACGCGTTTGTTGAGCGACGGGTTCGCAAAAAGCCCTATGTTCAGGCTTCCGCCCGAGATGTAGGGAAACGGGTGCGAAGGGTCGACCGCCTGCGGCGTGAGGACCGGGTAGACCGTGTTCTCAAAATACTCATTTAGCGCCGTACGCTCCTCTTCATTCAGATCGCTGAACTCAAGCAGCGTGATGCCTTCGTCGGCGAGTTTCGGAATGATGTCGTCGCGGAGGCACTCCATCTGACGGGTGCACATTTTGCGAAGCCTCTTGCGGATCTCTGCAAACTGCTCCTCCGCGGTCATACCGTCAGGCGAAATGTCGAAAGACGTCCCTGCTTTCGAGCGAAGTCCCGAAATGCGGATCATATAGAATTCATCGATAAGCGATGAAAAGATCGACATAAACTGGACACGCTCGAGAAGCGGCAGGCTTTCGTCCAATGCCTCGCCAAGAACACGGTTAAAAAACTCGACCAAACTCAGGTCGCGGTTGATAAACAGGGCAGGGAGAGTTTGCGGGGTATCCGCAATTGCCGCTTCGAGTTTCGACTTTGGTGTAGCCATAAAAATACTTCCCGGACACGAAAACTAAATAAATTGAGATCGGAGAGACGATCGTCAATTATGAGAACGCAAGCGGCGTACCAATCATCCGGGAACGGGCTAACTGTTGTTAATGTTGAGGTTGGGGGATGATGAGAGTTGAGAGAGGTGGGATGGGGTGTAATAAAAAGATACAGACGGGGCGAGTGGAGGGCTCGCCCCGCCGAAAGGCGCTATTTACCGGATTCGATCGCTTCTTTCACGACCGAACGAAGGCGTTTTGCCGATGTGGTCACGGGCTCGAGTTCCGTTTCCTCAACGTTTCCGCGAACCCGCTTGCCGAAAACGGCGTTCCACGGCGGGATAACGATGGTCACATTGCCCTCTGTTTTGGCCTGGCAGGCGAGTCGGATGAACGGAGCGTCGCTCTCCGGCTGGTTATAGCCGAAGACCTTCATCCGCGTGCGTTCACGGTTTGACGGGGGCGTCAATTTTTCAGCACCGCCGAGCACGCCTACCCAGCACGTGCCGCATGAGGCCGAAGTGCACTCAATGGGAACGGGCCCGTCCCAACAGCGTTCGTCGAGCGATTGCCAATCACGTGAATGGTCTTTCTGTGAGGCGGAGGCGATCTCTTCGTCATTGATAATGCGAAATCGGCCGTTGGTATATTCATCGCGGATAACGGAGAACTCTTTATCGACCGTTTTCAGAAAGCCGAAAATGCCCTGAGAATCGTCCTTTGCGCGTTCGGCGACGATGGCGTCCGGCGATTTGGACATTATGCCGTCCGGTTTAGACGCGACCCCCGCAGCGGACCGGAAAGCGTCGGCCCCCACTTGCACCAACGTCATCAACCCCGCAGCAGAGATGCCGAGCGTCAACTCTTCTTTCGCCTTGGCCGACGCGGCGGATGCCTTTGCAATAGCGCGTATCTCAGAATCGATACTCGAGCCCTCTGAGCCCGCATCTATTCGCGCATCGATCGCGGCCTTAACCTGCGGCCAATATCGGTGGCCATAGAGAAATCGGTGCGACGAATCTATCTTGTCCTCAAGGCCGAAATTGCCCGCCAGCGCGATGGAGCGGGCGGCCTCCTCGGGATTCTCGGCGGATGCCAGGAACCGTGTCAGCTCGAGCGGGTAAAAGCGAAACCAGATCTGCGTTGCCTCGCGATCCACAGGATGGATCTCACCGGCTAAAGCCTCAACGGCGGCCAGCCAATCAGACTCAGAATACTTTTGAAGAGAAGTAACGTACATAATAATGATATCTATATTCCACTATCGAATATCGGTGCATGTGCCAAACATTGAAGCTTACCCATGCCGCCCGGGATTCGCAAGACGAGGGGGCGCGAACGCCGGGTGACGCAAAAAAATCTTGCATAATATGAGGCGCTGAATATACTCACCTGTATGAAATACATTGCTGTTTTGGCCATTGTCCTTTCCGGCTGCATCTCGCCTTCGGCACAGAGTTCGGTTGATGAGCTTCCTAAAGAGCATGCCGCAGCGGTTACGGATTATTTGGCCGCGAACAATGATGTCAGGTTCCGCCCCCAGCACCGGTTTTCGCCGGATTATTTGAAGTTCATCACTGAGGAGCTGGGAAAGGGATTCAAATTGAGCTACGCGGCCGGGGATTTTAACGGCGACAAGGTCGGGGATTTCGCGATGCTTTTCCTGCGGGAAGGTGATGCCGAAGCCAGCGGGGCTACCTCAGAAGAGCATTCGATGGATTACCCGCTTCGACTGGTCGTCTTTAACGCTGAAGCAGGCGGGAAGTTCCGCGTCGCCTTCACCCAAGATCTGATGGGCCCTCACGCAGCCCACATCCGCTTCGCCGACAAGCGCCTAAACTACGGTGTGTTCGAAACCGACGACATGTTTTATCTGGTCCCCGAGGGTAAAGGCTACCGGCCCGAAGTGGAGGAATATTAGGTTTAATTCCAGCTTCCAGTTTTCAGTTTCGAGCTTCCGGTAAGATCATGTAAGGCCGTCACTTGTCATTTCGCTTTCACTCACCAAAGTGCCCCCTCGCGGCTTGACACGGTTTTCTCAAAATCATAATATCTAGAGTTTCGGACTTTGACGGTCTGGGTGTTTTACTGTCCGGATGGGCAGGCAAGCAAAGTGTTTGAAAGCTGAAACAGGAATTGTAGCGTAAAGGGCGTCGAGCTTACGGCGCACGGGATACAAAAATTGCGGGCGATGTCGTCCGCGTTCCACATGCCACGCTACAGCAAAGTGCCGGCTTTCGCGATCGGATCATCGTAAAAAAATAAGGGCTCTGTGCGAACGGAGCTCCTGACATCAATCAGCATGAGCTGCTTGAGCTAACTGCCGGACGGAAAGTTTGTTCCGGCAAGAGTCAGGTGAGGGGCGATTATTGCCCTTTTAAATAGAGGTAAGAAAAAAGAAGAATGCCGACTATTAATCAGTTAGTAAGAAAAGGACGCCAAAAGGTCCAATACAAAACGGCGAGCCCCGCTCTGCAGGGAAACCCGCAGAAGCGCGGCGTTTGCACGCGTGTATATACCTCGACGCCGAAGAAGCCGAACTCGGCTCTTCGAAAGGTGGCACGCGTCCGCCTGACGAACCAGATCGAGGTTACTACTTATATACCGGGCATCGGCCACAACCTGCAGGAGCACTCGATCGTGCTCATCCGCGGCGGCCGTGTTAAGGACCTCCCGGGTGTTCGCTACCACGTCGTCCGCGGTACGCTGGACGCCTCAGGCGTAGCAAACCGCAACCAGGCCCGTTCGAAGTACGGTGCGAAACGGCCGAAAGGCGCGAAGTAAATTGGCGATTTGAGATTTTCGATTTGCGATCTTCTGATCCGGCAATTCGAAATTCGACATTCGAAATTCGACATTTAAGAGTATGGCACGAAGAAGAGTAGCAGAGCGACGCGAAGTATTGCCCGACCCGATCTACGGCAGCACGCTGGTGACCAAGTTCATCAACGGCATGATGTGGCAGGGTAAAAAGGCCGTGGCCGAATCGATCTTTTACGGCGCGATGGACAAGATCGCCGAAAAGACCGGCGAAGAGCCGTTGAAAGTATTTAAGAAGGCCGTCGAGACGGTCGCCCCCTCGGTCGAGGTCAAATCCCGCCGTATCGGCGGTGCGACCTATCAGGTGCCTCTCGAAGTCACGCGTGACCGCCGCAATACGCTGGCGATCCGCTGGATCGTGCTCAACGCCCGCAACCGCAGCGAAAAGACGATGGTCGACCGTTTGGTCGGCGAACTGCTCGATTCGACGCAGGGCCGCGGCGGTGCAATGAAGAAAAAGGACGACGTCCACCGTATGGCAGAGGCGAACAAGGCGTTCGCGCATTACAGATTTTAAGCAGGGCAGCGACGGGAGAGCCGGTTCACTTAAAGCGATCGCTCGTCACTAAAGATATGGCTAACATTAGTTTAGACAAATACCGAAACATCGGGATCATGGCCCACATCGATGCGGGCAAGACCACGACCACCGAGCGCGTGCTTTTCTATACCGGTGTTTCGCACAAGATCGGCGAGGTGCATGAGGGCACCGCGACGATGGACTGGATGGAGCAGGAGCAAGAGCGCGGCATCACGATCACGTCGGCTGCGACGACCTGTTTCTGGAAGCGCGACGGCCAGGAGCACCGCATCAACATTATCGATACGCCGGGCCACGTCGACTTTACGATGGAGGTCGAGCGTTCGCTTCGCGTTCTGGACGGAGCCGTTGCCGTATTTGACGGTGTGGCCGGCGTTGAGCCGCAGTCCGAGACCGTTTGGCGTCAGGCCGATAAGTACAAGGTCCCGCGTATCTGCTTTATCAACAAGCTTGACCGCGCAGGTGCCTCATTTGAGCGTTCGTTCGATTCGATCCTCAAACGCCTCGGTGCAAACGCGGTTGCGTTGCAGATCCCTATCGGTGAGGAAGATCGCCTCCTCGGCGTCGTGGACCTCATCGGAATGAAAGGCCTCGTCTGGAAAGACGAAACGAAGGGCGCCGAATACGACGTTGTCGATATTCCGGCTGAGCTCGTGGACAAGGCAAAAGAATGGCGTGAAAAGCTGGTTGAGGCGGTGTCGGCGATCGACGACGACCTCATGATGAAGTACCTCGAGGGCGAGGAGATCTCGGAAGATGAGATTCGCGCCGGGCTTCGCAAGGGCACGCTCGAACTCAAGCTCGTACCGGTCGTTACCGGCTCGGCATTCAAGAACAAGGGCGTTCAGACGCTGCTCGATGCGGTCGTCGATTATCTTCCGAGCCCGCTCGATATCGAGGCGATCGAAGGATTTGATCCGAAGACCGAGGAACCTGAAAAGCGTGCTGCCGATCCGAAGGCGCCGTTCTCAGGGCTCGTCTTTAAGCTTATGGCCGACAAGCATCTCGGCCAGCTCGCGTTCGTCCGGATCTATTCGGGCACCGTCACCTCGGGTTCGTACGTTTACAACACGATCAAAAATTCAAAGGAACGCGTCGGCCGGCTAATGCTGATGCACGCCAACAAGCGTGAGGACCTCGAAAAGGCAAGCGCGGGCGAGATCGTCGCCATCGGCGGCATGAAGAACGTCACGACCGGTGACACCATCTCGGACGAGACGAACCAGATAATTCTGGAATCGATGGAGTTTCCGGATCCCGTCGTCCGCGTGGCCGTCGAGCCGAAAACGCGTGCCGACCAGGACAAGATGGGCGTGGCACTGAACCGCCTCGCACAGGAAGACCCCTCGTTCCAGGTTTCGACGGACCACGAGACGGGCCAGACGATCATCGCCGGTATGGGCGAACTTCACCTCGAGATCATCGTCGACCGGATGAAGCGTGAGTTCAGCGTTGAGGCGAATGTCGGTAAGCCGCAGGTCGCTTATCGCGAGACCATAACGATACCCGCACCGGGCAAAGAGATCTTTAAGAAGCAGTCCGGCGGCCGCGGCCAGTTCGGCCACGTCGAGCTCGAGATCGAACCGGCACCGGGCGAGGGCTTCGTTTTCGAAGACAAGATCACGGGCGGTGCGATCCCGCGTCAGTTCATCAAGCCGGTTTCCGAAGGTATTCGGGACGCGATGCGTCGAGGATTCCTCGCGGGCTATGAGCTTGTGGACATCAAGGCGAGCCTCGTTTTCGGTTCTTATCATGAGGTCGACTCGGACGAGCGTTCGTTCCACATTGCGGGCAGCCTGGCGTTTCAGGACGCCGTGAAAAAGGCAAAGCCGGTGCTGCTCGAACCGATCATGCGGGTCGAGGTCGTTACGCCGGAAGAGTATATGGGTGCCGTGAACGGTGACCTCAACCGCCGCCGCGGCCAGATCGAAAAGATGGAGCCGCGTCCGGGTAATGTCTCGGTCGTTACGGCGTTCGTTCCGCTGTCTGAGATGTTCGGTTACACGACCGACCTTCGCTCGGCGACACAGGGACGGGCAACGTCGAGCATGCATTTTGAAAGATATGCCGAGGCTCCGAGGAATGTGGCTGAGGAGATCATCGCAAAGGTCAAGGGGGCCGCGACTAACTAATAAAATCTTAAGTGGAGAGCTAAAGATCAGGAAAGTTCAGGAGAAGCTATGAGCAAGGAAAAATTCGACCGCAGTAAGCCGCACGTGAATATCGGGACGATCGGGCACGTGGACCATGGTAAGACGACGTTGACGGCGGCGATCACGAAGGTGATGTCAAAGCACAACCCGAAGA
>JAEWBM010000126.1 GCA_023391155.1 Acidobacteriota bacterium
GCCAAGCGGGGTATTTTCCTTTGATCAACCGAAAAACTAGAAGTTCAATTTTCCGGAGAACTGGATCCTTCGCGAGAAGCTAAGGACCGTATTATTGATCTGCCCGACAGACGAGCTCGTGTAAAGCATCGCCGCATCTGACAAACCGTAAGTCGGCGTATTGGTAAGGTTCTTTGCATCAACGCGAAGCTCGAAGTTCACCGTTTCAGTGAACCGGAACTTCTTGGCAAGTGACGCATCGGTTTGGAACTGACGCGGGCCGATGAAGTAATTTCGGCCGGTGTTCCCCAGCTCGCCGGGCTCCGGCTGCGAAAGCTGATCCAGCTGTTCCGGGGTAAACCAGTACCAAATACCGTTCCTATCAACTCGGCTTCCCAGATTTCGCGGACATCCGCCGCAGCTCACCGGGGATTGCACCACCTGACTGATGGTATTCCGCCCCGAATAGAACGTATAGGGACGCCCCGATGCCAAATTGAACAGGCCCGAAAGCTGCCATCCGCCGATCACCCAGTCAAGGGCCTTCGACATACCGCGGCCGAATGCACGGTCGCGGCCGATCGGGATCTCCCAAACGTAATACGCTTGAAGAGCATGCCGACGGTCAAAGTCTGACCACGAATAGTTCAGCGAACGATCATTGATGTTATACGGCGTGTTCGATGCCGACTGTGCACTGCCGCGGTTAGCGGTTGCGAAGGTCGGGTCAAACGAACGCGTGTCCTTCGAGATCGAGTAGGTGTAGGCCACCTGATAGCTCAATCCCTGTGACATACGCTTGCGAACGATGAACTCGAGGCCGTTGTACCGCGAAAGGTCGTTGGTCTCAAGTACGTTCAATGCTCCAGTGAACTGCGGATAAGCTTGCAGGAAATAGGGATTTCCGAAGGCCTGTCCGATCAGCTGCTGTCCTGTGGCTGTACAGTAACCGTTGGCTACGTCGGCCGAGGTGCATGTACGCTGCGACACGACATGGGCTGCGGTACCGACGCTGCCGCCGGTCGTGCCCGAACCCATCGTTGTCGAGATCGCAGGAATAGACTTAAACGTAACTGTACCGGCCGGGTTATTTGTGCCGGTAAACAGATAGTTGATCAAGCACACGTCGTTCGAACCGCCCCGCGCCTCGTTGAAAGCATCGAGGAACGTCTGTCCTCCGCAACGCGGATCGGACGCAAAGATATCCACCTGGTTGCGGTCATAAGCACCGAAAAGGTGAACGCCGCGGCGGCCGATATAGTTGACCTCCAGAACGTTTCCGCCCCAGATCTCGCGCTGAACACCGGCGAACCACGCATGGCTCTCCGGGAACTGGATGTCCGGATCGAGCGTGACGATGCTGGCCGTCGAAAAATCAGGCGGTTGCCGCAAATCGCTCGGTGAGGCGATCGGCGGTATCGCCGGAATGCCGTCCCTGATCAAAAGGTTCTGCGAACCGATGCCGGAAGCAACGTACTGATATGTGTTGCCCGGTGCACTCTGATAGACAAAGTTCGCGAACACCTGTGACGGAAAACGGTCATATGACAACCTATAGTTCGCCCGGACCGATGTTTTTCCATCGTTGAACGGATCCCAAGCGAACCCGACCGACGGTGAAAAGTTATTCCAGTCGTTTTCGTAGAGGTCGCCTTCTTCCCAACGTAGAGCGTTGGTTGGCGGTGCCCCGATCGTGAACGGTTGTCCCGGCCTTAAGAGCGGTAAACCCTCGGAACTCGGGCTCATCTTGACCTCCCAACGGAGCCCGAGATCTAGCGTAAGATTCGGCCACGCCCTCCAAGTATCCTGAACATAAAAGTCGTATTCCGGATAGTTGGCCTTATAGATCCATCGAGTTCCCGGCGGCGCAAATGCGTTCGGGTTGTCAGGACTCACCACGAATCCCTGTGAGAACGACCCGATGCGTCCAATATAGTTGTTGATAGCACCGAGCAATAAATTGCGATCGTTTGTATTGATCCCCTGATTGGTAGCGGGTACGCCCCAACCCGTGAAGTCGCTCTGGCCCGTGCCAAAGCCTATTTGCGGCTCGATCTGGCCGCCGGCCGATGAACGATCATCGATCTGGTTGCCAAAACGGAAATTGATACCGAACTTCAGCGTGTGCGGGGACAGATCATAGGTCATATTGTCTACGAACTGCCACGTGCGCGACGTACGAGCGTTGTACGCAAAGTTGCGGTCAAAGTCGCTCACCGTGTTGAGGATGAACGGCACACCGGGATTCGCGGCCGGGTATGCGAACTGGAATCCGAAACGGTTCATACCGAAAATGAACTCATTCGCAAACCGAGCCGAGGGTGCCCAGCGATAGTTGATCGCAAGGTTCTTCGGTGTTCGGAAAGTGTCGATCCAGTTCGGGCCGTCTTGAATACGCTGCAACCCGGCATTGGCGATGTCGCCAAAGGTGTTTTGCTCGCCCTGTGCCCAGCGTACATACACGCTGTTGTTGTCATTGATGTTTACGTCAAAACGCATTGAGAGGTCATACTGCTTCTCGGTCTGCGGTGCGACGAACTGGAGTCTGCCGGTGTTGAGGCCGTCACCGAAGAAATAGTTATTCGGCCCCTGCTGACTTTGGAGCAGGCCCATGATATACGGGTCCGGCGTGATCGGACGGCCCGTTACGGCATTGTAATACTGAATACAGGGGCTTTCTGCCGGATTCGGTGCCGGCAAAGAGGTCGGACAGTCCGGATAACGCGGTGAACCGTCCGGGTTGACAGCTGCTCCCGTCGGAAATGTGGTCGAAACGTTGGTGCCAGCCGGCGCATTTCTACCGCCCTGAACGTAACGGATAATGCCCTGCTGTGCGAGCGGCGTGTAAACCGTAAGTGTTTGAAGCCGTGTCTCGCTCGCTCTCAACATCTGTAAGTTTACAAAGAAAAAAGCACGGTCGCGAAGAAATCCGGCTTTCGTACCTTCGCCAAATCCGGGATTAAACAGTGGCCCGCCAAGGCTTCCGCCGTAAATGTGCTGAACGAATTGACGCTTATCAATGCCCTGCTTGTTGAATTCCCATTCGTTCGCGTGGAAACGCGGCGTCTGGTAATACTCAAAGAGGTTGCCCGAGAACCGGTTTGAACCCGAACGCGTCGTCAAACTGACCTGTGCTCCCGAGGAACGTCCCAGTTCCGCGGTAAAGTTACTCGTGATGATCTGGACTTCACGGATCGAATCCGGATTAGGCCGCAGAGGAGTAAAGTTCGAACCGCCCGCCGTCGATTCGTTGATGTCGATACCATCGAGCGTAAAGTTGAACGCACGGTCGCGAGAGCCATGAACATGTATGCCGCCGCCGGTATTCGCGCCGACAGTCACACCTGGCTGGTAGTTCAACAGATCGAACGGGTTACGGCCGCGCGCTCCGACGATCGGAAGCGCCTCGACCTCCCGGGTGTCGAGCGTCGTGCCCACGTTCCCGGATGTTGCCGTCGTGACCAGGTCCGCCGTGTCCTCTACCGTCACCACAGCTGAAACGTCGCCGACCTCCATCTCTACGTTGATCGTCGCCGGTATATTTACAAGCACTTGGTTCCGTGTAGAAACAAAACGCTTAAAGCCGGCTTGTTCGACCGAGACGGAGTAAATGCCCGGCTCGACAAGGTCGAAAACATAGCCGCCGCTGTCACTCGTGGTCCCCGTGCGGCTGACGTTGGTCGCTTCGTTAGTGAGTGTAACTGTCGCGCCCGCAACTGCCGCACCTGAGCTGTCGGTCACGGTTCCCGTTACACGGGATGTCGTGCCCTGTGCGACAGCAAAAATGCATAGGGAAAGCATTAACGCGGTGAATGCAAATGCTCTCGCAAAAGGATGTTTGCCCATCGTATTCCTCCAAGTTTTGGTTTTAGTCGTATAAGTATTCCTTATGGTAAAAAGGTATACGTGAAGAAAATATGATGTAAGATAACACACTTTTTAAAAAGTGTTAACCGAAAAGTAACTTTTATTGGTTATCGGTGAAGAAAGGTGAAATACGGCGTGAGAATCAGCGAACATGGGCAATTATTACACCCGATGCGCCTACTGCATATCCGAATTTCTTTTCCATGTAGAGGCCGTATAGGCTCGAGTCCGTTCCGCTCTCTTGTTTGAGCCAAGTCTTGCCCTTGTCGCCGGACCGAAGAATGGTGCCGCCGTGGCCGACGATCCAGCCATTCTTATCATCTGCAAAGTCCACTCTCATGAAAGTCGCGGGAAAAGCGGTAGGCACCGTCTCCCAGGTCCGCCCGCCGTTCTCGGTTCTCAAGATCGTCCCGCGGCCGCCGACGGCCCAGCCGTCATTGCTGTCGCGGAAATCGACGTTATACAGCGCCCGTTCGGTTCCCGACTGCTGCTTGACCCAAGACCGGCCCGCATCGGACGAATACAGGATCGCCCCGCGGTCCCCAACAAGCCACACCTTTGAGCTGCCCACAAAATCCAGATGGAAGATCTCAGCTTTGGTCGGAACTATCACGCGTTGCCATGTCTCGCCGCCGTCTTCCGTCCGCATCACGAGCGAATCGATCACATCCTCGTTGCTGTTTAACACCGAACCGACGATGATCCCCCGCTTCTTATCCGCGAAACGGATGCTAAGAAACTCCGGTGTTCCCGTAACCACATCACCGGGATTCACGATCGCGGTCTCTTGCCAGGTCCGGCCTGCATTCGATGTAACGAACATCTTTCGCCCGGCGACCAAATAGCCGTTATCGGCGTTGCGGAAATAGATCTCGTTTATATTCTCCGATATTTTGAGTTCGTGTTCGTTCCAAGTGCGCCCGCCGTCATTCGTCCACGCGAGAAAGCCATTGTCCCCTGCTATCCATCCCCGCTGAGCTGACGTGAAAAAGACCGCGATCAGATCGCCGTCGCAATCAACCTTGCCTGTTATCCATGACGGCTGCGCAGATGCCGTAATGGCCAGCGCCAAAATAAACGAACAGATGATTAGGGCTCTCGGTCTAAACAAAACGATCTCCTTTCATTTGTGTGAAGAAAATGGGTGAATCACTCTTACGCTTATAATAGCGAAACTCGAGAATGATTTCACCCATTTGACGGCGTACAATGGCTCAATTTGCCGTATCGATCACTTTTCCACCCGGTAAATCTTATCGTTATATATAACGGCCACCTCCTCTCCCAGGGCAAAGTACTGTCCGAGTGCCGCTTCCCGCGTCAGTAGTTCAAAGTACTCCTCCGACCCGAACTTCACCCTAACCATTGGGAGCCGGCTATCCTCCGCGATCTCTGCGTCCGTCCAGACGCCGTCCTTCAGAAGAAAGTTCTTGTTCGCCACAAACTGATTTCGTTCGGTGTCTCGGACCAGAATGCTTTCCTCATCTTCCCTCGCGGGGCTTAGCTGGGCGTTTGCCTTCATACGATTTTGCTGCACGCTCATCTGCACGGCATCGGCGCCGCTTCGGGCTTCCATCGCTACCCTAGCCGAAGCTGCCGGGCGTCCCATACCCATACCTACACCCCGTTCAGATCCATCGGTCGCCAGATAAGATGTATATGGCGTAACTATTCCGTACCTCGTCCCGAGACTGACCACCTCGTCCTTCAGCTCCTTTGATTCGCCGTTGACGCGGATCTCCTCGATCAGCCAACCTACCCGCCGCGTTGCCCACAGCCTCGGCAAAAAGTCGTTGGCAGTTGTTTCTTTCGGGAATGAGAGCTCCTCATACGTGAAAGACCTTGTGTCGCTCCCGGTCTTACCCCTCAGCCGAAGCGTAACGTCGCGAAGATCCCTCTCGTTTCGATACCGGCCGATCATCGTAAGCTGCATCCCGCGGAAAAGGTCGCCCGGCTTTCGCGGATAGATCAGGTCCGCCTCCACGCCGCCCAGATCGATCTCGACATTTGACAGCACCGGTGAGCTCACGCGTGTAAAGAAATTCGATACTTTTATCTCAAGGTCTTCTTTCGGCTGAACATAATCCGATACCCCGCCGTTCTCCGAACCCAGTTTGTCCAGGAGCAGCGTGTTCACGTCATATCCGAATCCAAAAGGAAATATCCGGACATCGACGCGTTTCTCCTTTGACAGGTTTGCGATTATCTTTTCGGCATTTCTTTCACCAACAGTCGGCAATCCATCGGTCATAAATACCAACATCGCCGGCCGGTCTCCGCCTTCGAACTGTTTCAAGGCGGCGATGAGCGCGTCATTTATATTCGTGCCCCCACTCGGCCGCAACTTCTTAATAAATTCCTCGCCCCTTTGCTTGCCGGCAGAATCCGCGCGCAGAAGTCCCGATGCCATCAGATGCTCCTCGCCGGCAAAGCTGATCACATTGAACCTGTCACCCTCGCGAAGCGTACGGATCCCAAATAGCAACGCCGACCGAGCCTTCTCCATCTTCCCTTCGTCCGCCATCGAACCGCTCGTGTCGAGGACGAAGACGATGTCCTTGTTCGCGACCTCTCGCTCCGATATATCGTCCCGCGGAGAAAGGCTCAGCAGGAAATAGCCGTCCTTCCCCGGTTCGCGATAGGTCAGCAGGGTCATCCCGAAGTCTTCATTCGAAAGCCCGTAAAATAGCTGAAGGTCGCTGTCGTTCCCAGAGGTCTCAAATGTCACCACCGCCCCCGCATCTCCCTTGTTGGCGATCTCAACCGCATGCGTAGGCGAATAGATATTTCGCAATGCCTCCCGTCCACGTATCTCGATCTTGCCCGACACCGTGCCAAAACTCTGAGCGGGCATCGCCGGCCGAGCGATATCGCTGCCTGTTCCCGCGTTCCGCCACAGGTTCCGGCCCGCACCTAGCGGATAGCGATACGCCACAGTTCCCGAATCACCTTTGAGCACCTGCGTATATTTCAGTTCGAGTTTCTTGTCTGAGTTCGGCGGGATCGGAAAGATCGATGCCTGCAGCAGGTCGCGTCCGGCGTATTCCAATAGCCCCGGGTCCCTCTGCCGCCTCACGATCTCGTCATAGATCTTCCGTGCCTCTTCCCGCGAACGGACCTCGCCGACCAGGCGCTTGCCGTTCTCCCAGATCGCAAATTCAACGACCGAGGCCGATTCCGGGATGGGGAAAAAGTACGTCCCCTCCAACGTGAAACGAGTGTCGTTCCTAAATACCTGCTCGACATGCGTGGTCGCGATCTGTCCCTCAATTTTCGTATCGAGCGTGATCGACTTGACCGGCAGCACACGGGGCAATGGCTCCGGCCTCGGAATCACCGGCGGTCTGCACGGCCGCCTGTCGCATGGGATCGGGATGATAACCCCTTGTCCCAAGGCCCCGATCGCCCCGATCAAAGAGCCGAACAATACGAAAAGCGCCGCACCGAAATTTCTTTTTATCATTTATTACACCAGTCTCCCTTTTGCGAACAGCTGAATAGCCCGCATTCGTTGGACACTATAAAGAACGCCTACCGCTGCAAAATCTTGCACCGCCGCACTCGGAATTAGCCTCGATTGGCCATAGCAGCCAACATTTGTGCAACCGCTCCTCGGCAAACGCGTGTTAGAATTTACTTATTCCCCGGAGGTCCTATGTCTAAAACTCTTACACTAGCGGTTCTTTTGGTTCTTCTCTCCATACCCGTCCTGGCTCAGAATGACAACGATCCGGAGTCAGAACTGTGCAAGGCCGTCGACCCATTGCTCCTGGTTTCGCAGCTTACCTCTGAGAGCCGCAACGTCGATGAGAATGACAAACGCATTCGAATACTCTTAAGCTCGGCCGATTTCGTTTGGAGGTTCGCAGAGGAAGACGCTCGCAGATATTTCGCTGATGCATACAAGCTCGCCGATCTGGATTTTCGTGAGAATGGCCGCAAGGATAAGGGGCCTTCGCCGGGACTCATGATACCGGCACCTGATCTCCGATTCGAGGTTGTGAGTGCCATTGCGAAACGCGACGGTGCCTGGGCCCGCCAGTTGGCTGACCAGATAATGGCTGATTTCGTGAAGGCTGCGAAAGACCGAGACGAGCGATTCCAGCCGCGCGAGATCGGATTGATGCTGGCACTCGCCGAGGAGAATGCTGAAACTCAACCTGATCTCGCATGGTACCTGTTCCGACGCGTGATGCGCGAGCCCCTCGAAAATCACTGGATCTTCACCCTACGGGGTGTCAGGGCGCAAAACCCGAGCATGGCCGATGCTCTTTATCGTGAATTGCTGATGAATTACAGGAACGAGAGTCCGCGCCGCCTTTTGTTTCTTTCCGGATATCCGTTCCCCCGAGAACGCATTTTCGGTATCGAAAAATACCAGGTCGGAAATATAATACCGGCGGAGGACATTAACCCGGAACTTCAGCGGCAGTTCTTTACCACATTCTTTGACAGCATTTCCGCTTATGCCGCTAGTCCCGGTGCCCACGCCCCGGGGGACGGATCGGTATCCGAGCCGATGGTGATCGTCTCCGCCCTCGACGAAATGGAGGAGCTGATCATCGCCGACTTCCCATTTCTCCTGCCGCGTTTTGCTTCTGCTAAGACTCAGGCTCTTTCCCTCATGACCGAAGAGCTCCGGCAGCGATTAGCGGAACGCCAACGCATGCAATCTCAACTCGAGCTCGGTTTCGACGAACGCTTGGCAGCCGTGGAAGAAGCTGACGAACACGGGAGACTTCAGGATTCGATGATCGTCGGTTTGATCTTCTGGGGGATAAAATCGGAAGCACAGTTCGATAAACTCGAACCCTGGCTCGACAAGATCGCTGAAGATAATTACCGCAAGGAGGCTGCCGCCTATTTCTGGTTCTTGCGTTCCCGGCTCGCTATAAAGGACGGCCGTTTTGCCGATGCAGAAAAATACGCCGCAAACGTGCCTGAGGTCGAGCATTTCGCCATCCTCGCTTTCGAACTCGCCCAGAAACAAATGGATGACATCAACGATGTCTCCTCTGCATATCAGACCCTCTCATCGTTGGGTAAGACGATTCGACGTGCCGAGGATTCGGCAACGAAAGCGAAACTGCTTCTCGGCCTTGCCACTCTCTATCGCAAGCTCAATACAAGTTTCGCGATGGATGAGATCGCCGAAGCCGTCCGGGTGATGAATCGGTTAGAGAACCCGGACATGTCATCTATGGCGGTATTTCGCCAGATCGTCGGGAAAAACTCTTCATCTTTTGCAGTGTTTTCGATCCCGGGCAAGGGATTTAAAGAGTCTTTCAGAGAGATGTCCGAAACCGATATCGGCCTCACACTATCGAATGCGCGGGCAATTGAGGATAAGTATTTACGAACGATCGCCGTCCTCGCAACGATCGAGGGGTGTGCTGAAATTATTGAAGCCGCTCCGAAGGAGAGCGGCTCCTAATTGATCTAGTTTAGAATGATCGACCTTTCTCTATCCGTATCTTCGTCTGTGGCAGGGTCCGAGAGTGCGTCGTCGATCTCACGCTCGAGCTTTACCCGAATACGCTCGACCATATCCTCTGCCCTCTGGATGCTGTTCTCTAAATTGGCCCGGTTGCGCTGAACCTCGGTAAGCAGATTCTGCAGATTGGCCTGTTCCGCCGCCAATTGCTTCGCCCGTGCCTCTCTGAGTTCCTCGGGCCTGAGCGATCCCATCGTGGCGACGGTTCGCTCGATCATTTCGGGCCGAGCGTCCAGGGCTATGGAATCCAGTCGCAGCCGGATAGAATTCTCTTTCTCGATCATCTCAAACATCTGCTTTCGCAGGGCCTCGACCCGCTGCTCGGCCCGTGTGAGGATGTCCAGGTTCAGCAGCAATCGTCGCTGCTTTGCCTCGGGAGCGTCCCGCTTCTCAGATTCCAGCGAACGTATGCGCTCTTCAAGCACGGCGGTCGGGTCCGATTTCGGTTCCGGCGTCGCCTGCGGATTTGCCGGCAGATAGATCCTTCCATCATCCATCGGGAAATCGTCCGCACGGCTGATCACCTCCGCATCCCTCGGCGTCGGCGTCGGCGTCGGGCGAACTTGTGCAACAATGGCTACGCCGCCAAACGCCAACAAAAGTAACGCGAACGCCACCGTTAAGCCGAACTTTCTTGTTAGTTGATTCATGCCTTTTTTCGGCCGTTGCCGCCTTTGGGCTTGTCAGAGATGAAATCGCCCGTGAACAGCTCAATGCCGTTCTTTACCAGGCCGACCACAGGCACGGCGTCCAGAGCTGAATTCGCAACTCCCTTAACGACGCCCTTCCTTTTTATATCCGTTCCGACAAGTGCCAGAGCTATGAAGGTGCCTCCGAAAGGCAGCATCTTTGCTCCGCGCTTAACAACTTGCCACCCTGCTGCGTGAGCGACTTTTCTTGCTACTGTATGGTTCTTTTTCGCCATCGGTTTTCGAGTTTATACTTGCTTTATTCCGATGACAACAGCATACTTTTGTTTGCACGCTTAGTTTCATCCCCGAGTTCCATTAATCGCTAAATTATGTCGCTGACGGTCAACGGGCTTTCCAAAATGAACGGCTCCCGCTGGGTTCTCCGCAATATCGATCTCAATGTCGAACCGGGCCGCATTTTCGGTGTTCTCGGCCGTAAGGGATCCGGAAAGACCACATTGCTCAGGACAATTGCAGGTCTCGAAAAGCCGAACGGCGGCACCGTCGATCGCGGCAACGGCGCCGGCTCCACCAATGCTACGGACGGCGTAGCCTATGTTCCGACGATTCCTGCCAGCCAATTCTGGCATCGAGCTCTTGGCAAAAGCGAAAACACCACAGATGCGGCCGAACGGCAAACTGAGTCACTTAACAATGCCCTCACGGGCTCTGACAACATCGTTCTACTCGACGACACATTCCTATTCTTTGACCGCGACTCGAAACGCGAAAAGATGGAGGAGGTGCGAAAGGCCTCCCGCGATCGGGGGCTCGCTGTTGTTTACGCTGCTAACAATTTCAACGACATTCTGGAGCTTTGTGACGAAGCTCTTATCATCGATCAGACCGAGATGGTACAGACAGGAACGCCGCAGGAACTCTACGAACATCCTGCCTCTGTTACGGCCGCCTCGCTTACGGGACGGTGCAATTTCATCGAGGCCCGGCGGCTCACCTCGACCAAAGCCACCTTGCCCGAATTCCAAACCATCGCCGGCGAGTACCGCCTCTTTGCCCGCCGTGCCGATATTGCCACGATGGGGGCGATCAACAAGAATGTCTTCCTCGCAATTCGGCCCGAGAATATCTCGATCTCTTTTGGAGCATCCTTTCCCGAAGACAATTTGCTCAAAGCGACCGTGTCCGGCGTTCGCTTCCTTGGCCCGATGACTTCCGTTACTCTCGATGCCGAAGGCATTGAACTAGATGCTCTGGTTATGCGCCTTGTCGGCCTGAATGTCGGCGACGAATGCATGGTGGGCCTCCCACCGGACCGCATTCTTATCCTCAAAAAATAGAAAAAGCCCCGCAAGAAGCGGGGCCTTATCTAAACTAACAGCTTCGTTTACTAGATCGCCGGGACCAGTATCATCTGTACCCTGCGGTTTCTCGCACGATTCGCGTTAGTGTTGTTGGGTGCGACCGGGATCGTGGCCCCTAGCCCTCGAGCCTCGATGCGATCGTTGGGTATTCCATAAACTCCTAACCGCTCTGCGAGGATCTGAGACCGCTGACGGGTCAACTGTTCCAGTTCTTCGGGCGTTCCCGCGTTGTCCGTATGCGACTCGATCTCGATCCTGTAATCCGGGTTGCTAATCAGGATCTCGCTAAGTGAACTGAGTCGCGTGTCGATGTTCGGTGCAAAGATCGCAGCCCGCGGGGCTGACCAGAAATTTTCCGGCAGCGTGACTATGATCCCGCGCTCGCTCTTCGAAACCCTTCCGAATTTTCGCAGCTCGCGGATCAATGCCGCCTCGTTGGCCTGCATCGTTTTCAGTTTGTCCTCGCGAAGCCGTGCATCTTCCTCCGCACGTTTTTCGTTTTCGATAACCGTCAGCTTCGCCTTCACGTTCGAAGCCTCTAGCTGTGTTCGGCCAAGCTCTTCGCGCAAGCGTCCGTTCTCAGCTCTCAGTTCGCGGATCTGTTCACTGTAGTTATTAGCATCCCGCTCGGAAAGCTCGCGATACCTCGTTTCTTCGCCGAGCCTCTTCTTCAGCTCATCGACCTCGCGACGTGCCGCGGCAAGCTGGTCTTCGATCTGCCTTACTTCGGCATCGTTCTTCGCCTGCTCGTTCCTCTTCTCGCGGGCCTCGGCACGAACGATCGCGTTCATCTCAGCACGAGCACCGGCGGCTATTGCTTTTCTTGCAGTGATGTCGACCTCATCCTCTTTGCGCCCGGCCGCCCACGCATCTTCTGCGCTCTTCAGCAATGTCTCGGCCTCGGCAAGATCGTCGGCGGCATCCCGGTCAGCTCCCGCATAGCGAGCTAGGGCCACAGCCTGTTTTGCCTGAAGCACCGTCGAAGGCGTTTTTGAATAATCGAGTTCCGCGATCTCCGGCGTTCGCGAGTCTCGAAAATAATCGCTTGAGTTGCCGAAATACTGGACCGCAGGCATCGTCGCGATCGTTCGGCCGCTACGTGCAACGGGGTTCAGATTTTCAAGCATTATTTCCTGGCTCGGCCGCCGTACCAAAAAATGCGGCTCGGCCGTTACGATCAGAGCAAATGTCTGAAGCGGCGTCGTAACGCTTATCTTTGAATCAAATTCAAAGAATCCTCGCCGCTTGATCTCCCCCAGATTATCGGCCTGGCCGTCCGGCGAGATCGCCCAAAGAACATACGTCGCATAACCCGCACCCAGTTCGAAAGGGCGAGGCATCTTCGAAACGGAAAGGTTTATCTCCGTACCGTTCCGGCTTGTGCGTTTGATCCTGGCGTCACCCTTCATTTTCGGGAAACGCGTCGTCCCGCGGAATTGCAGCGTCACCTGCTCATCCAGCGGATAGGTGACAGCGGTCGTCCTGCGGGTAATGTCCATCTGCCCGTAAATATTTGCTTGTGTAATTAAAAGTGCGGATATGAGCAAGAAAAGGCTTGCAGCGGAAACTTTCATTTTCATGGGTATTTCTCCTACGGGAAGTGCTCTTAGCAAAGATGCCACAAACCGCATAAGCGTTGCAAACAGCAACGTTTTTGGACATTGGATATCGGGTAAAGTATATTCGTCTCTTTATCCGCCTCGATGGAAGACTTTAAGCGATTGCTGAATTACGTCCGGCCCCATTGGCCGGCTTTCGTGTTCGCACTTATCGCGATGGTCCTCGTTGCCGTTTTTGAGACCCTTATCGGCGTCCTCCTCGTCCCGATCTTTGACCAGTTCATTCCCTCGACTGCTAGCGATTCGTCTCTTCTCGCACGGATCCAGCAGCTAATTCCCCGCGAGCCGTGGTATCAGGCGTGGCTAACGATCGCCGGACTCCTAATTCTCTTTACCGCATTAAAGGGCGTCGCCGAATATTTCTCGTCCTATCTGATGGCAAAGATCGGGCAGTCTGCCGTGCTCGATCTCCGCCGCCAGCTTTACGATCACCTTCTTCGCCAGTCAGCCGGATTCTTCGAAAAGCACCGCACAAACTTCCTTGTTTCCCGGGTGGTCGTGAGCTGCGCCGCCATCGAACAGGCGGTCTCGGCCAATCTTCGGGATGTCCTCCGTGAGAGTTTCATGCTCGTCTTTTTCCTCGGGGCGGCATTCTACTTCAACTGGCGGCTGATGCTCGGGGCGCTATTGATCGCTCCCGTGATCGCATTTCTCACGACCAAGTTCAGTAAAGCGCTGCGTCGCCTAGCCGAAGTCTCATTCGAGGGCAACAAAGCCCTTACCGACACCGTTCAGGAAACACTGTCGAATCACACCGTCGTAAAAGCCTACCGCGCCGAGGAACGTGAACGCTCTCGTTTCGACAAGGTCGCGAATATCATTGCCCGTGCAAACCTCCGTTCGGGCCGTATCGCCGCCACATCGCCTCCGACCATCGAGCTGATCGGCACCATCGCACTCGTAATACTTCTTTATTTCGGGTTGCGCGAGATCAACCTTGGCCGCATGGCATCCGCAGAATTTTTCGCATTCATCTACTTCTTATTCAGAAGCTACGACCCGATGCGCAAGATCTCTCGACAGCATAACGAGATCTCAAAAGCATTCGCCGCCGCAAAGGATGTTTGGGACGTGCTCGACATTAATGAAGTGCTCCCCGAACGGCCGGACGCCGTCGAGCTCGGCCCTCTTCAAAAAGAGATCCGCCTTGATAATGTTTCGTTCCGCTACGGCGATGAAAATAGAACGGTCGTCTCCGGCATGTCTCTCCGCATCCCTAAGGGCCGAATGGTCGCGCTGGTCGGGGAAAGCGGCGGCGGAAAGTCGAGCCTGATAAAACTGGTGCAGCGTCTCTACGATCCGTCTGAAGGCTCGATCACTTGGGACGGCATCGACCTACGCAACGCGCGGCTTACGAGCCTCAAACGCCAGATCGCTCTGGTTACACAAGAGACGGTCCTATTCAACGACACCATCCGCTACAACATTTCTTACGGGAATCCCGACGCCGACGATGCCCGGATCGCCGAGGCCGCCCGCATCGCCTTCGCACACGATTTCATATCGGAGCTACCCGACGGCTATGACACGATAGTCGGCGAACGGGGTATCTTCCTGTCCGGAGGACAACGTCAGCGTATCGCGATCGCACGCGCAGTTCTTGCCGATGCCCCCGTTCTTATTCTCGATGAGGCAACATCGGCCCTCGACGCCGAATCCGAAAGGCTTGTACAGCAGGCTTTAGGAAATTTGATGAAAGGCAAGACTTCGATCGTCATCGCACACCGTTTATCGACGATCCGCCGAGCCGATGTGATCGTTGTTATGGAACGCGGAAGAATGATCGAAAGCGGGACCCATTCCGAACTCCTTGTCGAAAGCGGAAAATACAAGCGTCTATATGAGCTGCAGTTCGCCGCCGACGATGATGACTATGACGACTGATCTCCGGAATCCTCAACGCGTTTCTTCAGCCGTCTCAGATCCCCCGCGATCCAGTCCTGCACCGCACGATTCAGCGACGCGGGTGGGACCTGATACTCGTTTTCGCCGATACTCTGAATCCTGACCCGTGCGACCGTGCCGCCGTCTGTATCCTCCAGTTCGTAACGCAGCCTCATCTGGAAGGGCTCGTCCGCAGAGTATTCCACGAACTTATCCGCCTCGGCGCGAGTCACCAGATAGACCGTAGAATAGTTCCGCCCCAGGAACGTCCCTACCCGTTCAACCTTCGATCCAGCCTCCAACCGTCCGGGCGATTGCGGAAACACGTTCGTCAGTCCCGTTATCCACAATTTGTCGTTCTTGGGATCGAACATTACCGCCGCTACATCCGAGCGCGGACGCTCGATCACGATCTCTGCCTTTGCATCAACTGACATCTTCTAAATCTCCGAAATAAACTGGATAGGCGGGAGCGGATCGACGTAAGAATAGCAACGCTTAAGCCGTGATGTAAAGCGCCTCATTTTTGGATGCGGGCCGTATGTTGCATAATAGGTTTTTTTGACAGGGGCCCTCCTGCACCCTTCGAGGATCATATGAGATCAATGACCGGCTTCGGCCGCGGGTCCGTCAGCGGTGAGAGCTACTCCATCTCAGTCGAGCTGAAGGCCGTAAACAATCGTTTCCTTGACGTAAACCTCCGCCTAGGCGGTGAGCTTCAGGCCCTTGAACCGGGGATCAAGCGGCTCGTCCAGGACCGGCTTTCTCGCGGCCGCATCGATGTAAATTTCCAGTATGACCGAAGCGACGAGGTCGCGTATGAGCTCAACCGCCCCCTCATCGAGGGCTACCTTTCAGCGATGAAGGATATGAAGTCGGAGTTCAACCTGGCCGGCGACCCGGACCTGAACGTCGTCGCCCGCTTGCCTAACGTACTGCTCGCAAAGCGCGACGAGCTTAGCGAAGAGTTCTTCTCGGCCGCTGAGCAGGCAGTTTCGGCAGCACTCGACGACCTCGAGCAGATGCGGGAAAAAGAGGGTCAGTTGCTGAAAGATGAGTTATCGGCCCGCCTTGAAGACATCGAGAATCGGCTGGTCCCGATCGAGTCCGAGTCCGGGAACATAAAAGATGAGTACCGCGAGCGGCTCGGCAAACGGATCACTGAGCTTCTTTCGAAGAGCGATTCACAGATCGAGCTCGATCAGGCCCGCCTCGCCCAAGAGGTGGCATATCTCGCCGATCGGGCTGATATTTCCGAAGAGATCGCCCGCCTTAAAACCCATATCGAACATTTCCGACAGATCATGGGCGAGGAAAAAGAGGTCGGCAAACGTCTGGATTTTCTAACCCAGGAACTGAATCGAGAGGCGAACACGATCACCTCGAAAACGGCGAACATGACCGTAAAGGAAAATGCGCTTCAGATAAAAAGCGACATCGAAAAGATCCGCGAACAGGTACAGAACGTTGAGTGATCCGGTGAAAGGCAATTTGGTTATCATTTCGTCGCCGTCGGGCGGAGGTAAAGGCACGCTTATTCGTGAGGTGCGTGCGGCTATGCCCGAGATCGCATATTCCGTTTCCCTGACGACCAGGGCACCTCGCTGGGGCGAAGAGGATGGACGCGACTATCACTTTGTAACCCAGAACGAATTCAACGATTGCATCGAAAGCGACGGATTTCTCGAATACGCAGAGGTCCACGGCAACATGTACGGCACCTCAAAGACCCAAACCGAGCGCTTTACCTCAGACGGCCGCGATGTGATCCTGGAGATCGATGTGCAGGGAGCAATGAGCGTTCTGGCAAAGGCTCCCGACGCCGTCAGTATCTTCATTTTGCCGCCGTCGTTCGAGATAATGCGGGCACGCCTCACATCTAGAAATACTGAGGACGCCTCAGATCTCGAGCTTCGGCTAAAGAATTCCCGGGAAGAGGTCCGCTTTTTCGAGCGCTTCAAGTACCTTGTGGTCAACGACGAGGTGCACACCGCCGCCCGCGCTATCGCTTCGATAATACTGGCCGAACGGCATCTCACGCCTAGACAAAGCGGCTCCGTACAAGCTATTCTAGATAGTTTCGCATAGACGAAATCTTCAACATCCGGAGAATAGC
>JAEWBM010000162.1 GCA_023391155.1 Acidobacteriota bacterium
CCGCCGGCAGGCGGTAGTACGGCTCGGTTCTGGCGCCAGTCTCCGGTCTGAGCACCAGTCGTAAGAGGCCAACCTTTCCCGTCCCTTCCCTCCTTCCTGGTGGATTCCGCCAGAAATCGCGGCCTGATGCGCCCAGGAGTCGCCCTGGACAGACCGCACGACAGGCGCCTACGGTCATTTGGTGGGCCCTTATACCGTGTTGACGGGATGGTGCCTCTCCGGGACTGAATCTACAGTGATGGCCTCACGACCACTCGCGTCAACGGGACCATTCTGCCCGCCCTACGACGGGCGGCCGGACGGGTCCGGTCCGGCGCTGCCCGGGAATGGTGACCGGTGTGCGGGTGGTCATGGATGGAGGCTGTGTTTATGCAGTTGACTGGCAAGGCCCGGGTAGTGCTGATGGCACTGCTCATGGCGTGTCTGGCGGCGCCCACGGCGACCGCGCAGATCACGACCGGAACCATCGCCGGCACGGTCCAGGACTCCACGGGAGGTGTCATCCCGGGAGCCACGGTCGTGTTGATCAGTGAATCGCGCGGCACGCGCAGCGTGCCGGTCGTGACCAACGCGACGGGCGACTACGTCTTCCCGAACCAGACGCCCGACACCTACACGATCGAGGTGACGATGCCGGGCTTCTCGACGCTGCGGCGTCCGGGAGTCACGGTGAGCGGCGGCGACCGCGTGACGGTCCCCGCGCTGACGATCGAACCCGGCGGGGCCCAGGAAACCATCGAAGTCTCGGCCGAGGCTCCGCTCATCCAGGCGCAGAGCGGTGAGCGCTCCTTCGCGGTCTCGTCGCTGCAGGTCGAGAGCCTGCCGCTGTCGGGCAACCGCAACTTCACGCAGTTGACGCGGCTCGTGCCGGGTGTCATCCCCGGCGGTCCGTCGGCCGGCGGCACGCGCCTCGGCGGTGCCGGCCAGAACAACATCATGATGGACGGCATCTCGGCCATGGACACGGGCAACAACGGCCAGATGCTCCAGATGAACGTCGAGTCGATCGCCGAGGTCAAGGTCCTGACGTCGGGCTACCAGGCCGAGTTCGGCCGCTCGTCGGGCCTGCAGATCACGGCCGTCACCAAGAGCGGCACGAACCAGTTCCATGGGTCGCTGTACGACATCGAGGACAACTCGGACTGGAATACGCAGAGCTGGCAGGGCCAGGAGAACGGCGATCCGAAGCCGGTCAGCCGTAACCGCACGTGGGGCTACTCGATCGGCGGTCCGGTGGGCCGTCCCGGGGGCGACAACAAGCTGTTCTTCTTCTACAGCCACGAGTACCGGCCGTCGGAGTCGGGCGGCAACATCGACCGGCTGCGCGTGCCGACGGCGCTCGAGCGCGTGGGCGACTTCTCGCAGTCGCTCGACAACAACGGCCGGCCGATTCCGCAGCTGGTGAGCCCGATCACGGGTGAGGACTACCCGAACAACGTGATCCCGGCCGACGAGCTGTATGCCCCGGGCATGGCGATCCTGAACATGTACCCGATGCCGACCCAGGAGCAGGTCGCGCCGAACAACTACAACTACGAGTCGGCGCGCCCGGTCGACAAGAACCTGACGCAGCAGCCGGCCGTCCGGGTCGACTACCAGTTCTCGCCCGCGCTTCGCGTGACGGGCAAGTACTCGGGGCAGCGCGCCCGGCAGCGCGTGACGCAGGGTACGATGCCCGGCTTCAACGATGCGCTGCAGCCGTGGCCGTACATCAGCAACTACGGCGTGACGGTCAACTACACCATCAACCCGACGACCTTCCTCGAAGGCACGTATGGGTCGATCAAGAACGAGCTGGCCGGCGGCGGTAACACGTCGGGCGGCATCCTCGTGAACCCGCAGGCGAACAAGGACTACGCGCTGAGTGCGCTCCCGCTGCTGTATCCGGATGCGGGTGTGGTCGACCAGCGGTACTACCAGTACGAAGGCCTGCAGCGCGCGGCCGAGGCCGGCGCGGCGTCGTTCTGGGATGGTACGCGCGTCAACCTGGTGCCTCGCTTCGACTGGGGCGGCCTGGTCGGACCCGACCCGACGCAGTTCGCCTATCCGGGCTGGCTGAACGTGAACAAGACGCAGGACGTGGCGATCTCGCTGACGAAGGTCGCCGGCGGTCACACGTTCAAGGCGGGCTTCTACAACAACCACAGCTTCAAGGCGCAGAACGTCGGCGCCGGCGGCGTGGGCAACCCGTTCCAGGGGCAGTTCAACTTCGGCGAGAACTCGAACAACCCGCTCGACACGGGCTTCGGGTACTCGAACGCGGCGGTGGGGGTGTTCACGGAGTTCTTCCAGGCCAACCGGCTCATGGAAGGCAACATGATCTACAACAACACCGAGTTCTACCTGCAGGACAACTGGAAGGTGACCAACCGCCTGACGCTCGACTACGGGCTGCGGTTCACGCGGCAGCAGCCGCAGCACGACCAGTTCCAGCAGATGTCGAACTTCTTCCGCGAGCAGTGGGACCCGGCGGCGGTGCCGGCGCTCTACGTCCCGGGCGCGGGTGACACGGCGGGCCAGGCGGTCAACCCGGTGACGGGGCAGTCGCTCGGCGCGGGTTCGAGCGGCTTCATCGGCACGATCGTGCCGGGCACGGGCCGGCTGATCGACCTCGAGGGCGGCGCCCAGGCTTACGCCAACGGCGTGCGCCAGGCGGGCGACGGCATCTCGAAGTACGGCTACACGTGGCCGACGCTGGTCTTCGGGCCGCGCTTCGGGTTCGCCTATGACCTGACGGGCACCCAGAGCATGGTGTTCCGCGGCGGCGCGGGGCTCTTCTACGACCGTCCGGACGGCAACACGGTGTTCTCGATCCCGGGCAACCCGCCGATGGCAACCCTGACGCGCATCTACAACAGCCGCGTCGAGGACCTCGGCGACCCGTCGCTGCCGGCCGTCATCGGCGCGCCGGCGCTGGTGACCTTCCAGTACGACGCGAAGGTGCCGTCGTCGTGGCAGTGGAACGCGGGCGTGCAGATGGCGCTGCCGTGGGCCTCGTCGCTCGACCTGAGCTACGTCGGCAACTACGGCTACAACCGGATGGGCTCGTTCCAGGGCGGCACGCGGCAGAATCTGAACCAGATTCCGCTGGGCACGGCCTACGAGCCGGGCACGACGCAGCTCAACGCGCACGCCAACTACCCGACGCTGCTGCGGCCGCTGCAGGGCTTCAACGCGATCGAGCAGAACACCACGGAGTTCTACGACAAGTACCACTCGATTCAGGCGTCGTTCAACCGGCGCTTCCGGGGCGGGCTGTCGTTCGGCATGAACTACACGTGGAGCATCCTGCTCGAGGGTGACACGGGCCTGGTCTACCGGCTCAACGCGGACGGCAGCCTCCGCTCCGACTGGGACGCGTACCGCGACCTGAACAAGGACCTCGCGATCCAGCCGCACGTCTTCCGCGGCAACGTCGTGTGGGACCTGCCGGACCTGGTGGCCGACAGCGGCGCCAAGCGCATCGCGGGCTACATCCTCAACGACTGGCAGCTGTCGAGCATCTTCAATCTGAGCTCGGGCACCAACTACGACCTGTCGTTCACCTATCAGCGGAACGGCGGTGCCGTGAACCTGACGGGCTCGCCCGACTACGGCAACAACAGCAACGGCGCGCGCGTGGTGTTCCTGGGTGACCCGGGGTCGGGCTGCTCGGACAACCAGTACGCGCAG
>JAEWBM010000084.1 GCA_023391155.1 Acidobacteriota bacterium
CGCCCCCCCGCCGGGGGCCGCCCGCGAGGTGCGGGACGCCGCCGCCAATTACACCTCGCCCGTCACGTTCCTGAATGCCGGCATCAGCAAAGAGAAGGTGCTCGCCGAACTTCCCGAGTCCGACATCTTTCACTTCGCCGGACATTATGTTTACGACGATCGCTCGGCAGCGGCCTCCGGCCTCTTGCTGGGTCCCGGCGATGACGGCCTGTTGACCAATTCTGAGATCGCCGCTCACGATCTTTCCCGGCTTCGCCTAGTCGTGCTCTCGGCCTGCCGCACCGGGTCGGAACGCGTCATCGCGGGCGAAGGCATGCTCGGTGCCGCACACGCTTTTCTGGGCGCCGGCATCCCGCTCGTCATCGCCTCTCACTGGGAGGTGGACAGCACCGCCACCGCCGAACTGATGTCGCGATTTCACAAGCTTCGAAAGGCAGACGGCCTTTCGTCCATTGGGGCGCTCCGCCGGGCCCAGCTCGCAATGCTCGAGCACCCGCGCTACCGCGACCCCTTCTTCTGGGCCCCGTTCATAACATACGGCGCCTATGTCAGTTACTAATAAAGGAGAAAAATATGAGCCCACACGTGGTAAAACGCATCTCGAACGGAAATGTGCGCATTCTGATCGGCGGCCTGGCGATAATGCATTTGACCCAAGATGAAACTTGGCAGGTGGCAGTTCTCGAAAATACGGGCGCCCATCGACACAAGCCCAGACATAGCTTATCAGTCAGGTATTATGTAGAGAAACCTAGCGGAGCGACGAGTGAGAAGTCGGAAATCGAGCTACCTCGTTTCTCAGCCGGTTATCGATTCATAGACATCGTGAGCAACGAAGGTCGCAAAAGAGGAGGAACGCTTTGGAACTCCACTCCGAGATCCTTCGGAAATGTCGGCGACTTTTCGAGCGTTGCGCCGAAGGGGGTAGGGTTCGAAAAATCCAAAGAGTCAACCTTAACTTTTTGTTCCATTCAAGGTGGAATCGCGTACACAGCTAAACCGATTCTGGATCGTAACAATCGGAACAGAGCCTACATATGGGCAAATCGACGATTTCCGATCTTGTGCAATTGGGCCGGCATTGCCTTGTCATGCAAACCTCGATCAGAAATGATCTTTCGACTAGCTCCAAACCGCGTCTCGAGGGCAGTCGTACCCGTGACAGGAACGCTCGTAATCGAAATTGACAACGACTGCCGTCAGGTTGAGCATGGGAGTTCGGATTTTCCTCACTACTATAATTCTCCCACACGCAACCTTCACGGAATTGTCCATGAGTCGCATTGGGCAGAGCTAACCCCTGAAAAAAGCGGAAAGGTCGCCTGCAACGCCATGACTGCATCTACAATTTCTAACGGCTCTGATTTGTTTACGGCTTTGAGATCATGATTTGGCGAAACGATTTCGCCCATACGTCTCCGTCATCTCCCTCAATCTCCCGATCACGTCGGGCGTGAGGCCGTCTTTTTCGAGGCGCCAGGCCCAGTTTCCTGATTCCGAGGCCGGGAGGTTCATCCGGGCCTCGGAGCCTAGGCCGAGCAGGTCTTGAACCGGTGCGATCGCGGTGTTCGCGACCGAGGCCCAGACGGCGCGGATCATATCCCAGTGGATCTCCTTGCCGTCGCTCGCCAGGTAACGCAGGGCATATTCGCGCTCGCGGCTGATCGCATCGTCGTCACGCGTCGAACCCGTGCCGGCGGTCGAATTCCACCATCCGACCGTCGTGTCATTGTCATGAGTACCGGTGTAGGCGACCGTGTTTTGCACATAGTTGTGCGGGAGGTCGTGGTTCTTGGCATCGCCGCCGAAGGCGAATTGGAGTATGCGCATTCCCGGCAGCCCGAGGTCATCGCGCAGTTTTTCAACATCAGGCGTGATCACGCCCAGGTCCTCGGCGATCAGCGGCAGCTCGCCAAGAGCGCTCTTCATCGCAGCGAACAGCTCCGCTCCCGGCACATCTACCCATTCGCCGTTCGCCGCGGTCTCGTCGGCCGCGGGCACTTCCCATGCAGCCGAAAATCCGCGAAAGTGGTCCATTCGGATTATGTCGACCGACCGCAGGGTAAACTCGAGCCTCGCCGACCACCAGCCGAAATCATCCTCACGCATCGCGTCCCAGTCGTATATCGGGTTTCCCCACAATTGGCCTGTTGCGGAAAAATAATCCGGCGGCACACCGGCCACGACCGTGGGCGAACCGTCCGGCTTGAGCTTAAATTTGTCGAGGTTGCACCACACGTCCGCCGAATCGAGCGCGACAAAGATCGGCACGTCGCCGATGAATTCGATCCCGGCCTCGGCGGCGTATTCTTTCAGCTCCGCCCATTGCCGGTAAAAGATGAATTGCAGAAATTTTTCGGCGTCGGCAGCGGGTTTGACTTGGGCGCCGGCCGCAGCAAGCGCTCCCGGCTCGCGGAGCTTCAGCGGATCGGGCCATTCATACCACGGCCGCTCTTTCTGCATCGATTTGATCGCCCGGAACAACGCGTAATCGTCCAGCCACCACGCATTGGTCTCGGAAAATTCATCGAACTTAAGTCTAAGCTCCGCGTTCCCTGCGGCGGCGGCAAAGCTCTCCGCTGCCCGCCTGAGCAGTGCATTCTTCCATTCATAAACGCCGCCGAAATCCACCCGCTCGGTGGGGAATTCTGGAGCCGCGGCCAAGTCGTCCGTCTCAACAAGCCCGTCTTCCAACAGCTTCTCCGGCGAGATCAACAGTGTGTTGCCCGCAAACGCCGAAAACGATTGATACGGTGAATCGCCATAGCCCGTCGGCCCCAGCGGCAGCATCTGCCAATAGCTCTGGCCCGCTTCTTTCAACAAGTCGATAAACGCAAAGGCCTCCGGCCCGGCGTCGCCGATGCCAAAACGCCCGGGCAGGCTCGTCGGATGCAAGAGCAGCCCCGCTGCTCGCTTAAAACTCATTTTTCTAGAATATCAGAAAGGCAGGCCGCGGCTATTCGCCGGGCTGCCGAGGCAGGTCTAAAAATGCTTTAACGACCGCCGGATCAAATTCGAGCCCCGCCCATTCGGCAAGGTGGCGGCGAGATTCTTCCTCCGACATCGCCGACCGGCGCGGGCGGTCGTCGGTGAGCGCGGCATAGGCATCCGCCACTCTCAGGATCCGTGCGGCGAGCGGGATCTGATCCGCGACGAGAGCATCGGGATATCCGGCACCGTTCCACCATTCGTGATGCCAGCGTACGAGGAGCTGCACTCCGCGAGGGTAGCCGCGTTTTGCCACGGCCTGTTCGCCGATGACCGGGTGCCGCTGCAGGTCGAGCCGCTCTTCGGGCGTCAATGTTCGGCGCTCTTTGATGTACTCGCGGCCCATCTCCATCTCGCCGAGGTCGTGCAACAGCGCCGCCTGCTGCATAAAGAAACGGTCATGTGCCGCCATGTTAAAAACACGGCCGATCCGGTCGGCGATCTCCGCTATTCGCAAAGCATGCGCATGCCCGTAGCCCTCAAATTCGTCGATGCGGGCGGTAAGCTCCAGCAGCCGCTCGTCAAACCCCGATCTTTCCTCGCTTGGTCTGTCCATCGGTGTAACCTTTTGCCGATTCTAACACACGGGGCGGATCGCGGCGGAACCGCCGCGTCACCCGATCTGGGCCGTCAGCCGCTCCAGCCGGTCGCGGGCTTCGCGATTGCTCGGCAGCACTTCCAAAATTCGCTTTAGCTCGCCCTCGGCACGCCGCGGAAGATTCATATCTTCATAAAAATCGACCAGCATCAGCCGCACCTTTACGTCCTTCGGCGCAAGGCTGGCTGCCTGTTGCAGTTCCGCCTCCGCCTGGTGCTTCAGCTTCTGGGCGAACGACATCGCCTTTCCGTAATAGGCATGATAGATCGCCGTACCCGGTTCGTAATGGACGGCACGGGCAAAATGCGTAGCGGCCGATTTGGGGTCGCCATTATCGAGCGCCTTCAGCCCTTCTTCATAACTCTCTTTAGCGCTCTCGTCGCGTATCACGGACGCCTTGTCCTCGCCCGCCTCGCGCCGCCGAGCGATCTTTTCAGCCTCGATCGCCATCTTGCGGTTGTAAGACCGCCGGCCTTCGGGCGTTTTCAGCGTCTCATAGGCATGGGCCAGGCTCGTAAATGCCGCCTGAATTCGTGCTAGCTTTGCGGTTTCCTCGCGATGGAACCGGTCCGGGTGAAATATTTTTGCCGCGCCGAAATATGCATTCTTTATCGCGGCCGGCTCGGCCTCCTGATCAACGCCGAGCACCTCGTAATGGGTCAAAGCATTCTCTACCCGCTCCAAAAAGTCCTCGAGCGTGATCTCAAGCTGCGGGATCGGTTCGGCCCGCTGCTCTTCGGCCGGTGGATCTGCCTCTTTCGGTTTCTCGTTTGCGGGCATCTCACGCGCGGGCTTTGCCACCGCAAGTTTTGCCCGTTTGATCTCCTCGAGTTTCGATCGCGAAAATGCCGAGTTCCACGCCCGACGCTCAAGACACCCGCTCAGCCAAAGAACGTAGAGTCCCTGAAGCATGCCGTCCTCCGGCATAGCCGAACTGCCTCGAGCGGCCTCGATCGTAACGGGCTCGTTTCCGAAGAGCGTCATCAGGAACGCTTCGTGCTCGAGCAATTCCATTCCGCTTGAACCGCGCGGCGACCGAATGAAAGATTCCTTTACGCTCCTGAAGCGCTCAGCCGCCGTTCGCACCGGCAGGCAACGGGCATAGTTGAGCAGCAGCTCGCGTGTCCCGATCGCCATTTCCATGTCGCTTCGCACACGAGCTAGCGGGCTAAACAGCCATTCGCCGTCGACCATCGAAAGGGCGTCGATGATGATCGCCTCGACCCGGTCCGCTGTTGTCGAACGCAATACATCGGCGGACAACAACCCTTCGGCAACAAGCCACGCTCCGAGCTCGACGTCATTCGCCCCTTTCGGCCCGCGCGCGAGGTCACCCGCGGGAACGAGCTTTTGCTCGATCAACGCGTTCAACAGGCGGTAACGCTTTTGGTTCGAGACGGCATAGACCGGGGCCCCGTCGCGAAAATAGATCACTGTTTTTTGGCTGTCGTTGCTGACGCGCAGGCTCCCGCTTAGGCCGCTCTGCCCGATCTCGACAAAGAGCTCGGCAAGCGGGTATTGGCGCAGAGTTCCTGCCGATTCAAGATGGGATCGTTCTGACATTAAAAATAGTGGAAGCCGACGGGAATGCAGGGGCCGCTTGCAGCCCAACCTAAATGATAACAGTTTTACCGCCTGCTTGTTAAGATTTTTCTGCGGCCCGGGCGAACATTTGACAGCGGTCGGGCAAACAGGTCAAAGTTGCAAGAAGTCCCGCTCCCCCGGGCATTTTCCATGAAAAACAACGTCGCAATTCGTGAATGTACCGCGTTTGAAGAGCTGGAGGCGTGCGTTCAGCTTCAGCGTGATGTCTTTGCCCTTCCCGAGATAGAGATCTCGCCGGTTCGGCATCTGGTCGTGACCAAAAATGCGGGCGGTTTCGTCATAGGTGCCTTCGACGGCGGCCGGCTCGTCGGCTTTGTCCTCAGCGTTCCCGCATTTCTTCGCGGCGAAAAGGCGTTCTATTCGCATATGACCGCCGTCCACGCCGATCTTCAGGGGACGGGCGTGGGTGCCAAGCTTAAATGGGCACAACGCGAACGCTCGCTGGAACTCGGTGTCAGATATATCAAGTGGACATTCGAACCGTGGAAAGCCCGCAACGCCTTTTTCAATCTCGAAAAACTCGGCGCAATGGTTACGGATTATCAGGAGAATTTCTACGGCATCGACTATGCCACGGCGTCGACCGGCGGCAAACCTATCGGGCTCGCTAGCGACCGCCTTTTTGCCGAATGGCACCTGGAAAGCGAAAAGGTCACGACCCTGGCAGGCGGCGAAAAATTTGTGGAAACCCGCAAGCCCGCTCGCACGATCGTCGCACCTCCCGATTGGAGTGCCCTAGTCGCGACCGACCCGCAAGCAGCTCTCGCCGAGCAAAAACGATTAAGATCGGAATTCCAGTCGGCGTTTTCGGATGGGCTCTTATGCGAGGGGTTTAAGCGCGATCCCGAATCGCCGGAATACATTTTCTTCCCGCGGTCACATGCTCTGACATGATCGAACGGCGAATCGTGCGGTCGTGATCTGTAAAAACAAGCTCTGATGAAGATCGTTGAAGAGATCGAGGCAAGGCTCCGAAAGTACAGTGGCGTGCAGTACGAAGTCTCGGACGACGCGGTAACCGTACCACCGGACACGGAGGACGGCTTCGAGGTTTCATTGCGTATCGCGACGACCGCCCCCGATCCCGAAATCACTGTATATTTCAACGGATGGCACGAGGAATTTTCGAGCAGCCAAGAAGCTCTGAACTGTTTTGCTATGGGCTTGACCAAGGAATGCCGATTAAAAGAATGGTCGAGAGGAGAAAAGGCCTATAAATGGTGCCTCGAAATCCTACAAAACGGCGGTTGGGAGGCCTACAGCACAACTTCTCTATTTTTTGCGCCGTTTTGGAAAGCAAAGAAGGTCCGCTATCTTCAAAACAACCTCGTGAAATAGTTAATAGTTTTGATTTATTTCACGCTGAGACTCGTTGAATTATGGGGATCAAGACGAAATCAGTTGCTGACGAGATCGAACAGCTTCGTGCCGAGATCGAGCGGCACAACGAGCTTTATTACCAGAAGGCCGAGCCGGAGATCTCAGATCAGGAATTCGACAAACTGCTCGAACGGCTGGTTGAGCTAGAGACGGCAGATCCCGATCTGATCACGCCCGACAGCCCGACCCAGCGCGTCGGAGGGCGGGCGGACAGCCTGCACCCATTCACCCACACGGTGCCGCTGATGTCGCTCGACAACAGCTATGATCTCGACGATCTGAAAGCCTTTACGGAACGGTGCGAACGGCTTGCGGAGGGCCGTAAGCTGGAATATGTTGCAGAGCTGAAGATCGACGGGCTCAGCGTTTCGCTCCATTACGACAATGGGGTCCTGACCGCCGGAGCGACCCGCGGCGACGGCCGTACGGGCGATGAGGTCACGCAAAATGTCCGCACGATCCGCTCGATACCGCTGCGATTGAAAACCGATGCACCCGAGCACGCCGAGGTCCGCGGTGAGGTCTTTCTCTCGCGGACGCAGTTTGCACGGATCAACGAAGAGCTTGAAATGCTCGGTGAAAAGACCTTTGCCAATCCCCGCAATTGCGCTTCCGGAACGCTGCGTATGCTCGATTCGCAGATCGTCGCATCTCGCCGGCTCGATATGTTTCCGTATGATGTCATCCGCGGCCGGCAGAAGATGTTCGACACGCACTGGGAAAATTTCGAATGGCTCGAACGCAACGGGTTTAACGTCAATCCGCACCGCGCTCTCTGCGCGAGCTTTGACGAGATCGCTGATTTCATAGCCAAGATAGAGGGCGAGCGGGACGGCTTTGATTACGAGATCGACGGCGTGGTGGTAAAGGTCAATTCGACCGCGCTGCAGGATGAATTCGGTGCCACGACCAAGGCGCCGCGCTGGGCGATCGCCTATAAATATCCCGCCCGTCAGGCGACGACGCGGCTGATCGACATCTCCGTTCAAGTCGGCCGCACGGGAGCATTGACCCCGGTTGCCCTGCTCGAACCCGTGCAGCTCGCCGGCACCACCGTCGCCCGTGCCTCGCTGCATAACGAGGACGAGATCAAGCGTCTTGACATCAAGCTCGGCGACATTGTGATGATCGAAAAAAGCGGTGAGATCATCCCGCAGGTCCTCGGCGTCGACGCGACGAAGCGTGACGGGACCGAACGGGAATTCGAGTTTCCCACTGAGTGCCCCGTTTGCGGCTGGGACGCCGTCCGCCCCGAGGGCGAGGCCGTCCGCCGCTGCTCAAACCCCGATTGCCCAGCGAAATTAAAGGCGCGGATACAGTATTTCGCCTCGCGAAAAGCGATGGATATCGAGGGGCTCGGCGAAGTTCTGGTCGAAACGCTGGTCGATAAAGGCATGGTCCGCGACGTTGCCGATCTTTATAAGCTTTCCGTCGATGAGATCGCGGGGCTTGAGCGAATGGCGGAAAAGTCAGGCACGAACCTCATCGGCCAGATCGAGGCGAGCAAGACCCGCGGGCTCCAACGGCTGCTCTACGGTATTGACATCCGCCACGTTGGTGAGCGATATGCGAAGATCCTCGCCGGCAATTTCCGCAGCATCGACCGCATCGCCGCCGCAAGCGTCGAGCAGCTCGACGATATTCCCGAGATCGGCCTATCGGTCGCCGAGAGTGTTTACAACTGGTTCCGCGAGCCTGTAAATGTTGACCTGATCGCTCGGTTGAGAAATGCCGGGGTCGTTTTGGAAATGGACGCCGCATCCACTGCCGCGCTCGATGAGCGATTTGTCGGCA
>JAEWBM010000132.1 GCA_023391155.1 Acidobacteriota bacterium
GGCTGGCGAACTACAACCGTAGGCTAGCAACTACAACCGCAGTTTGACGGACCACAACCGTAGGTGGGCAAACTACAAACATAGGCTGGCGAACTACAACCGTAGGTGAGCAAACTGCAATGCAGGCAACCGGGCTATGATCTGCGCCCGGCTGTGATCGCAGTATTATCCATTGTCCATTTTCCATTATTCATTTTCCATTACCCGTTGTCCGTTATCCATCAGGACAAACCCGCTTCTGCAAGAACTTACGCCAAAAGACGTTCTATAATCGGAAAGGGGGTTTCCCATATGTTTATGAAGAAATTTGATTATAAGAACTTTGTCGTATCAGGTTTTGCAGCGCTCGCTGTAATTTTTATCACGTTCGGCGGTGCTCGGGCGCAGTCCATAAAGGACCATCATCCTCGCGTACCGACGATCAATACGGCCGGCGAGGCGACCGTTTCGGTTCAGCCGGATCAGGCTCGCGTTGAACTCGGCGTGACCACCGAGGCCGACACGTCGGACGCCGCCGTGACGCAGAATGCGGAAAAGCTTAACGCAACGTTAGCTGCGATCCGTGCCCTGCAGATCGCAGGCATCGAGATCAAGACCGTAAGCTATACGCTTCAGCCGAAATACAGATATCCGCGGGAGGGCGGCGAGCCTGTTCTGACCGGATATACGGCAACCAACATCGTCCGCGTAACGCTCAACGATCTTACAAAGGTCGGAACCGTGATCGACGCCGGTACGAAAGCCGGTGCAAATCGTGTTCATTCGCTGCAGTTTACCCTGCAGGATGACCGTGCGGTTAAAGCTCAGGCACTTCGCGAGGCGGCCCAGCAGGCACGCGAAAAGTCTAATGCACTCGCCGGTGCTCTCGGGCTTGAGGTAGTGCGCATATTGAACGTTACCGAAAGCGGGCCGACGATGGTCCCGGTACGGGATGTGGCGTACGCTCGCGCTGAGATGGCAAATACGCCCATCGAGCCCGGTACGATCGAGATCAAGGCAACCGTCAGCTTAACCGTGGAAGTGAAATAGGCCAAAGCGGCCTAGAGATCGGTGGAGCTGCTTTTTAGATCGCGGGTCGTGTGCTCAGTGACCGACCCGACTATGCCTGAGGCCGGAGTTGCCTCGGGCATTCTCAGTTCGGGCCGGATGCCGGCGTCTTCGTCGCTGACCGCCGTTGGCAACGCCCTCTTGGGAACGCTCAGGAACAATCCGTTCAGGATGAATGCCACGCCGATAAAGAAGGTCACGACCCCGGCTCCCGCCAGAAAGACAAGCTCCTCTTTCGAATGGAAGATCGAAACGATCGCCATACCGATGGCTGCGCCCAACCCGATAAAGGAGACGATCGTTCCGTTTCTCAGCCGTCGAAGCCGCTTCTCCTCCGGCGATTCGAGAAACTTCTCTACTTCAGGAAGTACGTTCTCGGCGATGGATTCGAGATCCGAAGGGGTGGTGGTCTCGCGAATCTTCGCAGCGATCGCTCTTCCGATTTCGTCCCTGGCACCGGCTGCCGAGGCCGTGATCTGGTCGGGTTTCGATACCGCCAGACGAACCGGCCGCAGATCCGCTCCACAGCCGCGGCAGAATTGATTCACCTGCGTGTCATTTAATCCGCATTCGGGACAGAACATTCGTTACCACCTCAATAGTGCCTACGTGCCGGAGTTTGAACAGGTTCCCGTAACCTGCTTCGGTCGCCGAACAGCTTAGCACAGGCTTTACTATTTCCCCGCCAGAACCTACCATTTTATTAATGAACATCGGGATCACTGTTTATCCGACATACGGCGGAAGCGGCATAGTGGGCTCTGAGCTCGGCCGGGACCTGGCCGAGCGCGGACACAATGTCCATTTTATCGCCTCGGTCCTTCCGTCACGGCTAACAGAAGTGAGCAAACGGATACATTTTCACGAGGTCGATATGATGAGCTATCCGCTCTTCGAACATCAGCCGTACGACCTCGCCCTCGCAACTAAGATGGCTACCGTGGCCCGCGCGGAGAAACTCGATCTCCTGCACGTCCATTACGCCATCCCCCACTCGATAAGCGCGATCCTCGCTCGAGAGTCTATAAAACAAAAGCGCTACGTGCCGGTGATCACCACCTTGCATGGCACCGACATTACACTCGTGGGTGCCGACCGCAGCTATCTTCCGATCACACGTTACGGACTGCAGCAATCCGACGGCGTCACCGCCGTTTCGAAATTCCTTAAACAGGCGACCATCGAAACCTTCGACTTTGATGAGGTCGAGGTCATCCCGAACTTTATCTGCCCGCAGCATTATCGGCGGCTCACCGATTCACCGCTCCGCGAAGAGCTTGCTCCGAACGGGGAGCTGCTCCTTGTGCACGTCTCGAACTTCCGAGCGGTAAAGCGCCCGGCCGACTGCGTCGATATATTCGCACGAGTTCGCGAATCCGCGCCGAATACGAGATTGGTTATGGTCGGTGACGGGCCCGAGCTTTCCGCCGTTTCCTACAGAGCGGAGAGGCTCGGCGTTAAAGAAGATACGTTGTTCGTAGGCAAGCAGGCCAACATTGCCGATTATCTCGGCGTTTCCAATGTATTTCTGCTCCCGTCGGAACTGGAATCGTTCGGCCTTGCGGCCCTCGAGGCTCAGGCCTGCGAGCTTCCCGTCATCGCCACACGCATCGGCGGCATCCCGGAGGTCGTCACCGACGGCGAGACCGGATACCTGAGCGAGGTCGGTGACGTCGACAAGATGAGCGAGGATGCCCTTCGCCTAATAAAAGAACCTGACCTCCGTACCGAATTCGGTGCCGCTGGCCGTCGCCTCGCGATCGAACGTTACAGCACCGAAAAGATCATCCCGCAGTACATCGATTTTTACGAAAAGGTGCTCAACCGTTCACCGGCACGAGCCGAGCAGGCCGCCGCCTCAATGTCCGGCGTTCCCGAGATCTAAGCGAGCCTGATAGAATTTAGCAGTGTTATGAGCGGGCCCGATGTCGGCCCGCTGCCTATTTATGCTCAAACGCCTGATGCACAAACGCGAGCGCCACTACGCGATGCTCAACGACAATCGCGTCGTGCGCCCCTTCGAATGGGGAACTGAGTTCCTCCCCGGCGAGAGTGCCGGCGGTGATCCCCGCGAAGTATTTGCAGACCATACTCGAGAGGTGATCGCCGCAAGCGACGACTATTTCTCGATCCCGGCCGCCATCGAATATAAACTCGAAGGCCGCCTCTTTCCCTCCGCGGCATCGATGAATGCCGACGACCTGCCTCAGCCCCCTGAGCAGATCGAGATCCCGGTCTTAAGCTGGCAAAGTGCCGTCGCAACCCCCTCTGCGGAAAACAATACTGCATACGCGACGTATTTCCCGCACTTGGGCGACCGCAAAGCTGCGGTGATAATCCTCCCGCATTGGAACGCAAAAGCGGGTACATATTTCGAACTCGCACGCTTCTTTAACAAGGTCGGCATCACCGCGCTCCGGCTCACGCTTCCCTATCACGAAGAGCGGATGCCCCCCGAACTCGAGCGCGCCGATCACCTCGTCTCGCCCAACATCGGCCGTTCGCTGCAATCGGTAACTCAGGCGGTGAAAGACACCATGGCCGCAGCAGCTTGGCTTCGCGAACAAGGCTACGAAAAGGTCGGTATCGTCGGCACAAGCATCGGCTCCTGCGTCGCATTTCTCTCATTCGTTCATGACCGGGCGATCGACGCCGCCGTTTTTAACCACGTCTCGGGGTATATGGCGGACGTCGTCTGGCACGGCCTCTCGACCTATCACGTCCGCAAAGGCTTCGGCGACGACATCACACTCGACGAACTCCGCGACTGCTGGCTGCCCGTCTCGCCAATGGCATATTTTCCGAAACTTGCCACCCAGGGCGAGCGGCCCCAGCGCTATATCTACACGCTCTACGATCTGAGCTTTCCCGTCCATCTTTCGCGCGAGACGATGAATGCGCTGCGCCGGCATAAGATCAAGCACAGCAAAGCTACCATCCCATGCGGCCATTACACCCTCGGCGAAAAGCCCTGGGTCTACCTCGACGGCTACAAGATCATCCGGTTCCTGCATAAGCACATCAAAAGTTAACGCCCCCTCAGTTGTTACTGCCTCCGCCCGTTAAATGCTAAACTTCTCATCAATTCTCCGATGAGCTCGCCATCAGAAAAATTTGCAGACGTGATCCGTGAAGCGGTCGAAAGCCTCGTTTCTCGTGCTGAAAATGCGCGTGGGCTCACCGGCGAAATTCTTCTGCCGCGCATTCACGGGTCCCTCGACAAATATCTGTTCCGTGACTCCCCCAATGCGGGCCGCACCGACGTCCGGCAGTTTATCGATGAGATCCGCGCCGACGACCTCTGCCTCATCGTCGCGTGCGAGAACGGAG
>JAEWBM010000148.1 GCA_023391155.1 Acidobacteriota bacterium
AGACCAAGCAGACGATGATGGACGAGGTGCTCATCAACCGATTTGATTACGACGGAGATTACGGTACGGTGCTGAACCGATTTTTGATGCAGGCAGCGATAAACTATCCGCTGACGGTTCACGGAACAGGCGGGCAGACGCGTGCCTTTATACATATCCAGGATACGGTCCGCTGCATACAATTGGCGTTGGAGAACCCGCCGGAACGGGGCGACCGGGTTCAGATACTTAACCAGATGACGGAGACATACCGCATACGGGATCTGGCGGAGCTGGTATCAAGAATTACCGGAGTTCCGGTTAGTTATCTGCCGAACCCCCGGAACGAGAGCGACGAAAACGATCTGCTGGTGGCGAACGACCGGTTTCTGAGCATGGGCCTTGCTCCGACAACGCTCAACGAAGGGCTGCTGACTGAGATCACTGAGATCGCCAAGAAATATGCCGACCGCTGCGATACGAGCCGGATCAAGTGCGAATCGTATTGGAATCATGAGAGAGCGCAGAGCACGCAGAGCGTGAGCGGCGTCACCTCAGGCAATTGAGCAATTATCGACCTTGAGCTTTTCAGACCTGCCAAATCATCCGACCCTGGGACAAGTTGTCCGATATATAGTCCGGCATCCGCTTGAGATGGCGGTGCGGCGATGGAACTGGAAGGCGGCGGTGCTGAGCGGGATATTTCGCGGGGCGATCTATTTCTTTACGCACATCACGCTGGGGCTGAGGGCGGCGCTGAGCGCAATGTCGCTGGAATTTGTATTCCGGACATTTAATTCGGGCGTCGTTTCGTCATTCAGCCAGGCGTTTCGCCGAGTGACGCCGCATTGGCAGGCAAACCTGGTCGTGATGGTGCTCTTCCCCCTTTACGCCCACATTGTTGAATATACGATCCATACGCTGAACGGCGATCGGAATGTTAATAAATCGATCGTAGTGTCGGTGGCATTTTCGGCCATCTCGGCCCTCTTTAATCTCTTCTCAATGAGGCGCGGGTCGTTTTTGGTGAACGACGCCGAGCAGCAAAGCCTTTGGAAAGACCTGAGATCGCTGCCGAGGATCGCGGTTGAATTCGTCGCGACGCCGTTCATATGGGTTTATCGGCGTTATCGGAGGCTTTCGGAACGGACATAGTACGGAACTGTTTTTCTACAGTTTTCAGTTAACAGTTTCGAGTTTCCAGTTGGAGAATGGGATATGAAGAAGGATGAATTGCTGGATCGATTGAAGGAACGATTTGAGGCGAACATGGCCCGGCACAAGGGTGTTAAATGGGCGGATGCTGAGGAGCGATTGAAGAAACGGCCGAAGCAGCTGGCGGTGCTGGCCGAGATGGAGGAAACGGGGGGCGAGCCGGACGTGGTCGCGGTCGATAAAAAGACGGGTGAGATCACTTTTTTTGACTGCTCAGCGGAGAGTCCGAAGGGGCGACGGAGCGTGTGTTATGATCCGGCGGCGTTGAAATCGAGAAAGGAAAACAAGCCGAAAAACAGTGCATTGGGGATGGCCAAAGATATGGGAATCGAGATCCTTACGGAGGAAGAATATCGCGAACTTCAGAAAATTGGCGAATTTGATTTGAAGACCTCAAGCTGGATAGAGACGCCGAAGAAGATCAGGGACCTGGGCGGGGCCCTTTTTTGCGACAGGAGGTACGAGACCATCTTCACCTATCACAACGGAGCCGAAAGTTATTACGCCGCGCGGGGATTTCGGGGGAAGCTGAAGGTTTGAGCTAACACCCCGGGCGAGTCTTTTCCTAGAAAAAGCATAAATTCTCAGTTTAGCTATACAACTCGTGGTAAGAATATATATACTAATTATTGTTAAAACGGGTTTAAGGTGTAGATCAGGGGGTTGAATGTTGAAGTTGGTGCTGGGAATTATCGCCGTCGGTTTATTGCAGGTTGCATTTGTTGCCTATACGCATCTTGAGCAGCCGCTGACCGTTGCGATGCTTCCTGAGCAGCCGGAAGCCGGTGCCGATGCACTCCCCTCGCTTAATACCGAGCCGCTTGATCTTCGCGCGACGGATAACACGGAACGGCCGGCAACCCCGACAAGGGCGCGGCTCTCTCGGGAAAAGTCTTCCGATAGCCCGGGCCAACTTCTCGTTTCCAAACCGACTACCAATTCAAGAGAGGTGCGGGCCGGCCGCGTTGCGGGATTTGAGCGTGAACGATCTGCAAGATCCGGCGATTTCAGTACGGTCGTTATCAGCTATAGCGGGAATCGTGCCGAATCGCCCGCATGCGACATACCCTCTACAGCGAAGCCAAAGAATCGTTCCCTGATGGCGAAAGCGGCACCCGTCGTGAAAAAGCCCTGGGAATTTATTAAAGCGATCGGCTCAAAGCTAAATTAGCTTTAGACCCTCCTCAGATCCAATTCATACCTAAAAATACGCGTTCCATTGTGCCGGCGACCCACCCGTTGAAGGCCAGTGTTTTTTAATGAAGACAGGAGCGCGTTATGAACAAGATCGATAGAGTAACAAAGGCACTATTAGGGTTGGCCGCATTGGGGTTGTGGTGTCTCGTCGCACAGTCCTGGTACGGGGCGACGCCGGCAGCGGCTTCTGACGGAGAGGCCGCTCAGGTTATCAAGGCAAGGAGCTTGGTGATCGTCGACGAGAAGGGGCGGGAACGGATCATAATGGGATCGCCTGTGCCTGATCCGCCGCATGTCGGCAAACGGATCAGCCCGGGACACGGCATGATCATCCTCGACGAAAACGGTTACGAAAGGTTTGGTCTCGGACTTATGGACAACGGGAATATGGGCATGGGTTTTGATGCCCCGCATGACCCCGAGAATCCTAAGAAAAATGTGGAGCGACTGCATTTTGTCGCGGACGCAAAAGGCGGGGCGATGATCCGATTTCTAAACCGGCAGACGGGCGTTCCCGGATGGATCCGGCTGGGTGAAGACGACAAGCTTTATTTCGAATTCCTCGACGTTCAACCGGATAAGAACAAGGTGCTACGACGGCAGATGAGCATCGACGGAGATAAAATGTTGGAGCAGCCGTTCAAAAAATAACGCGTAGCGCTAATGAAGGCGGCCACTTTCGGCCGCCTTCAACTAATCGGAGATTCGCCCTAGTTCGAAAGCTCGAACCGGTCCAGGTTCATCACTTTTGTCCACGCTGCAGCGAAATCGTTGACGAATTTTTCGCCGCTATCAGCACAGGCATAAACCTCAGCCAACGCCCTCAGCTCAGAGTTTGAACCGAAGATCAGGTCAACGCGCGAACCAAGCCACTTAAGCTCACCGGTGTTACGATCGTGGCCCTCAAAAGCGGTCTCATTCTCGTCCGCAGCTTTCCATTCGGTGTCGAGGTCGAGCAGGTTCACGAAGAAATCATTCGTCAGGGTACCGGGACGTTTGGTAAATACACCATGCTTTGAACCGCCCGTGTTGGCGTCCAAAGCACGCATACCGCCGACCAACACGGTCATCTCGGGCGGGGTCAAGGTGAGTTGGCTCGCCTTGTCGACCAGCAGTTCCTCTGCCGAGACATTATATTGGGGCTTCTTGTAGTTACGGAACCCATCAGCCACGGGCTCCATGTACTTGAACGAATCGACATCGGTCTGATCCTCAGTGGCATCGGTCCGGCCGGGCGTGAACTGCAGTTGGATATCGTAACCCGCCTCTTTCGCCGCACGAACGACGGCGGCGCATCCGCCAAGCACGATCAGGTCCGCGAGTGAGACGCGCTTGTTATCGGACCGTGAATCGTTGAACTCCTGCCGGACACCCTCAAGAGTGCTGATCACTTTGGAGAGCCTCAGCGGGTCGTTTACCTCCCAATCCTTTTGCGGCTCGAGCCTAACGCGAGCGCCGTTTGCACCGCCGCGTTTGTCGCCGCCGCGGAATGTTGAGGCTGACGCCCAAGCGGCCGAGACCAGATCAGAGATCGACAGGCCGGTCGCGAGGATCTTTTCCTGAAGTGCGGAAATATCGGCCCCATCGATCAGATCGTGATCGACGGCAGGGACCGGGTCCTGCCAGATAAACTCTTCCTCAGGCACTTCGGGCCCGAGATAACGGACCTTCGGGCCCATGTCGCGATGGGTGAGCTTAAACCACGCCTTGGCGAACGCGTCGGCAAACTCATCAGGGTTCTCGAGGAAATGGCGTGAGATCTTTTCGTAATCGGGATCGAATCGGAGCGAGAGGTCAGTGGTGAGCATTGTGGGGAGATGCTTTTTATTTGGGTCGTAAGCATCCGGGATGATGGGTTCGGCATTTTTTGCCACCCACTGATGTGCTCCGGCCGGGCTTTTCGTCAATTCGTACTCAAAGCCGAAGAGATTCTCAAAGAAATTGTTGCTCCATTTGGTGGGGGTCGTGGTCCAGGTCACTTCGAGGCCGCTCGTTATTGTGTCGGGGCCTTTACCGGTGCCATAGCTGTTATGCCAGCCAAAGCCTTGCGCCGCCAGGCTTGCTCCCTCCGGTTCTAAACCGACATGTTTGGAATCGGCCGCGCCGTGGGTCTTTCCGAAAGTGTGCCCGCCGGCAATGAGGGCGACAGTTTCGTAGTCGTCCATCGCCATTCTGCCGAAAGTTTCACGGATGTCGTGAGCTGCAGCGACAGGATCGGGATTGCCGTCGGGCCCCTCGGGATTTACGTAGATAAGGCCCATCTGTACGGCTCCAAGAGGGTCTTCGAGGCGGCGGGTATGCATATCGCCATCGGCGTCATCGTCTGAAACAAGCGTACCCTCTTGTTTATCCGCCCCTTCAGAACCGTGCTGGTAGCGTACATCGCCGCCCAGCCACGTTGTTTCGGCTCCCCAATAGACATCTTCATCGGGCTCCCAAACGTCGGCCCTTCCCCCTCCGAAACCGAGCGGCTTGAAACCCATCGTTTCGAGGGCGACATTTCCAGTTAGGATCAGGAGATCAGCCCAGGAGATCTTACGCCCGTATTTCTGCTTGACCGGCCAAAGCAGCCGGCGGGCCTTGTCGAGGCTGACGTTATCCGGCCAACTGTTTAAGGGAGCGAACCGCTGCTGTCCGCGGCCGCCGCCTCCGCGGCCGTCGCCGATGCGGTAGGTGCCCGCCGCATGCCATGCCATGCGGATGAATAGCCCGCCATAGTGGCCAAAGTCCGCAGGCCACCACTCTTTAGAATCGGTCATTACCGCCGCGATATCTTTCTTAAGACCGGCATAGTCGAGCGATGCAAATTCCCGTGCGTAATCGAATTCCTCGCCCATGGGATCCGAGAGGTTAGAATGCTGGCGCAGTATGTCGAGCCGCAGCATATTCGGCCACCAGTCGCGATTGGCGCGAAAAGTTCCATGAGTAAACTTGAGCGCACCGCTCGTAAAGGGGCACTTGCCAGAGCCGTTCGAGTTTCCGTTATTCTCCATTTTTATTCACCTTCCTTTGAGTAGTTTCTGATCAGACACCTGATCGGCGGTCAAGCGCAATCAGGGCAAACGCCGCGCAATATCACCTCTATAGAATCGGCCTTAAACTTCGTCAGCCGTTCGCCGGCAGTGAGTATTTCTTCAGGGACCGGCAGGTCGATATCGACGAGCTTGCTGCAGATATTGCAGATAGCGTGGTCGTGCCGGGCGGTCTTCCTGTCGTAGCGAGTCGCGTCGGCGGCGTACCTAACCTCGGCGATCAAGCCTTTGTTCTTTAGGTAATGCAGGGAGTTGTAGACGGTAGCGAAGGAGATGCCCGGGAGAAGCAGCCGAGCGTTTGCAAAAACCTGATTCGCCGTCAGGTGGTCATCGGAATCGTTGATGACCTGAAAGACGGCCTGCCGTTGTTTGGTCAAAGCCGGGCCCGTTGGTTTCATTTGCGTACCGTTTGTTGAGTTGAATTATAATAATTCTAATTCTAACGGCTGTCAATAAAAAATTCGGAATTCCAAACGGGGCCTTATCGGCGGGTGCTTAATTCCCTGCTGCCTGTTGGGCAGAGCGGAACCAGTCGACGAACTTCGGGATGCCTTCTTCGATCTTTGTGTGCGGATCGTAGCCGAGCATGCGTCGGGCTTTTGAAATATCCGCAAATGTTATCGGCACGTCTCCCGGCTGCATCGGCTGGCGATCGATCTCGGCCGTCTTTCCGAGGCTATCTTCGATCAGTTCGATCAGGCGGCGAAGCTCGGTCGTCTCAGACTCACCCAAGTTGAAGACCTCGTGCATTGAGCCGTCGTAATCGATGGCGGCCCGGACGCCCTGAATGATGTCGTCGACGTAGGTGTAGTCGCGCCGGGCGTCGCCGTCGCCGAACATCTGGATCGGCTTCCCCTCGGCGATGAGGCGAGTGAATTTGTGGATCGCGAGATCCGGCCGCTGGCGGGCGCCGTACACGGTGAAAAACCGCAGGCAGACGGTGCGGATATCGAAAAGATGTGAGTAGGTGTGGCAGATGAGTTCGCCGGCAGCTTTGGTCGAGGCGTACGGCGAAATGGGGTTTCGGATGGGGTCGTCCTCGGAGAACGGTACCTTTTCATTTATGCCGTAAACCGAACTGGACGAGCCGAAGACGAACTGCCGGATACCGTGGTCGCGGGCGAGTTCCAGAAGATTCAATGTGCCGTTAATGTTGGTCTCTGCGTAGAGACGCGGCTCTTTTAACGAAGGGCGGACGCCGGCACGGGCCGCGAGGTGGACGATGACGTCGAACTCATTCTCGTCAAAGACCTCCGCGAGCCGGACGTTGTCGCGAATGTCGGCCTCGTAGAATTTGCACGCCGAATCGGCCAAGAGCGGCTGCAGATTTTGGCGTTTTATTTCGGGCGAGTAAAAGTCGTTGAGGTCATCAACGATGGTGATGTCCCAGCCACCCTCAGCTAAAAGGCTCTCCGCGAGATGCGACCCGATAAAGCCGGCCCCGCCGGTAATTACGATTTGTTTTGTCACGGGATAAACACACGCCCGGGGCGACGACGAGGCCCCGGGCAGGACTAATGTAGCATATTTGAAACGCCCAAAAAACTTTCCGATGCGGCAGAGGGGATGATATTATTAGCAAACTGCCGGTTGGAATTACCTCTGGCTCCCCTGTTCACCCAAACGACGGAGTAGATAGATGAAGAAAATTGACGTATTGACACCCGTTTTAGCGACGGCGGTCTCGTTGTGCCTTGTTTTGATCTTTGCCGGAGCGGCCGATGCCCAAAAACTAAGCCGCCTTGACCGTGACCGAGCATTCGGAATGCTCAAGAATGTAAAGAAAAAGATCAAGAGCGAATACTATGACCCGGAGTTTCGCGGGATAGATATCGATGCCCGCTTTGACGCGGCCGAAGAACGGTTGAAAAATGCCGGCACGCTCGGCGAGGCCTTTGGGATAATCGCCCAAGCTGTCCTAGACCTTGACGATTCGCACACGACGTTTTATCCGCCGGACCGCAACGCCATCATCGACTACGGTTGGAAGATGAGGATGTTCGGCGACAAGTGCCTCGTGACCCAGGTACGCCCCGGAAGTGACGCTGCCAAGAAAGGCATCGAAAAAGGCGACGAGATAATGGCGATAAACCGCTTTCCTCCCTCGCGTTCAGAGCTGTGGAAAATGGTCTATTTTTACCAGACGCTCAACCCGCAGACGCAGGTCACCCTCGTTGTAAGGAAGCCGGGCGGCGAGCCGAAACAGTTGTTGGTCGATACGAAAGTGACGCGGCAGAAGGCTGTGCTCGATGTTAACAATCATATGGACTTCAACGAGGCCCAGCGGGAAGGCGCCCGTATGGCAAACGCCAACCCGCATCGGTTCGCGGACGCGGGCTCAGTGAAGATCTGGAAGATGCCGACGTTCGCTTTTGATCCGGGCGAGGTTCCGCGGATGACGGCGCAGTTTCGAAACAGCTCGTCGCTTATCATCGATCTTCGCGGCAATGGCGGTGGATATGTAAAGACTCTCGAAGAGATAGCCGGATATTTCTTTACCGAAGACAAGAAGATCGCAGATCTGGTTGGCCGAAAGGAGATGGACCCCCAAATGGCCAAAACCAAAGGCGATAAGGTATTTACGGGTAAGGTGGTCGTACTGATCGACAGCGCCTCGGGCTCCGCATCAGAGATCTTTGCCCGTGTAATGCAGCTCGAAAAACGGGGAACGGTTTTGGGCGATGTTTCGGCCGGCGCCGTGATGCAGTCGATGGGACACGGGCTAGATGCCGGGTCTGGCAGCTCTATCGCGTACGGAGTCAGCATCACCAATGCCGACGTTATCATGACCGACGGCAAGAGCCTCGAACATATAGGAGTAACGCCCGATGAGAAGATCATCCCGACTCCCGAAGATGTGGCGGCGGGCCGCGACCCCGTCATGGCCCGAGCTCTTGAACTGTTTGGCGTAAATATAAACGCGACGGATGCGGGGCGGATCTTTCCGGAACCGGAATATATTGAGAGGCTTTCGAATCTTTCGTTTATGATCGAAGGCTGGAATTTTTAGTTCAGGTACTTTTGCCGTGAGTAGTGCCGGTGGACGACCTCTTCGAGGAAGCCTTCATAGCTGAAGGTCTCGAGGTCGTACTCCGGCTTTAATTTGTACATAAGTGGCAGAGCGACGCGCCATGCCATCCACTCACGCTGGCGGTCGGTGAGGTCCCATCGGCGGCGGAGAAGATTTTCGGCGACCTCGACCTCGGGATCGCTGAGCTGCCGAACGTCGATGTTGTATTGGGCGGCCGGACGGACGCGGCGAAATGCGGGGTCAGAGATCCGATTGGAAAAGGCCTCGGCAAAGGTCGGGGCCTCATCGGCACGCTCGCGGATAACGACGGTGCCGGCAAAGATGTCGCCGATCCGCTGGTCTTTTCCGCTGAGAAAGATGGTGATGAGGCCGACGGAATACATCGGGCCGGGCATGGTGTCGATGATGCGGAGGAGATTGCGGGCGATCGATTCCCAAATGGTGACGGGCCGGCCGTCATCGCGGATGACGCGGAGCTTCATCATCCGCTTGCCGGGCGTTTGACCGTTCCAGCGCCATTCAAACACGACGAAGTATCCGAAATAGATAACGAAAAGCAGAATAAGCAGAATGGCTGCGGCCCATTTCGGTGCCTCTGTAAAGAAGCTGTTCTCGGAATCGAGCAGTGAAAACCCCATCATGGCGGTACCGATGATGATCACCAAGATCATCAGGGTGTATTGGATGAGGTGGTCGATTATGGCCGCGAGAAATCGGTTACCTATAGAGGCGAGTGAAAAAGCGAGGGGGACGCGCTCGGGCGTTTCGATGATGAGTGTCTCTTCGGTTTCGATGATCTGCGGTGACATCGCGGGTCGGACGGCCAGCGCCTATTATCGGCGAGGGTGACGGGATTTTGCAAAACAGGTTTTTGCTTGTCATAGTGGAGTTTGGTTCTCTATACTTGAGAACGGCAGAATGTTGACCCGATCAGGAGATTAATACGTGCAGCCAAAGATCCATCGAGGACGAACTAATGCAGAGGGCTATCGATTTGCGGTGGCCGTCAGCCGATGGAACGATTTTTTGACATCGAAGCTGCTCGAGGGGGCGTTGGACGCGCTTTCGGCACACGGAGCGGCCGATGACGCCGTCGAGGTGATCAAGGTACCGGGCGCTTTTGAGCTGCCGCTGGCGGTGATGAAGGCGGCTGAGACTGGACGCTTTGACGCGGTGATCGCGCTCGGCGTTGTGATCCGGGGTGAAACCCCGCATTTCGACTATGTCGCGGGCGAGGCTGCAAAGGGCATTGCACAGGCGGGGATGAAGACAGGGGTCCCGGCGATCATGGGCGTCGTTACCACAGACACGCTCGAACAGGCGATAAACCGCTGCGGCGGAAAGGCGGGTAACAAGGGGTATGAAGCGGCGGTGGCCGCGATCGAGACGGCAGACCTTTTCCGGACAATGTCCGAAGGCGAAGAAAAGGACGGCCGGGTTCTGAAACATGTCGTTTGAAAAACCAGCAAAGGGCTCAGGAACGCGCCGTAAGGCGCGCGAGTGCGCACTGCAGATGCTATTCGGCGCGGATGTCATTCGCGGGCGCCAAGATTTTACGACCGACGATTATTGGGAGGAACTTGGCGACGCCGACCTCGACGCACGGCTAAGGGATTTCGCGAACAAGCTGGTCAACGGCACGATCGAGAATCTTGAGAAGATAGACGATCGGATACGAACCCGAGCGGAGCATTGGCGCATCGAAAGGATGGCGATAGTTGACCGAAATGTGCTTCGGCTTGCGGTTTATGAGTTTCTTTTCGAGGACACGCCGCACACGGTGGTGATCAACGAGGCACTTGAGATCGCCAGGAGATTTTCGACGTTTGAAGCTACGCAGTTCATCAACGGCATTCTCGATGCGATCAAGCTCGACCTGCAGAAGGCCGATTCCACCAACGGCGACGACCCGCCGCCCGTCTCGCATGCATCAGCGAGCTGACACACTTCCCTTAACATTTCATTTCAGTGCATTTCTTTTGCCCCTGGCGTTATTGGTTCTTGGCCTTTCGACGCTGACGGCCGGCGCGCAGGAGCTTCCGGACAAGATACGCGGATATAAGGTACATAAGGAGCGGATCGTACTGAGCCCGGGCAGCGAATCTTCACGGGCATCGGTCGCGCCGGGCGAGCCCGAGGCGGTGGATGTAAGCCTGTCGGGGCTGAGGGTCGAGCTGCCGCTGGAATTCGAGATCACAGGGCAAAGCGGAAAGGTCGATATGCTCACCTTTCACGACGTGCGGGTGAACGGCGTTCCGGTGAAAGTTGAGGAGCATAGCGTGCCGTTTGAATTCGAGAAAAATGTTCGCCGCAGCCTGCCCGAACCGCTGGCGATCGTCGTAGCGCCGCACCGAATGCTGCAAGCGGCAGTGAAGGAATCGCGTGAGAGCACCGAGGTGTGGAAAGTGACCGGCCGGGCATTCGTCTTCGGCAAATTCCGCAAATTCGGCTTTCACCACAAACGCGTTGTGCCGGTCGAGATCGAGTTCGAGATCCCCAATCCCCTTCTATAAGAGACGGCCGAACCCTCATTGCTTATCTTTTACAACGGATTGCGATAAGATAATTTGTTGCGCATAGAGAAGACGCAAAAGGGGTTTGAATACAGATCGTGAGCAATAAAACTGCAAACATTTCGGAATATATCTCGGAAAATTTTGGGGCGAATGCCAGCTATGTCGAGGGGCTGTTGGCAAGATATCAGGCCGATCCGGGCTCGGTCGATGAGTCGTGGCAATCGTTTTTCGGCGATCTAATGGACGGGAAACCGGCGGGCACGGGCAATACTGCTCAGGCAGCCGCGCCTGCGCCGGCAGAGGCCAAACCGGCCGAAAAGCCGGCTGCCCAGGCAAAAACGGAGAAGAAACCCGAGGCTAAGCAGGCCTCCGTTCCCGAAGGCAGCGAGGCCCGCCCGCTGGTCGGTGCCTCGAAAAAGATCGTCGAGAACATGGAGACGAGCCTCGGGGTGCCGACGGCAACTAGTCTTCGCACGGTTCCCGTAAAGATGCTCAGCGAAAACCGCGGGGTCATCAACGAGAATCTGAAGGCGCGGGGAAAGGGCAAGGTCTCGTTCACGCATCTGATCGCCTGGGCGATAATCCGCTCGGTCAAGGAATATCCGCAGATGAACCATGGGTACGGCGTGGTGGACGGAGCCCCATCGCGGATAGAGAACCCGCACATCAATCTGGGGATCGCGATCGATATCGAAAAGAAGGACGGGTCGCGAAACCTGCTGGTCCCGAACATCAAGCGCTGCGAGGAGATGACCTTTGCCGAATTCCTTGCCGCTTTCAACGACACGATCGCGCGTGCACGCGACGGAAAGCTTGAGATCGCAGATTTTGTCGGTACGACGATCTCGCTGACCAATCCCGGAACGATCGGGACGGTGGCGTCAAATCCGCGGCTTATGGCCGGGCAGAGCGCGATAATCGCGACCGGCGCGATCGAGTTTCCGGCGGAATATCAGGCAATGACGGCGGCCGCTCTTTCGCAGCTCGGCATCAGCAAGATAATGAACCTGACGAGTACCTATGACCACCGGGTCATTCAGGGTGCCGAGAGCGGGCTGTTTCTGGCGCATATTCATGAGCTGCTGATCGGTAAGCATGAGTTTTATGATCGGATCTTTAACGATCTCGACATCACCTATCCGCCCTTGCGCTGGAGCGAGGACTATAACCCGGGAATGCTGGGCACGGACCGGTTTGCGGAACTTGCGGAGAAGCAGGCGAACGTTCTGCAACTGATAAATGCCTATAGGACGCGAGGGCACCTGATGGCGGATATCGATCCGCTGAACATGGCCCCGCACAATGCCGACGAGCTGGAGCTGGAGTATTTCGGGCTGACGGTCTGGGACCTCGACCGGGAATTTATCACCGGCGGGCTGCACGGCGAAAAGACGCTGACGCTGAGGCGGATACTCGACATTCTTCGCAAGGCATATTGCGGCAAGGTCGGGACGGAATATCGGCACATCCAGAGCAAGGCCGAGAAGGAATGGATACGTCAGCAGATCCGCAAGCACTTTGTCGACACTGAGCCGCTCGAGGGTGAGGTAAAGAAGAGCCTGCTGAAGAAGCTGATCGAAGCGGAGCAGTTCGAGCAGTTTCTGCACAAAAAATATCTGGGGCAGAAACGGTTTTCGCTTGAGGGGTGCGAGACAGTGATCCCGATGCTCGACCAACTGGTCGAGGGCGCCTCAGAACGCGGTGTGGACGAGATCTTTATGGGCATGGCCCACCGCGGGCGGCTGAATGTGCTGTCGAACATCGTGGGCGACGCCGAAACCGGCGATCTGGCGGAGCGTATCTTTACGGTTTTCGAGGGCACTTCGCACCCGAGCTTCCCGGCCGACGAGGGCGACGTGAAATATCACCAGGGGGCGGTCGGTAAACGGACGACTAACGCGGGGCGAGAGATACGGATAGAGCTCTCGTCAAACCCGAGCCACCTCGAATTTGTGAACCCGGTCGTCGAGGGAATGACCCGCGGGCGGCAGGACGACATCCGCAACGGCGGGCAGCGTGACCGCGAAGAAGTTTACGACATGATAATGCCCGTGCTGCTGCACGGCGACGCTGCATTTGCGGGGCAGGGCATCGTAATGGAGACGCTGCAGCTTGCGAACCTGCCGGGCTATCGTACGGGCGGCACGATCCATATCGTTATCAACAACCAGATCGGGTTTACGACGGGGCCTGAATCAGGCCGGAGCTCGATCTATTCGACGGACGCGGCGCAAATCACGCAGACGCCGATCTTTCACATCAATGGCGACGATCCGGAGGCGGCGTATCGCGTGATACAGATCGCTCTCGATTACAGGCACGAATTTAACAAGGACGTCGTGCTCGACCTGGTCGGATTTCGCCGGCTGGGACACAACGAGGGCGATGAGCCGAGCTATACCCAGCCGTTGATGTACGCACGCGTTAAGGCTCATCCCGGCACGCGAGACATATATGCACGCCAGCTGATCCGTGAAGAAGTGATCACGGAGGATGAGCTCGGCGAGATGACGAAGTCGATCGTCGATAAATATGAGGGTATTTTGGCTCGGGCAAAACAGATCGCCTCGGAAAAGACGAAGAAGAAATCGGTCCCCGCTCCGATAGTGGAACTGGACGGCTCCCAGGTGCTCGAAACCGGAACCGCACGCGAAACGCTCGACAAGGTTTCGGAAAAGATCTCGATCGTTCCGGAAGGTTTTCAGATCAACCCGAAGATGGTGGGCCAGCTTGGCCGACGGGCGAAGATGGGCTCGGGCGAGGTCCCGATGGACTGGGGCTTTGCGGAGGCGATGGCGATCGGTTCGCTCGTGCTGGAGGGAACGCCGGTCCGGCTCTCGGGCCAGGATTCGGGCCGCGGCACATTCTCTCAGCGGCACGCGTCGATGTATGACACGGTGACGGGCGAGCGTTGGTCGCCGCTGACGGAGCTGAAGTACGAGAAGGACCCTCGGTCGCGATTTTACGTTTTCGACAGTTCGTTGTCGGAATCGGGCGTGCTCGGTTTTGAGTACGGGTATTCGATGGTCTGTAAGGACGACCTGGTGATGTGGGAAGCACAGTTTGGCGATTTCGCGAACGGTGCCCAGGTGATAATCGACCAATACATATCGGCGTCCGAAGACAAATGGGGCCAACGATGCCGCCTTGTGATGCTGCTCCCGCACGGGTACGAGGGGCAGGGGCCGGAGCATTCGTCGGCACGGCTCGAGCGATTTTTACAGCTCTGTGCAGAGAATAATATGCAGGTGTGCTATCCGACGACGCCGGCACAGTATTTCCATTTGCTGAGACGGCAGGTGAAGCAGGACGACATCCGGCCGCTGGTGGTGATGACACCGAAGAGCCTGCTCAGGCTGCCGGCGGCGAGTTCCGATATCGCGGAGCTGACCGAGGGCGGCTTCCGGCCGGTGATCGACGATGCAGAGGTCGAGGATGCGAAAAAGGTCGAGCGTATCGTGATGTGCTCGGGCAAGGTCTTCTACGATCTTGATGCGGGGCGTGACGAATCGCATGACGGGAAGGTAGCAGTCGTTCGCGTTGAGCAGTTTTACCCGTTCCCGGGCAAAGCGATCGAGGAGATCATCGAGCGCTATCCGAATGCGACAGAGCTTTTCTGGACGCAGGAGGAGCCCGAGAACATGGGCGGCTGGTTCTTTATGGAGCCGCGGCTGCGCGAAATGCTCCGCGAGGGGATGGATCTGAGATATGTCGGCCGCGTGCCGTCGGCATCGCCGGCGACCGGCTCATATGCGATCCACGAACTCGAGCAGAAAGAGATCGTCGACCATTCGCTCAAGAAGCACTCGGAGGAGATCTCGAACGCGAGCGAGCCGGAAGTATCGGAACAGATCGCCCCGGCGAGCGCGTAAGGCACGATCGATCAGTTAATGTGCGGGTGGCAGCGAGGCTGCTGCCCGCTTTTATTTTTGCGCTTTTTCGATGCGGTCGATGAGGCGCTGGATGTGGTTTCGGGCCATCAAGGGCATTCGCTCGTCGGTCGTCAGGGTGCGGAGGAAGGGCAGCATGTTGGGCGGATCTGAGATCTCGCCGCGACGAAGAAAGCTGTCGAGACGCGAGATGACGCGGGGCGATTCGAGCGGCTGATTTTCGCGAGCGAGGTTGATGTCGAAGATCCAAACGTACTGATTGGCGATGCGGCGGTATTCGTCGTAAAGAGCCTTGGCGCCCTTGTTTTCGGTCCAGTTATATTTAACCGTTCGCGAGATAGCACCGTCGGTCAGCGTGAACGACATATCGCCGAGGTGCGAATAGTCGCGAGCGTACTGGTAATCTTCCTTCGAATTCAGATAATCGAGTTCCGCGAGTGCAGCGTCGATCGTCTCCATCGTTGCGGGTGAAAGAGCAAGCGGATCGGTGATCTCCTCTTCATAATCCTTTCGGTCGAAGGTGATGGTTCCTTTGCCGTCGGGGCCGTGCTCGATGAGTATGTGCGAGACGTTGAAATTCGGCTGAGAAAACTCGTAGCGATAGACGCGGCCGCCGGGCTGCTCGGCAGTCTTAGGCTCTTCGGCGGAAACGGTCTGGCCGGGACGAGCGTTACGCTTGCCGCCCGATTGCTGGGCGACGGCCGGCAACGATGCCGCAACAAGTACTAAGAGAAAAATGGATAGCCTGCGGACGATGAACTGCATAATAAAAGCCGTTGGGAGCACTCGCGCCAAATCAGCGATGATATCACAACGGCCAAGGATTGGATGACCGCGCGGCGGGATTGGTTGGAGGCAGAGCTTATTCGAATTTGACCGAAACTATCTTTGAAACGCCGGCTTCCTGCATCGTGACGCCGTAGAGGGCCCGAGCGGCCTCCATCGTGCGTTTGTTGTGGGTGATCACGATAAACTGTGTCTTTTCAGACATTTCCGCGATCTTGTTGACGAAACGGCCGACGTTCGCGTCATCCAAGGGGGCGTCAACCTCGTCGAGCAGGCAGAAAGGAGACGGGCGATAGCGGAAGATCGCGAGAACCAGCGCGATGGCGGTCATTGCCTTTTCGCCGCCGGAAAGGAGCAGTATGTTCTGAAGCCGTTTGCCCGGAGGTTGGGCGACCACCTCGATGCCGGCCTCGAGAATGTCGTCAGATTCCAGAAGCGTCATCTCGCCGCGGCCGCCGCCGAAAAGCTCGGAGAAAAATTCCTTGAAATTTTCGTTGATGGCCTCGAACGCATGGCGGAACCGCTCGCGTGAGCGCTCCTTGATCTCGCGGAGCGCCTCTTCGGCAGAGGCGATGCTCTCGATGATATCCTGCCGCTGGCTGGTTAAGAAGAGGAGCCGCTCCTCGGCCTCGGCAAGTTCATCGACCGCAAGCATGTTGATGGCGCCGAAGCCCTCGAGCCGGCGGCGGCCGCGGTCGACCTCTTCATGCGCGGCGGTGAGGTCGAAATCATCGGGCACGTCTTCAGAAGAAAGATCGGCTAACGGAACGCCGAGGTCCTGCAGGCAATTTTCGCCGGCATTTTCGAGCCGGGTCTGGGCCTCGGCACGGCGGACCTCAATGGCGGCACGTTCGTTGCGGGCCTCAGCGGCGCGACGGTTGAGTTCACCGAGTTCATTGCTGGCGGCGTCGGCTGCTTCGCGGGCGGCGGCAACGGCGGTGACGAACGATTCGAGCTCGGCCCGCTCGCTCTCGATCGCCGAATCGACGTTGGAAATGCGGCCCTTGATCTCTTCGACCGAGGAGGTGAGTTCGGTGATGCGGGATTCGGTCTCGGTCAATTCCCTGCTGAGCGTTTCGGTGCGGGATTCCAGCTCGGACTGTTCAGCGCGCACGCGGCGAAGAGCAGCCTCGGCCGAGCGGCGACGTTCGCCGGTGGTGGCGGCCGCGGTGCGCTTTTCGTTTAGCAGTGCGTTCTCGGCATCGGCGCGTTCGCGGGCGGCAAGCAGGCGGCCGGCGATCTCCTCAAGAAAACGCTCGACGCCGAGGCGTTCGGCTACGGCTTTTTCGCGGCTTGCGCGTGCCTCATCGATCTTGGTACGGATCTCTGCTATCTCGGCGGTGACCTGTTCGGACTCGTCGGTGATCACTTTTCGATGGCGTTCCGAGCGTTCGATCTCTTGCCGGACGGTCTGCTCACTCATCTCGAGGCTGAGAACGTGACGCTCGACCTTGATTATCACGGACTGGAGATCGACGGCCTTTTCCTCGATCTCGGCAAGGGCCGCCCGTGCGTCGTTTGCTTTGGCTCGGGCAGATTCGGCTTCCTTTTCAAGACGTGTAACCGTGCGGCCGAGGCCGGAAAGCTCACGTTTAAAGGCGAGGAGCGAATCGTTCTTTTTCTCGGGGTCCGTGCTGCCGGTTATCAGAAGGCAGCCGCCGAAAAGGACGTCGCCCGCGAGCGAGACAGCCATGTCGCGCCCTGCGGAATCGGAGCCGATCTCTTCGACAATGCGGGCGGACATTTCGCGGGGAAAGGCGGCGGTCAGTGCCTTTCGGAGTTCATCCGTGACGCCAAGCGCTTCGGCAACCGTGACCGGCAGCCCGTTGCGCTCTGCGGGTTCGGCCGCCTTTTTGGCACCGCCAGCGGCAAGGACGGACACGCGGCCGATAGGGTTCGCCGCCAGCCACGACGAAAGCTTCTGTGCCTCGGCAAGATCCTTTACAACGACGGCCTGCAGATGGGGGCCGAAGACACTTTCGACCGCTTTCTCGGCACGCTCGTCGACGTTGAGAAAATCGGCGAGAACCCCCAGCGGGCGAACGCCGAGATTCTCTTGGCCGGCGAAGATCTTTTGGATCTGCGGAGCATAGACCGCGCGCTTCTCTTCCAGCTCGCGGAGCGTTTCGAGCCGGTTGCGATTCTTTTCCAGCTCGCTTTCGGCGACGCGGGCCGCTTCGTCGGCACGTTCAAGAGCCTCACGCGAACCTGCGGCGGCGGACAGGATCTCGGCCTTTTCTCTGGTAAAGGCCTCAAGCTTTTCGCGTTCGGATTGCAGTTCGGCGGTGACGCGCTCGGCCTCGGCCAGGTGCTCTGTGTGAGTTTCATCGGCACGCTTGCCTTCACGTTCAAGGCCGGCGGCGCGCTGCTCGAGCCTTTCGATGTTGAATTCGAGCTGGCGTGCGACCTCGTCGAAACGCTCGACGGCGGCGGTATGCGTCAGCAATTCCGCGCGGCGGCCGTCCATTTCGGACTCGATCGCCTTGACGTCATCGACCTTTGCGGAATAGGCCTTTTCAGCTTCGATCAGAATAAGTCGAGTGGCGTCGGCCTCAGCACTTTCTTTTTGCTCCTCGACCTCAAGGCGTTCCCTTTCAGAGGCGGCCAGGCGATGCCGTTCATTTGCGGCCTCGATCTCGCCTTTTAGGGCGGCGGTGCGCTCGCGGTGGGCGATTATTTGTTCGGAGCGGTAACGATGGTCGCGTTCGTCGCGGTCGCGTTCAAGGGCACTCTCCGAATGGCGGCGGCGAACGTCAGC
>JAEWBM010000146.1 GCA_023391155.1 Acidobacteriota bacterium
CCGACGCTGCTCGAGATCCGTGCGTATCGGTACATGGGCCACTCGATGTCCGACCCGGGAAACTATCGAACACGGGAAGAGATCGCCAAGCACCAGGAACGCGACCCGATCGTGTTGTTCCAAAACAGCTTGAAGGAAGCGAAAGTATTGACCGAAAAAGACTTCGAAGAGATCCGGCAGGAAGCTATCGATGCGACCGAAAAGGCACTCAAATTCGCGGACGAAAGCCCCTTCCCGGACGAGAGTGAGCTCTTGACGGATGTCCTGCTCTAGCGATTTTTCGGAACTCGAAACTGAAAACTGGAAACTGTAGAAAAAATATCCGAAGATCACCGGAATCGGTCGGATCCAATTGAAAATGGCAGAACTAACCATCCGCGATGCCTTGAACCAGGCGTTGCGTGAAGAACTTATAAGGGACGAGAACGTCTTTATCATGGGCGAGGAGGTCGCGGAGTACGACGGCGCCTACAAGGTAACCCGCGGGCTGTGGAAGGAATTCGGCAATAAACGTGTCGTCGATACGCCGATCACGGAGTTGGGTTTTGCCGGGCTTGGAGTGGGTGCGGCGATGGCCGGGCTGCGGCCCGTGGTCGAATTCATGACCTGGAACTTCTCGATCCTCGCGGCCGACCAGATCATCAACCACGCCGCGAAGATGCTCTATATGTCGGGCGGCGAGTTCAACGTGCCGATCGTCTTTCGCGGGCCAAACGGCTCTGCGTTTCAGGTGTCGTCGCAGCACTCGCAGGCCCTTGAGGGGCTCTACGCAAACTTCCCCGGCCTCAAGGTCGTGATGCCGTCAAGCCCGGCGGACGCAAAGGGCCTCCTCAAATCCGCCATCCGCGACGACAACCCCGTCATCTTTATGGAACAGGAGCGGATGTACGGCATCAAGGGCGAGGTTCCCGAGGATGAGGATTTCACCATCGAGCTCGGCGTCGCCGACGTTAAGCGAGAGGGCACGGACTGCACGATCGTAGCCCGCTCGATGACCGTCCCGATGGCGATCGAGGCGGCGGAAAAGGCGGCGGAGCAATTTGATGTCTCCGTCGAGGTCATCGATCCGCGGACCATCAAGCCGCTCGACATCGACACAATAGTTGAGTCGGTAAAGAAAACGAACCGCATCGTGATCGCTGAGGAATCGCACTCTTTCGCCTCGGTCGGTGCCGAGATCAGCTATCAGATCATGGACCACGCCTTCGACTACCTCGACGCTCCGATCAAACGGATCTCGACCGTCGAGGCGCCGATGCCTTACGCAAAGAATCTCGAGGCGGCAGCTCTCCCCAGCGTTGATAAGATCGTGGATGCTATCAAAGAAGTCTGTTACATCTGATCGAGGTAATATGAAAAGAACACTGGCCGTCTTTGCCATCGCCCTTCTCTTTGCCGGTTCGCTGGCAGTTCTTTCGGAGCGGACCGCGTCGGCCGACCAGGCCGCGTGGATCAGCCGCAGCGATGCCGCAAAGGCACTGCGCGTGTTGGCCGATGCCGGCGAGGTGATCCACTATTGCGCCCCCTGCGGCGACGCAGCAGCTCGACGCGAAGCTGTCGAGAGCATCGGCCTTGCCCGTGTCGAGGGGCAGACCGAGTATTGGGAGGTGCAGGTGAACGGCGACGGCGTTGACCTCGCGTACCTGTATTTCCTGCACAAAGGAAAGCGGTGGAAGAACGCCGCGATGGATGCGTCGATCAAGGTATCTGACGTTCCCAAATATTTGCCGGAGCATCTCTTAGCCGAATAGATCCCGAGAATTTGTATGGCCGAAAAATTTCTAATGCCAAAGCTGTCGCCCACCATGGAAGAGGGGCAGATCTCTCGCTGGGTGATCAAAGAGGGCGATAAGTTCGAAGCGAACGAAACACTCGCCGAGGTTGATACCGACAAGGCGACGATGGAAATGACCGCGCTCAGCGGCGGCACCCTCCTCAAGATCATCAAGGGCGAGGGCGAATCGGCCGCGCTCGGCGAGGCTATCGCGATCATCGGCGAAAAGGGCGAGGACATTGCCGGCCTGTTGGACGAGGTATCGGCCAACGGCGGAGGAAAGAAGGCGGACGGCGACAAGCCGGCACCCGAAAAGACGGTCGCGGATGCGGAAGAACAGGAGCTGAGCAAGACCTCCGGCCCGGAGAAGATATCGTCTCGTCTCAGCCCGCGTGAGACCCCTAAGACCGCTGAGACGCCTGAGACGGGTGAGACGGTTGCGAAGAACGGCCGGATGATCGTTTCGCCGATAGCGGCACGCATGGCGGCCGAGAATAATATCGACCTCCGTGCAATCAAAGGCTCTGGGCCGAACGGCCGGATCATCAAACGCGATATCGAAGAGGCACTGAGCGGGGCTAAACCGGCCGCCGGCGCAGAAAAGCGTGCTTACACCCCATCGACACAGGTCGGTGCGTCCGCTTACAGCGATGAGCCCGCGTCGAAGATGCGCCGCGTCATCGCCAGCCGTTTGGCTGAATCGATCGGCCCGATCCCAACCTTTTATCTCACGGTCGAGATCGAGATGGACAACGCCCTCGCTGCCCGTAAACAGATGAACGAGGGCCGCGGCGACGATGAAAAGATCAGCGTCAACGACATCATTATCAAGGCCGCGGCAATGGCACTGATGCGTCACCCCTGGGTGAACGCATCGTATCAGGATGACACGGTCCGGTTTTATGAACAGGCCGATATCGGCGTCGCGGTCGCGATCGACGAGGGGCTGATAACACCGGTCGTACGCGGTGCGAATTTGAAGGGCCTATCCGAGATAGCCGCCGAGGTCAAGGTACTTGCCGACAAGGCAAAATCGAGAAAGCTGCAGCCGGAGGAATATACCGGTGCGACCTTCTCGATCAGCAATCTGGGCATGATGGGCATCAAGGAATTTACCGCCATCATCAACCCGCCCGAGGCCGCGATTATCGCCGTCGGCGGAGCCGAACCGACCCCGGTCGTGCGGGATGGCGAGGTCACCGTTCGTTCGATAATGCACGTAACGATGTCGTGCGACCACCGTATCGTCGACGGTGCCACCGGCGCCCGTTTCCTCGACACCTTCAAAAAGATGCTCGAGGCTCCGGCAATGATGCTGCTCTAAGCCGAGAGCTGCATAAGCAGCATGGGCGGCCCGGAGCTCGGGTGATGTTGGCTGTACGCCGAAATGGCCAGCGCCATCGCGCGAAACGTGCCGTAATGGTTAAAGCCAGTGCTGCTGAGTGGTCGAACGATCGTTCTGATAAATTCTCCGCCGGGATCTGCCTCATCCGGGTAAAAATCGAATTTTGCAAAGTCCGACGAATCCGGTGTAAGCAGGTTCGATCGCTGCAGCGAGACGGATATCCAGCCGCCGCGAACGTTCCGCTCAGCCGCAAGCAGATCGACCGTGGTCCGGAGCAGGTGCATCATCGATGTAGAAGCCGCCGCGGCCAAGCCATCCAGGACCCCGACTGACGGCGTAACATAGTCTGCCACACCCTCAACAGCTCCGCCCACCGAAGGGCCCGACGCGTTCAACGCCGAAATGATCGAAGCGGCTTCGAAAACATCCTCATCCGGCCGGTCGTCGCGCTCGTATCGAAATCCGTTCGAGCCTGATACGTATATCCTGAAAGACATTTTGATCCTCCTTTTCACAATTGACGGGGCGGCGCCGCGAAATTTGCCCGAAGGGTCGTCGGCTTACCGCATTTGCCGCGTCTCGGCTATCATCATTTAGTGACAAGCCGCAGTGAGAGTCCTCAGAGCGGAGAGAACCGCTATCTACCCCACGCCGCCCTTCTCGGCGTGCAGGGACTATTCGGGTCGCTGCCGGTGATCGGAAAGGTGGTGCTTGCGGTTATGCCGCCGATAGCTCTCGTCGGGTTTCGGGTCGGGATAACGGCCTTGATCCTGGTCGTTGTTCAAGCGATAAGGGGCCGGCTGTGGCTCCGGAGCCGAAGAGATTATCTGATAATGGCGGGGTTGAGCGTTTTCGGCGTCACACTGAACCAATTACTTTTCATAGGCGGGCTTTCGCTGACAAAGGCATCGAACACCTCGCTTCTTGCTGCCACGATACCGATCTTCACGCTTGCGGTCAGCGTCGTCGCGGGCTACGAAAGGCTGCGTA
>JAEWBM010000151.1 GCA_023391155.1 Acidobacteriota bacterium
CGGATGGGACACCCCCCGGGACACCCCCGGACCACCCCCCGGGACACCCCCGGGACAGCGATGGGACACTTTTTTTCGCGAACGGCACGCGATTTAGCCTCAAGTCCTCTGCCCACAACGGCTTACCGCTGTGGACGCCCCAGAGAACGCCCTGAGAACGCCCCGAGAACGCCCCGAGAACGATCCGTGAACGGAGTGAACGGCGAATTTGGAGAACAGGAATTTTGGAACGAGGTGACAATTGCCTTATCTACCCTCATCTGCAAGATCCGCTCGGTCCGCGTTCAGCCGACTTATCCCTTATTTCCATTTACTTTAGGCGGCGTTTCCGTTATGCTATCTGAGTCTTTTTACGTCCGCACATCGAGTTTACAACGCATACATTTGTCACATTTTTGGAGGACCGAGTGTCAAGAAGTTTCCGCATAGTTCTTTTGTCGTCGTTCGCGCTTTTGTTTGTTTTCGTCGCGGTATTTTTGACCGCGGGCGACAGCGTGGACGCTAATCCCCCTTCGTATTGGGTCACCGTTGACGAGAGCGAATTTGAACACGTCGCCGCTGCCGGCCTTAAACAAGGTTTTGAGATCGTCGAACGGCGCGGCGGCCTGGCCATCGTCAAACTCGACGAGAATCAGATCCTCGATCTGACGGGCAAGATGCACGAAGAGTTTCATAAATGCGCCGGTTTTATCCGCCACAGCAGTTATGAAGAGGCCTCGGATACGGTTGATAAGTCCTTATCTGCGGACTCAAACGCCGTATTTGTGGACTACACCATCGACAATGATGCGAACGTAAACCCGATGCTGGCCGAGGCCCAGGAGCCTTTCATCCGCCAGACGATCATCGATCTTTCATCGCTCCACACCCGCCGCCACGATCAGCAGGGCGGGCTCGACGGGGCGAATATGATCCTTAGTAAATGGAACGCTCTGAAGGCCGGACGCACAGATATTTCGGTCACTCCCTACGCACACATCAGCCCGACGACGGGCGATTTCCTGACGCCGCAGCCCTCGATCGTAATGACCATCCAAGGTACCGAATTCCCTGACGAGATCGTCGTGGTCGGCGGGCATCAGGATTCGATCCTTACGTCTGGCGGTTCGACCGGCAACTCTCCGGGAGCTGACGACGACGCATCCGGCATCGCGTCGATGACAGAGGTCATCCGAGTGATCGCCGAAACGGGCTTCAAACCCAAACGCACGCTGCAATTTATGGCATATGCCGCTGAGGAGATCGGCCTTGTCGGTTCTAAGAACATCGCGCAAAATTATCGAGCCCAGAATAAGAACGTCGTCGGCGTTATGCAGCTCGACATGACGAATTACACCAATTTTGCCAATCCCTGGGCGGATATCGTCTTGATTACTGATTGGACAAACGCCGCTCAGAATCAGTTCCTCCGTGATCTTAATTCCCACTATCTGCAGTATGTAATGAAAGACGATATCTGCAATTACACTTGTTCCGACCACGCATCCTGGCATAACGAAAATTATCCCGCGTCGATGCCCTTTGAGGCGAAGTTCTCCAACTCAGGATCGCCGCGGCAATATAACACCGCTCTCCACACTACGAACGACACCATCACACGTAGTAATAACAACGCCAACCACGCCTTGAAATTCACCAAGCTCGCACTGACATTCGTCGGCGAACTGGCAAAGGGCGAGGTCGCTGCCCCGCCGGTGGCCCCGGCGACGACGCCTTTCGATTTTGACGGCGACGGCCGAGCGGACCTTTCGGTTTTCCGTCCGTCAAACGGCGTCTGGCATCTGAACCGGACCCAGGACGGATACACCTCGATGGAATTCGGGCTGCCGAATGACAAGATGATCCCCGCCGATTATGACGGCGACGGAAAGGCCGACGTAGCGATCTTCCGCACCGGCGAATGGCACCTGCTCCGCTCTGAGCTCGGCTACACGACGCTGCAATGGGGGGGCATCGGGGATATCGCCCAGCCCGGAGATTATGACGGTGACGGACGTGCGGACCTCGCGGTCTTTCGCCCGTCGAACGGCGCCTGGTACATATATCAGAGCGGCGGCGGCATGCAGATATTCCAGTTCGGGCTAAACGGCGACCGCCCGGTCGCGGCCGATTACGACGGTGACGGAAAGACCGACGCCGCTATCTACCGCAACGGCGAATGGCACATCCTGCAGTCAACAGCCGGCTACACGGCGTTCCAATTCGGCGTCGCCGCCGACAAACCGATAATGGGTGATTTTGACGGCGACGGAAAGACCGACGCCACCGTCTATCGCGACGGCGTCTGGTATACTCTCCGCTCGACCGGCGGATTCAGTGTGATGCAATGGGGCGTCGCGACCGATATCCCGACCGCGGCCGATTACGACGGCGACGGCCGTGCCGACATCGCTATCTTCCGTGACGGCGTCTGGTATATCTATCGCAGCTCCGACAGCGGATTTACTATCGAACAGTTCGGCGTCGCAACCGACCAGCCGGCCCCGTCAGCGTTCGTTCAGTAAACTCTACGCCAAAACAAGAAAAAGCCGTCGCTGTCGATCAGCGGCGGCTTTTTGGATTTGAGAGTTGAAAACGGAAGTGGAGAGTTCCTTTTACATTTTGCCGTTTGGGCCTCGAGCGCTTCGCGTCATCGCTTTCTCTGCGTCTGCTGCGGGATATTCCCTTGCTCCCGTCACTTCCAGGGCTCCCGACTTTGCGGCCTCCGCGAGCTTTGCGTGAAAACAAGTTATCTCCCACCAAAACCTAAGAGAACTCAGACGCCGCCCTCAGCAGCGCCTCGCGCATCTCGCCCGCCGAACGCCACCGCAGATCCACCTGCTTCGCCAAGGCCGTCTCGATCACCGCCGAGATGCGCAGAGGAATATCCGGAACGCGTTTGACGATCGGCACGATCGGCTTCTCAAAGATCGCCTTCACGGTTTCTGAGATGCCCGCCTTCGGGCTTATGTCCAGGGCATGGGCGCCGGTCAAGAGGCTATACGCCGTCATCCCCATCGCATAGATATCCGACGGCGGCCGTACCTCCTTAAAATCCCGCACCTGCTCGGGCGGCATATACGCGATCGTCCCCGCCACATCGCCCACCATCGTCACGCCGCTCATGCCGGTCTGCTGATAGCTTTTCGAAAGCCCGAAATCCGTCAGCTTAGAATGATATTTCGGAAAACTGCCGTCCACCAGGATGTTCTGTTCCTTGATGTCCCGGTGCACAAAACCTTTGTTGTGCGCAAAATCGAGCGCCGCCAGCGTCTGCTCGACGATGATCACGACCTCTTTGTAATTGAGCTTGCCTCCGCGCTTCTTTGCCAGCTTCGAGGCGTCCATGCCGGCAACATATTCCGTGACCAAATAAACAATGCCGTTGTGCGTGCCGTGTTCGATATAGCTGACGACATTCGGATGCTGAAGCGACGCCGCTACCTCTATCTCGCGCATGAACCGTTTCAGAGCCTGCTCGCTCACGGCCACCTCGGGCAGCAATGTTTTGATCGCAACGGCCCGGCCATCCTTCACCGAACGTGCCAGCATCACGCTGCCCATGCCGCCCTGGCCGAGCACCCGCATCATCTGGTAACCGGGGATCGGCTGCGGATTCTGTCGCAATTTTTCGCGGCACTCGTCGCAAACATACGAAAGCTTGGCATCCGGCCGCGAGGCCTCCGCCTTTGCCACGTTGCCGCAGTTCAGGCAAGCGACCGTGATCAACGAAGGCTCCGTTGATTCAGTAAAACCCTGTGCCTGACGGGCGGGCGCCTGGTCCGAACTTACTTCAACCTGCAGAACCGTTTCGCCGCCCTGGATGCGGTCACCATGCTTCAGATGCGCTGTCTCAACACGGATGCCGTTTACGAACGTCCCGTTCGTTGAGCCCAGATCACGCAAGAAACATTGCGGCGGGGCGATCTCGATAAGGCAGTGATGGCGCGAAAAAAAACGATCATGCGGCAGACAGAAATGTGCGTCCTCGCTCCTGCCGATCATGAACGTATCATGTTGTTCAAAGGTGAAGTTTCGTCCGGTCTGTGGGCCGGCCACAACATTCAAGGTGACACGCATCCTGAAAATTATAAGTTAATTAAAATTGGGGCGCCAATATGGCGAAAACAAACATCAGGATGGTCAAGATAAAGCTGATGATGCCAAGTACGATACCGCCGATCGCCAGCCCTTTGCCGCCGTAACGTTCCGGGTCGCTATCGGCATTTCTCATCCCGAGAAAGCCGACGATCGCCGCCGGAAGGCCTAGCCAGATCCCGCCGTAACAGCATATAAAGACCATGCTCGCCGCTCCCAGGGCGATGGAAACGATCGGCAGCGATTGATCCGGATTTCTCGGGAACGTCGCCATTCCCTGTCCGGGCCCGCCGTACATCTGCCCGGCGGCCTGTACTGTACCGGCGGTGCTGTCGCTCCCTCCAGCCGGCTCGTAACCCGCGGCGGGTCCATCATCATCGTCGGCGGAGGTTCGTCTGAAAGCCCTGTCCTGGACAAAAGCTCGCCGTCGTTGAGGCAAAAGTTAATGTCGTTGTCGGTATAGGTCTGACCGCATTGGGGGCAGCGTTTCATAATCGTTAGCGGCGGACCTCGAGGTCTCTGAATGCGATCTTAGCCGCGTCGCCGGAATACAGGCCGGCGGTCCCTCCCTGATAGCCGTGGACGTTTCTGATCTGGGTCACCATTGTTCCGTTTATATAAAGGTCGAGCAGGTCGCCCTTATGGTCCACCGCCAGTTCGTTCGGCAGCCTTCCTGCACGTATCGCCGGAGCGTTCGTCCAGTTCACGACCACCAACTCCTTACCCGGTTCATGGCGGACCACCCGATATTGCTTACGCTTGGAGTCAATCAGAAAAGCATAATCCTGCTGCAGCGGGCGGGGGTCGCTCAAAAATACCAGCCCGTAGCCGAGCTTCGAATTCATATTGTCGACATTCCGAACGGTAACGCTCGCCCGTGCGGATTCGGTCGAATATTTCGGGTCCTTACCCACAAGGACGTAATAGAAGCCTTTCTTGCGTGTCGCCATTATGAAGTCCCTGCCGTCGTAGGTGGTGACGACATCGGTCTGGTCCGGGCGGACCCAACCTTTGAGATCGACCTTTTCGACCGTCGTACGCTCGTCGTCGGAGCTATTGGTAGCGAGGTTTGCGGTCGTATTTGCAACCGCGGTTGAGTTGCTCTCGCTGCCGATCGCGGCAAGAACGAACAATCCGACAATTCCCCCGCCGCAAAACAAAACGAAAAGCCCGATCACCCCGGTCACCCACAGCCAGGTCCGCGATTTCTTTGCCGGCGGCTGCATTGAGTAATCCGGCCCTCGGTCCCAGCTCGTTCGCATTCCCGCAGCCTCCGGCGACGGGTTTGTCGGCGGGGCAGGATTGTACATCACCGTCGGGGCGGGATCGCTGCCGGCAGCGGTAAGTACGGTCCCGTCCTCGAGACAGAAATTCAGGCCGTCATCCGGATAAGTTCGTCGACACGTCGGGCAGATCTTCATCGTTCAATAAAATGTAAGTGGGGAGCCACACCAGAGCGGCTTTGTCATTATACGTGTTTTCGGCGGATGTGAGAAATTGTCGGATAAGTAGCGAACTGGGCCTATTCCATACTGCCGCCGCATCGCCCGCAAAACTTGATGTTCGGCGGATAAACACCGCCGCAACGTCGGCAGACGCGTTCCACCATCCCCGGAGCTTGCCCGCCGGTAAACAGTCCCGCCGGCCTCGTCGCACCCGCTCCCTGTTGAACAGCCAGATGATTGCCGCATCGCCCGCAAAACTTTGAATTTGCCGCAAGCGGCGACCCGCAGCGAGGGCACGGAAAGGAGCCTTCCCCCTGGCTTACCACAGTGAACGACCTCCCGCCACATCGCCCGCAAAATTTCACGCCTTCGGCAAACCTCGAGCCGCATTGCATACACGCCACGATCCCGGGCATCAGGCTGCTCATCCCCGAGCTGCTGCCCTGCGACGACGATGGCTGGCTTGCCTGGCCGCGGTCGGCTCGAAGCTGCGCCTGGATCACCTGTTCGTCACCGCCGGGCCGGATCTCGATGACCCGCTCATCGTCCCGTTCGCCCGCCTTTGCGACGCGGAGGATGTGCTGGCCGGCCGGAATATCTCCCAGCACAACCCGCCCCGAGGTGCCGACGCTTCCCTTTCGCTCGTCGTCGATATAGACCTCGGCTCCCTCCGGGGCCATTATTATGAGCTTTGCGTTACCTGAGCCGCTGCCGGCGTCCGCTCCTTGCGATCCGGCTTCAAGATCTTCGATCCACTCCCCAACCGTCGGGTGCCGTTCCCCGGGCTCGATCGCGAGCGACCGCATTATTGCTGATTCAAGCCGTGACGGAAGATCGGTGCGGATCGTCGAAAGCGGCTCCGGCTTGTGCATTATCTTCTGCATCACGAGCTGCATCATGTCGCCCGCAAAGGGCGTTCGCCCGCCGAGCATAAGATAAGCTATCGTGCTCAGGGCATATATGTCGGCTCGGATATCGACGCCGACCTCAGGCTGCATCTGCTCCGGTGCCATGAACTCTGGAGTGCCGATTATGCCTCTCGACGAAGGCGTGGCATTTGATGAAGCGTCGGTCACCGTCTGATTGACGATCTTGGCCAGGCCAAAATCGCCCACCTTGATAAAGCCGTCGCCTCGGCCTTTTTGCATTATGAAAATGTTCGCGGGCTTGAGGTCGCGGTGCAGTATGCCCAGGTCATGTGCCGCCTCGACCCCGTCGGCGATCTGCCGCAGCAGCCCGACCGCTCGTTTGACCGACAGCGTGCCCTCGCGGCGAAGCAGTCTATGCAGAGTCTCTCCCTCCACATATTCCATTACCAAATAGAAAACACCTTCCGTGGATTCTCCAAAATCGGTGACGCTTACGGTGTTCGGATGCTGGATCGACGCCGCCGCCTGTGCCTCTCGCTCGAACCGGGCTATCGCCTCGCCTTCCTGCAGGTCCTCGCTGCTCAATACATCTTGCCGAACCGTTTTAACCGCGACCTTTCTCGTCGCAAATTTGTTATCGTTCGCCAAATAGACCTGGCCCATCGCACCCCGGCCCAGACGCCGCACAAGAAGATACCGCTCGGCAAGCAATTGCGTACCTGGCAGCGAAAGGCGCGTGCCCGTCTGGTCGGCCGGACACTGTGTCACCTCATCCGGGTAACATTGTTCACATTTGGGGCACTCTCTCATCGAAATAAAGTGTGAACGGCGGGAGGAGGCGGGCCCCATGACAAGGGCCGCAAACCACCATTCTATACGATTATTGAACGGCTTTTCAGTGCGCGTTTGCGATTTGCAGAAGAGAAATGGAAATTGCTATACTCAACTACTTTGGGTCGTTAGCTCAGTTGGTAGAGCAGCGGACTCTTAATCCGCGGGTCGCAGGTTCGATCCCTGCACGGCCTACCAGATCGATCAAACCATCGTTTACCGCGATGGTTTTTTCTTTTCAAACCTTGTCCCTGAGATTCAAAACTTCATCTCTAAGCAGCGGGTTTTGCTGAAAGCTGCCGGTCATTCCTTGTGCCGCTGTCGCACGCTGGATATGCCAATAGCTGAGCCCCAGCTTCCCGAGTGCCCGCAGATAGCGGCGACGTTCGTTATACTTTCCGGAGAAAATTCCGCCCAGTCGCCAAAAAGTGCTGCGAAATGCAGATGTCGCTATTCGCTCGTGTTCCGGATAGATCAGCCCGCGAGCCACATCGATCGCCAGCATCTCACGCAAGATCCGGTTCTGCCGCCGCATCATCCAAAATGTAAATACAACGAATATGAGAAATAGCGGTACCTGAAGCACCAGATACGACAGCCCAAATGCACAAAGGTTCGGATCACTGCTATAGCTGGACGAACTGAGGACGGGAACATATTGGCAAGCCGATCTGAGTTCTGTCTCAGCTACGATCCGCCCGCCGGCAACACCGAGAAAGTTCCAGATCATATGCAGGATCACAGCCAGGCAATATCCCACGAACGGCGCGGCGATCTTCACCCACGTTTTGTGCGATTCACGAGCGATCCCCACCCCGATCCCGGTCATCGCCGTGAAGAAAACGTGTACGAACGGCGAGAGGACCCCCCGGATTATAAATGTCAGGAACAAACCCGCAAACCCATCCAGGATAAGAAATCGCCCGTAGTAAAGTACGTTCTCGACGCTCGCAAAGCCCAAAGCGATGACGCCGCCGAACAAAATCCCATCCAGGATGTCGTCGAAGTATCGCCGAAATGCGATCAGGAGCAGCAATAGACCGAAGCCCTTCGACGCCTCTTCAAAGATCGGAGCCGACAACACTGCACCAACGAAAACTCCCGCTTGGGGAGATATGTTCTGCGTCGCAAAATCGCCTAAAAGCGAATTTACGATCATCGAAATAAAGACCGCCACGATCGCGCCCCAGGCAAATGCCAATGCCAGCAGCCAGGCAGGCTCGGGATCGTACCGGTCCAGCCACATCAGCGGGATCACGTACAGCGGAGCAGGCAAGAACGCCACAACCATCGCGATCACCATTGGCAACGGACCGAGTTCAAAAAATACAAGACCCGCGACCAAAACAGCCATCATCGCCATCCCGATTATTACCGCGGCAAGTAACAAATAAAGAACGATCTGTTTGGTCGAGGTTTGGGCCTCGGGCTTAACCGCCGCTTGCGCGGTTCCCATTCCCATGCCCGCAAAGGAATTCTGCAGATTATGAGGGCCCACAGATGCTGCAGCGGCCATTCGCTCGATGTCCGGCATCACATCGCCACGTGGGACTGTCGGCACCGATACGTCCCCTTCGATACCGATGGTTGCAGTTGCCCCGTTTCTGCCGAACTGCACGGTGTCGCCGGAGTTCAGCTTTGCCGTCGCGACTCGGGATCCATTGACCAAGGTACCGTTCGTGCTCTTATTGTCCGTAATGTAAAAGCCATCGGCGCGAGCTTCGATAAAGGCGTGCTGCTTCGACGCGATCCGCTCGATCACCGGGTCGAACCGCACCGTGCAGTTCTCGCTCCGCCCAATTGTCATGAACCCCGATTCCAGGTCAAATGCCTGGCCCGCCAAGCGGCCGGTTTGAAGCGTGAGCGTCAGTTTCATACAGCAATAATAGGAATAACCGCTGCAATGTCAACCAAATCCGGGCGCAAAAAAGGCCCCGGTATAGTCACCGGGGCCAGTTGGCAAATTTCTTTCTGATCATGAAGCTCTCTTCGCCGCTTCGCGGATCGCCAGGTCGAACGTTCCCGGTTCGACCTTGATAAAACGCCGGTTCCGGTTTAGCGAAACTGCTACCGAGATGGTCGGGTTGTTTCCCTTGAATTCCATTCCGCCCGCTACCAGCAAGTTGTAAAGCTCGTTCACGTGCATCGGCCGCCCCGCCTCGCGTAGCAGCAGCGTGCAGGCCTGCGTGATCGTCCTGTCGGCGAAACGGTGACTGATCGCCTCCATGTTCGTCGAGCGCGAAGGCACACCGCGGTTCGGGTTTAAATATGCGACAGACCCGGTCTTGGTGTAACGGGCCGGTTCTTTCTGTTCGTCCCGTTTATCGGGCAGCCGCTCGAATTCATCTTCGAAACGAATTGAAGTTCGCGGCGGCGTATTCGAACCGGCCGGCATCTGCCTGTTGCCCGACCGCATCGTGAACAGTAGGCTGTCGATAGCGGATTCGGTTTGCGACGCACTGTTCTCCAATGCCTCGATCTCTTCGCGAAGCCGCTGAGATTCCTCTTCAACGTCGCGAAGCCGCGCCATTAAGCGGTTTTGAGCATTGCGCGTTTGTCGAAGGCTTGTTTCAAGCGTTGCTATAAGGTTTTCGTCTAACATGCTCTCTGAAAAAGAGTTCCGGTATGGCCCGATAGGAGCTTTTGGCCGGCAAGATCAGTTATTTTTCCCGGTCGATGACATATTCGGGAATGCCGTCCAATGCAACACGATACTCTGTTTCAGGCAAAACTTCAAGATTTTTTCTTGCGGCGGAGGCGTAATTGTTTGCGATATCACGGGTTTGCCCAATAATACCCTGATCCTTAAGCTCTTTCTTAAGCTGCTCCGCGCCGTCCTCCGTCAGTTCGCCGTTAAGCATCGCTTTCTCCAGCAAGCTGCGTATTCCCGGGTTCTTTTTAAGCAAAAGTATAAGCGGCAGCGTGATCTTCCCCTCAAGCAGGTCCGCTCCCGTCGCCTTACCGAGTGCGGTCCGGTCAGCCGTGTAATCAAGCAGGTCGTCCGCGATCTGAAATGCGATGCCGAGATTCAGGCCATAATCGCGCATCGCTGCAACTTCCGCGGGCCCTGCACCCGCAAGCAGTCCCCCGATCTCGCAGCAGCCCGAGAAAAGATATGCGGTTTTCCGACGGATCACATCGAAATATTCATCCTCGGTGATCTCGGCGTTGCCGATAAGGGTGAGCTGGATCAACTCTCCCTCCGTCATTTTTCGCGTGAGGTTCGTCAGCACGTCCAGAACCGCCAGCGATCGCTCACGCAGCGAGGTTTCGAACGCCGACATATACAGCCAGTCGCCCATGAGAACCGCGGCATGGTTACCGAACCTCGCATTCACCGAGGGCCGGTTGCGGCGGATATCTGCATTGTCGATGATGTCGTCATGCACAAGAGTGGCCGTGTGGAGCATCTCCATCACCGTCGCCATCCCTATCACATTTTCAGCTTCTGCACGGCCGCCGGCCGCATAGGTCGCCAAGAGCAGCAACGCCGGGCGCACCCGCTTGCCGCCGGAGACCCTAAGGTAATCGCCGAGATAATTAATAACCTGGATGTTGGATGAGGCCTGACGCTCAAATTCTTGCTCGACAAGGGCCAATTCTTTTTTGATCAGGCCGAAAATGCGCCTTGCGGCTGCATCCGGGAACAGATCTTTTCTGGATGTTGCAAAGGTCTGCATCGCTTGAGCTAGTTGCTCCGATAGTTATCGAACTGCATATCGATGCCAAAGTCGTTCGCTTTCAGCCGGGCGATCACGTCCTGCAGCGTGTCGCGGTCCTTCCCCGAAACGCGAACGGTCTCACCCTGGATCGATGCCTGTACCTTGAGCTTTGCGTCCTTAATGAACTTGACGACCTCTTTGGCCTTCTCGATAGGAATTCCCTGCTGGATCTTCACCGTCTGTCGGACGGTTCCGCCCGCAGCCGGTTCGACCTTTTGATAGTCGAGAGCTTTGAGCGAGATCCCTCGCTTTACCAACTTTGATTGCAGAATGTCGTTCATATTTCGCAGCTTGGTCTCGTCTTCCGCAGAAAGCAGCAGGTCTTTGTCCTGCATCTCGACCGTTGCCTTGCTGCCCTTAAAATCAAACCGCTGCGAAACCTCTTTGGTCGTTTGGTTTATCGCATTGGTGACCTCTGCATAATCGGTCTTCGAAACAATGTCGAATGAATTGTCTTTTGCCATAGATATTATTCTGCCACACCCCGCCGCCCTTTGCCCCACATCGGCAGCCGATGCTAGTTAAGCTTTAGATTAAAAAGTTCGAGGAAATTCTTAGTGGTCTGCTCAGCAAGTGCCTCAAATTCGATGCCGTAAAGATCGGCGAGGAACTTCGCCGTATGCACCACCATCGCCGGCTCATTGCGTTTGCCGCGGAAAGGGACCGGTGTCAGGTACGGACAATCGGTTTCCACCAAAAGCCGGTCAAGCGGCACAACTGCCGCCGCCGCACGAAGCTCGTCTGCCTTTTTGAATGTAACATTCCCCGCAAACGATATCAGGAACCCGAGCGGCAGCAACGCCTTGGCCATATCAGGCGTCCCGCCAAAGCAATGCATTATCCCGCCGGGAAAATCCGGCCCGGAACATTCCTCCGCGAGGATCTCGACCGTTTCCTCATTGGCCTCGCGGCTGTGAATTATGATCGGCAAGCCCTCCGAGCGAGCAACGCGTATCTGCCGCCGGAACACCTCTCTCTGTACCTCACGCGGGCTGTGATCATAGTGAAAGTCGAGGCCGATCTCACCCCACGCGATAACTTCTTTCGATCTCGAGAGTTCCAGAAGGTGCGCTTCGGCGGCATCGTCATAGAGCTTTGCATCGTGCGGATGAACACCGACGCTCGCAAAGACATTTTCATAACTTTCAGCCACGGCAACGGCTTTACGAAAATCGTCGGAGCTCGGATCGCCTGTGCCCACATTGAGCATCGCCGTAACGCCGGCCTCCCGAGCCCGAGCCACCACCTCGTCCCGATCAGCCTCAAACGCCTCGCCGTCAATATGACAATGGGAATCGATCAGGATCACTTCGAAGGTATTTCTGACCTATGCTCCGCTGTGATCCGAATCAAGAACCGTAGAGCCTCGTTAACAGATTCCGAGTCCGGGAAAACGCGCGCGACATCGACGTCTAGCTTGATCTGATTCATCAAACGCCGTCCTTCCCCGACGCGCCTCACCTTGTATTCCGTAAGGTCGTATTCCGGTCTCAGTTCGTCATTCGAAGTATCCGTGTTCATAATCTCTACGCTCCGCTGGAGTCAATTCTCTCGCACTTATTATTCTAACCCTGTTTTCCCGCTCGGTGAAGGAAATGATAAGAAGACGCTTTGACTTGGATTCTCCGATCATCAGGTATCGGCTTTCGCCCTCCGAATGGTCGGGGTCGAAAAGTTCTATATTGAAATAATCACTCCATACCGTTGCGGCTTCTTCAAAACTAATGCCGTGCTTTTTGAAGTTAGCCGCCGCTTTATTGTCGTCCCATTCAAAATTCATAACCGCATGCGGCCAACGGTCATTTCAACCTCGCCCCTATCTCAACATCCTCCAAGAATGTTGCCACCGCGGGTGTGTCCTCTTCGCCGAGCGATGCGGCACAGATCATTCCCTGCGATTCGAGCCCGCGCATTTTTCGCGGTTTCAAGTTTGCTACGACCACCACCTTTCGGCCGATAAGCTTCTCGGGCTCATAGTATTCTGCCAACCCTGCGAGCAACTGACGCGGCTTATCTTCGCCTAAGTCCACCTCAAGCCGTAGAAGCTTATCGGCATTCGGCACCTTTTCCGCCACCTTGACCTCACCCACACGCAGTTCGACCTTGAGAAAGTCGTCGATGGTTATATATTCTTTCTCCACCGGCTCTTGCTTGTCAGCTGCTGCCGCTGCTGCATCCGGCTCGACCTTTTCCTCAGTCCCTTGAACCGCTGCCTCTTCCTTAATTTCACTCATAACTTTATTCTTATCTATTCTTGGAAAGATCCCTTCGCTTTCGCCGATTGTCGTGCCCGGTTCCAAACCACCCCACTTCAACTCCAAGGGATCCTGTCCGCCCGGCGTACTCTCCACACCCAACTGACGCATGATCTTCTCTGATGATGCGGGCATCACCGGATAAAGCATCACCGCAAGCCACCGCAAAGTTTCGGCTGACCGGTAAAGCACCGCATTTAGCGTTTCCGCCTGACTCTCATCTTTCGCCAGCACCCATGGCTTGGCATCCGAGATCATCTTATCGACCCTTGCGATCACCGACCATGCGGTTTCGAGCGCGTTGCTGAATTCAAAACGATCAAAACGCCTAAGATATTCGTCTCTGGCGTGCTCCAGCACGGTGACGATCTCTGCGCCGTCCGGGACGATTCCCGCTCGCCTTGCCAGAAGGTAATTCCCCTCCGCGATCTTTCCTGACGGTATCTGCCCGTCCCGGTATTTTTGGATCATCGAGATCGTTCGGCTGAGCAAATTCCCCAGTCCGCTTGCCAGATCGGCATTTGCCCGTTCGATCAGGTTCTCATAACCGAACTTCCCGTCCTGCCCAAACACCATCTCGCGCACCAGGAAATATCTTAGGGCATCGATCTGAAAATGTTCATGCAGTACACCAAGGCTTATGGCATTCCCCAATGTTTTTCCCATTTTCCGCCCCTCGGCATCCAGCCACATCCCGTGCGCATAAACATTTTTCGGCAGCGGAAGATCAGCGGCCTTGAGGAAAGAAAACCAGTAAACCGTGTGGAAGCGCAGGATGTCCTTGCCCACCAGATGCGTAACATTCTGCCAGTATTTCTCGAACCCCGGAGCCCCGTCGCGATCGTTCCCGTATCCCAGTGCCGTAATGTAATTCGAAAGTGCGTCGAGCCACACATACATCACGTGCGAATCATCGCCCGGCACAGGCACGCCCCATGAGACGGACTTCTTTTCCCGGCTTATTGACAGATCTTGTAACCCGCCTTTAATGAAAGAGATAACCTCGTTCCGGCGAGATTCCGGTTTAAGTATTTCAGTATCGGCACCCAGCGTTTCTAGCAAAAATTCATCGTAATCCGACAGCCGGAAAAAATAACTCTCCTCCGAAACGCGATCAAGCGGCCTCTCGTGCGTTAAGCAGTGCGGAACGTCGGAACCCTGCGGCGTAAAATATTCGTCCTCCAGTTTGAATGCCGCGCACGGTGCACAAAACCAGCCTTCATAATGCCCCTTATAGATGTTGTCGTTTCCCTTTGGCGTTTTGCGGGCCGCGATCTCCTGCCACAATCTCTGAACCCCCTCGTAATGAAACGGCTCCGTTGTGCGCATGAAGATGTCGTAACCACCCGACTCCGGGCCCAACCGGAAATCGGCGAACATCCGCTTCAGCTCACCCGAGATCACATCGACCTGCTCCTTCGGCGATCGGCTTTCCTTTTCAGCGGCACGTTGTATATTTACACCGTGTTCGTCGGTGCCGGTCAGGAAGAAAACGTCATAGCCCCTTTGTTCCTTATACCTATGAATGACGTCCGCGACGATAGTCGTATAAAGATGGCCCAGGTGCGGCAATGCGTTCGCATAATATATGGGCGTTGTAATGTAAAAGGCCTTCATTGCAAAAAACAAAAAGTGTAGCGTGTTAGCGGAATTTTATCCACACGCTACACGTCCGCGGGGTGCCGGCGCTGCCGGCTATTTGCCCATTCGTTTCTTGTCCGCATCGGCGAACTCGTCCGTCGCCAGATATCTCGGCATAGCGTCAGCGTTCGCTAAACGCAGCCCGATAGCCAGCCCCAGCTCGGCGTTCTGCACCATCGCATCCCCGTCCCACCAATCGTAGTATTGATCGGACGTCTGGTGATAGTACTGGGCCGTGTAGTTGCTGAAAAAGTCCAAAGCCTCGCCCTCAAGCGGCTTTAAGAAATTGTCACCGTGCCGCAGCGAAACCGCGGGAACTCCCACTTTCGCAAACGGAAAATGATCCGACCTAAAAAAGAACCCCTGTTCCGGCCGCATATCCCCTTCCAGCGTCATGTCCCGATGTTTGGCAATATGATCGACGATCTCGTCGAGCGTCGACCTTTCGGAGCCCAGTGCCGAAAAATCCTTCGTCCGCCCAAAGAAGTTCACGCCGTCGATGTTCACGTTACCCGCGATCTTGTTCAGCGGGATCAACGGATTTTGAGCGAAATACTCTGCCCCTAACAGCCCCTGCTCTTCTGCTGTGGGGAATAAAAAGTAGATCGAACGCCGGGGCCGCTCGTCCCCCTTGAGGCCGCTGATCACACGAGCGATCTCCAGGACCGCAGAAACCCCGGACGCATTATCGTAAGCTCCGTTATATATTCTGTCCCCATCGTCGTCGGCTTCACCGATTCCGAGATGGTCCCAATGGGATGTGTAAAGCACATACTCATCCCGCAGTTTCGGGTCCCGCCCCTGGATCATACCGACGATATTCGGCGATTCAAAACGCGTTATCTCCGCATCCATCGCTATCTGTACACGCAGACCCGTCTTAACCGGCTTGAATCCGCGAACCGAAGCCTTTGTCCTGAGCTCATCCAGGTTAAGGCCGGCACTTGCGAGCATCGACTTTGCCGCATCATCGGTCATCCACGACATCAGGTCGAGGTACGGCGTTTTGTCGTTCGCCGAACGCTCGATCTCAGACCGAGGCCCGCCGAATGAGGTCCTCACCACATTCCACCCGTATCCCGCGGAATCGTTTGTGTGGATCAGGATTACCCCCGCCGCCCCGCGGCGTGCGGCCTCTTCGTATTTATAGGTCCAGCGGCCATAATATGTCAGCGCCTTGCCTCCGAACAGGTCCGGCTCTGCTTCCGTTGCCGGCGGGTCGTTGACCATGATCAGCAATATTTTCCCGCGATAATCCTCAGCCGGCCCGCTATAATCGTTCCATTTGTAGAGCGGCGCTTCGACACCATAACCGGCAAATACCACCTCGGCATTCACTTTTACTCCCGCTCGTTGTGCCCCGGTCGTCGCGACGAATTCATCCCCGAACGAAAAACTCTTGGCCTCACCCTTTGCGGGCGTAGCCACGAGCCGCGTGTCCGGATTCACCTTTATTCCGACCAGCTTCACATTCTGGAAATAGCTGTTCCCGTTCCCGGGCTTTACACCTGCGGCCTTCATCTCAGCGGCAATATAATCCGCGGCCTTTTTGCTGCCGGCCGTTCCCGGCCCGCGGCCCTCAAATTCATCCGCGGACAATACTTTCACCCGCTCTTTGATCCGCTTTCCGTCGAATTTCGACGATAGGTCCCCTTGGCCGAACGCCGCCGCGGCAAGCATCGCCACCAACGCTATGCTCAAAAATGGTCTCAAATTTCTCATGTTCTTCTTAAAGTGTCGATACGCGACAGTTAATGTAACCTGTTAGCCCTTGATCAATGACATCGCTTCGGCCCGTGTCCTCGGATCCTTACGAAATCCGCCAAGCACCGCCGAGGTGATCGTCATCGCTCCCGGCTTCTTCACACCCCGCAGGGTCATGCACGTATGTTCGGCCTCGATCACGACCATCACACCAAGCGGCTCGAGCTTTTCGAAGAGCGTATTCGCGATCTCCTGCGTCAGCCGCTCTTGAACCTGCAGCCGCCGCGAAAAGATCTCAGCGATACGCGCTAGTTTCGAAAGCCCGATGATTCGCCCGTCCTTCGGGATATATGCGATATGGCACTTGCCCACAAACGGCGCGAGGTGGTGTTCACAGACCGATGCGATCGATATGTCTTTCACGATCACCATCTCATCGTGCGAATCCCCCGGCAGCGGAACGATGTGGCTTTCAGCGTCCTGCCACATCCCCTCTGTAAGCTCGGCATAAAAATCAGCAACCCGCTCCGGCGTCTTTCTTAGCCCGTCCCGGTCCGGGTTTTCACCCATCCCTTCGAGCATCAACCGGACACCGGCGGCGATCTTTTCCCTGTCTGTCTTAATATTTTCGTCCATTATGCGGTTGCGGCCTTCACGTCCTGCGCCGCTGCCAATGCTGCATCCCAAACAGTCTTGAAAGGCACATCTGCCGACCGTGCGGCTGCGGCCACGTCTTCGTACTCGGGCATTACATTTACCGGCTCCCCGGCCAGAAATGAGGTCTTTACAGATATTGTACCGTACGCGGTCGGAACAGTCTTTTCTTCGCGAACCAGGCTTTCGCGTTCAACCTGCCTCACCCGAACGCCGATCGATGTCGTCTCGCGAAATATCAACTCCGTCAGTGCTCCCCGAGCCTCTTCGCGGCAAAGCACCGAAACTACGATCGCGGGCCGATCCTTCTTCATCATCACCGGCGTGAACCAGCAATCGAGTGCTCCGATCTCAAAGGAACGCTCCATTAGAAAACCCAAGACCTGGGGCGATGCATCATCTACATTCGTTTCCAGAACAAAGAGCGTCTCGCTCAGTGTACCTTCAGCAGGTTTCGATGCCGCGGTCGCGTCCCCAAGGAAAAGCCTAAGCACGTTCGGAAAACCATCGTATGTGCGGGTTCCCGCTCCATAACCTGTTTGTTCAACCTTGATCTCAGGCATAGGCCCGTAACTCTCACACAGCGTTGAGATTATAGCGGCGCCGGTCGGTGTTATGAGCTCCCCTTCGATCTCGGTCGAATAAACCGGTATGCCCTGCAGCAGTTCAGAAACGGCAGGCGGCGGAACCGGAAACTTGCCGTGTTCCATATTCACAAACCCGCTCCCCGTATGGATCGTCGAACATACAAACCTCTCCACGCCTAGCATCTCAAACCCGATGCAGGCGCCCGCCACATCGATAATGGCGTCCATGGCTCCAACCTCATGAAAATGGACCTTCTCCACATCGATCCCGTGCACCCGGGCCTCCGCCTCGGCCAGTCGCGTAAAGATCGCGATCGCACGGGCCTTAACGGCATCGCTTAGTTCCGACTCCTCAAATATCTGACGAATATGCCGCAAGTGGCGATGTGCCTTCTCTTCCGGTACGCGAACATCCACGTGGGTCGAAGAGATACCCGACCTATCTACGGTTTCGACAGCGAGTTCCCATCCCGAAAGCCCCAGCTTTCCCAGCTCCTCTCGAAGATCATCGGCGTCGACCCCGAGACCGATCAAGGCTCCGAGTATCATGTTCCCGCTCGCACCGGCGAAACAATCAAAATAAAGAGTGCGCATTGCTAAAATTCTATCTTTTTTCCAGCCTATTGAAAATTTCGCCTGATAGTTTTCCCATGCAGCTTTCGCGTTCTAAGTGAACGATTTCAGGAGATTCCGATATGACCACCCGTTTAGCAAAGGCCGCCGTCGCTGCACTCTTGGTTTCAGCCGCCCCGGTCAATACATTCGCCGATATCCGCATCCGTTTCGCCAAAGGCCGGACATCCGCAACCGTTGCCGGCAAGGTCGCTCGCGGCGGCCGCATCTGCTACGTCGCCGGCGCACGTCGGGGCCAATTGCTGACCGCCACCGTCAGCTCGAATACGGGCCGCGTCCGCATCTTTGAAAGTGGCGAGACGGCGTATACTTATGAGATCGAGGTCACCGGCGATCAGTCAGTCTGTGTCGACAATCTCGGCCGCGCCGCCACGTACCGTTTGACAGTTTCCATTCGGTAATTGCTTTTGCGATTACCTTCAGCAAACACTTATACTTTCTTGTTTCACCGCGTCGACGCGGACGAACAGAGATGAACATCCTTGAATACCAATCCGCACTCCGAGACAGGGTGCGGTCGATCGCCGCTGAAAAGTACGGCATTGCGCTTGAGCAGGTCGCCGCCGAAGTTCCTCCTAAGACAGAGCTTGGCGACCTCGCCTTCCCTGTCGCTTTCGAGCTGGCAAAGCTGATCAAACAGGCCACGGGCGAAAAGCAGAATCCAAGGGCGATCGCCGAGTCGATAAAGTCCGATCTCGAATCTTTCGATTTTGTCGATCGTATCGAGATCGCAGGGCCCGGGTATCTGAATATCTTCTTCGACCGCGGCCGGTTTCTATCGGAAAACGTCGACGCTGAACCTCTCCGGCCGGGTTCCGGCGATGCCCCCAAGGTATGCGTCGAGCATACCTCCGTCAATCCAAACAAGGCCGCCCACATTGGTCACGTCCGCAATTCGGTCATCGGCGACACTTTTGTTCGAATTCTGCGTGCGACCGGCAAGACCGTCGAGATCCAAAACTATATCGATAACACCGGCGTTCAGGTGGCCGATGTGGTGGTTGGATTTATGTTCATTGAGAACATGAATCTTGATGACATAAAAGCTCTTGATGCAGAACTTACCGCGTCCGGCAAGACCTTTGACTATTACTGCTGGGACCTTTACACCCGGGTCGGCAAAGAATATCAGAAAAACGAAGAGCTTAAGGAAAAGCGTGCCGAGGTTCTCCATCTGATCGAAGCGGGCGGCAACGAAACGGCCGAACTCGAAGATTACGTTGCCACGCGAAACGTCGAGTGCATCTTGGCCACCATGGAACGTTTCGGCATCCGTTATGACCTGCTCCCCCGCGAGTCTGAGATCCTCCATCTTCACTTCTGGGATAAGGCCTTTGAGAAGATGAAGGAACTGGGGGTTATCCACTTCGAGTCCGAGGGCAAAAATGCCGGTTGCTGGGTGATGCCCTTTGAAGAGCATAGCGGAACCGACGAGCACGAATCGGATAAGATCCTTGTCAGGTCCAACGGGACGGTCACCTACACGGGCAAGGACATCGCCTACCAGATGTGGAAGCTCGGTATTCTTGGCATGGATTTCCATTACCGCCGCTTCCACCAATACTCCGACGGCAAAGAGGTTTGGATAACCACAGCCGACTCGGTCAAAGCCGACGCCGGAGCCCCCGCTTTTGGCCACGGTGAAAAGGTCTACAACGTGATTGACACGCGTCAATCCTACCCGCAGGAGATCGTCCGCAAAGGTGTGGCCGCCATCGACCCTGAAAAGGGCGAGCGTGCAAGCGTGCATTTATCTTATGAGATGGTCGCCCTATCACCGGCTGCTGCCGAAGAGCTGGGCTTCACCCTTTCTGAGGAGGACCGTACCCGCACCTTTATCGAGATGAGCGGGCGGAAGGGCCTCGGAGTAAAGGCCGACGACCTGCTCGACCGTCTCGAGGCGAATGCTCTCGCCGAGGTTGAAAAGCGGCATCCAGACATCGATTCCGGTGAGAAACGTGAGATCTCTCACATCATCGCCGTTGGGGCTCTTCGCTATTTCCTACTCAAATTTACCCGGACGACCGTCATCGTCTTCGATTTCAAGGAGGCACTTTCCTTCGAAGGCGAAACAGGATGTTTCTGCCAATACTCGGCCGTCCGGGCAAACTCCATCTTCCGGAAGCTTGCCGACCGTGGCGAATCGTTGGACGAGGTGTTTGCTCCGCTACAGGATCGCGATCGCATCTCAGCAGTCTTCGCCGGCGACGGCGGCGACGATATCTGGTCGATGCTTGTGCTGGCATCGCGACTCGAGGAAACCGTCAATCAGGCAGCGTCAGCCAATGAGCCCGCGATACTCGCAAAGTACACGTTCAATCTGGCAAAGTCGTTCAATTTGTTCTATCACCATCATAAGATCCTGCCCGAACCCGATCCAGCAAAGCGTGCGGTTCTGGTCGCCGTTGCCGATGCCGCACGGCGGTCGCTCACTGCGGCCCTTGGGACGATGGGCATCACCGTCCCTGAACGAATGTAATTTCCCGGCCGGACACAGACCGTCGGTCCACCGCCGTTACGGTTGCAAATCTGCGCATTGGAATCTAAAGTTAAGGTTCTGCTTCACAATTTTCGACCCTTGCTATGCTGATCGTTATGACATCCGACGCCTCCGAGAGCGATATCGCTCGCGTTCGCGAGGCCGTCGAAAAAATGGGTTGGTCTGCCCACGCCTTGCCGGGCACCGGCCGGACGGCGGTTGCCATTACCGGCAATAGCGGCGCTATTGACCCTGCCTTGTTCGAAAATCTCCCCGGGGTTGCGGAAGCGATCAGGGTCACCAAACCTTACAAGCTCTCCTCGGATGCCCGGGGCTCCGGCCGCTCTGCCGTAATGATCGGCGATGTCGCCATCGGCGGCGGCGAACTTGCCATCATCGCCGGCCCCTGTGCGGTCGAAAGTGAAGAGCAGGTCGTCGCTGCGGCCGAGACGGTCGCTGCCAGCGGGATCCGATTATTTCGCGGCGGCGCGTATAAACCCCGGACCTCGCCCTATGCTTTCCAGGGCCTGGGCGAGGATGGCCTCAAGCTGCTTGCGAACGTTCGCGACCAGTTCGGGCTTCGCATCGTGACCGAGGCGATGGACGAACACGGGATCGACCTCGTGCAGAAATACGGCGATTGCATTCAGATCGGCGCCCGCAATATGCAGAACTTCGCCCTGCTCCGCGCCGCCGGCCGAGCCAGGATCCCTGTTCTCCTTAAACGCGGGCTCTCCGCCACGCTCGACGAATTTCTTCTCTCGGCGGAATACATAATGGCGGAGGGCAATCCGAATGTGATCCTATGCGAACGCGGGATACGCACCTTTGCCGATCACGCCCGCAATACGCTCGACATCTCGATCGTCCCGGCTATCCGCCGCAAATCGCATCTGCCGATCATCGTCGACCCGTCTCATGCCGCCGGCCACAACTACATGGTGGCGCCGCTTGCGAGGGCCGCGGTCGCTGTCGGTTCGGATGGCCTGTTGATCGAGATGCACCCTTGTCCAGAAGAGGCTCTTTGTGACGGGGCACAGGCCCTTACGCCCGGCCAGTATCTTGCTCTTATCGAGGAGTTAAAAACACTCTACGCCGCCCTCGCCCACGAATCCGTCGCTGCAGCATAAAAAAACCGCGTCGGGCCCCGAAACCCAACGCGGTCTTTTGTTTAACGTTCGACGCCTTTTGCCTCAGATCGCCAAACGAACCTTTATAATAACATAAAATTGGACCGCTGCGCTTGCTGTCGCAGCCACCAGCAGCAGCGTCATCGGAAGATAGCTGAGCAGCTCCGGCAAAGCGCTTCCAAGTGCGGCATTGAACAATAAGCCCGCTGCTCCGCCGAGCATCGCGATAAACGCCCGTCCTAGGGCCCAAAGCCCGAATCCAGGCAGCTCGTCCTCGCTCAACAGGAAATATGGAAGTGTTATGAACGCTGCGAGAGTTGTAAACGACAATATCCCGTCGATCAGGCCCGAAGGAAGCGAGCTCCCCATTAACACAGCCAAAAAGAATAATACGATCGTAGTATCCACGATCTGCGGGCCGCCGTGATCCGCCGTCTCGGCCCTATTTTCAAACGTTAGAACTCGCTCCATAAACCCCTCCGTCAATAAACGCGTAATTCCAGCCTATTTCTCGCCCGGTTTGCTGAATTGTTTGTAAGCGACCCGGAACAGTTCAGACAGGGCCTGAGCAGTTTCCGGCGTCAGATTCTTATCCGCCCGCAAATGGGCCTCCACGATCTCGGGCGTCGCCTCATGCGGAAAGTAGATGACCGGCTCGACCTCGGTCGAAGACGTTTTCTTCATTACCCGGTCGATCGGCATCTCAAGCCAGTTCGTAAGCCGAGCGATGTTGTCCGCATCCGGCTTCCCCGTGCCGTTCTCGATTCGCGAAAGCGTCGAGGCGGACACATTGGTCTTGTCCGCAACATCCCGCAGGCTCAGGCCCAATTCTTCGCGGCGGCGCTTGATGGCGCGTCCAAGCTCCACAGTGTTGATAAAGTTATCGTTCTTTAGCTGCATAGACTGTTTTAGCCTCCTGTAACGCTAGTGTCATAGGTGCACTTCGCATTTCATGGATAAAACATAACACAGTCTTTTTTTAATTGCAACACTTCGTTTCACCCTTGCAACAAATAATTTGATGTGGTACGCTGTTTCACAGATGGCACACTTGAAGTGCCGATAAGGAGATTCGATTATGCAAAAGAGCGAGATCAAAACCGGTGCTTTGGTGACCGAAACGCCCGTAACCGATGACGGCAATGCCAACGTCCTCGACTTTTCCTCAACATTGCGGGAACTTCGAAAAAATGTCGACCCGTCGCTCCTCCGTCGACGCGAGGGGCTGCGGGATCAAAGCGGAATGCCGAAGGCGGTCGAATATGTGGAATGGCACACTGTCGCCGACATTCTCGATAGCACTGCTCCGAACTGGGAGCATACGATCAAAGACATCCGCTCCATCGGCGACCATGCCGTCGTCACCGTTGCCATAACGATCGACGGCGTCACTCGCGAAGGGATCGGCACCGGCTCGAACCGGTCCGAGATCGGGATCAAAAAGGCCGAGCACGATGCTCTAAAGCGTGCCGCCGTGAAGTTCGGCATCGCCCGCGACCTTTATAAGCGCGAGTTGGATTCTGAAAATGGGACATCCCGTGACACCGAGTCGCGCCCCGACGACCCGATCGGGCGTTCCATTTCTGAGCTGGTCACGCCGAGACAGTTAGGGATGCTGAGGGCTCTGGCACGCGAGCGCACCATCGACCTCGATGCGGAATGTTCCCAGACGATGAACTGCCGCGTTAACGAATTGTCCCGGCAGGCAGCTTCATACCTTATCGACCGCCTCAGCTCTCTGCCAAAGAACGCCGCTGCGGCCCGAAAAGCTAGTTAAAAGATCCACGATGTTTTGAGCTGCGGGCCGGTTTTCTGCCGATAACCAACGCCGGCCTTCCTCATCGCAGCTCAAAACCCTCCTCCCCTCCTATAACTATTTACAGCATTAGCGTTCCGTGATAACCTTGCGTTCATTCCGCCAACCTGCGAACTGTACGATCAAGGCCCTCAGAGCGCAGTCGTTCGCGGCTAAAATCTTATGGCACTTCCTGAACAATATCTAAACCTCACCGGTGAATGGAAAGGCACCAATCGGCTTCATCTAAACTGGATGCCGAATCCCATTCTTGAATCCGACTCAACGGCCGTCGTCCGTCAGCTTGCCCGGGGCCAATGCCTCGAGATCGTCTACACTTGGTCCTATAAGGGAGAGCTGCACGAAGGCATACTTCTTCTTTCCGGCGATGCGGGCACGGGGGCGATTCGAGCCGTTTGGACCGATTCCTGGCATTCCGCAAACGTCATCATGGTCTGTGACGGCTCTGTGCGGCCCGACGGCGGCATATCGGTAAAAGGGTCTTACGCGGTACCTGACCACCCGGATTGGGGTTGGCGAACGGAGATCTTCCTCGACGACCAAGATTTCAACTACGTGATGTACAACATTTCGCCCGAAGGCCTTGAGGAGCTCGCCGTGGAAACTCGTTTCTCGCGGATCGAAGCGGCCTCGCCGGCGGCCTCCGGAGGTGCTTCACCATAGGTTCCGATGCGGTACGCGGTTTACCTATTGATTTTCCTCACCTGCCTCGCCGATGCCGCTTACCCGCAAGGCCCAACTGAAGGCCCGCCGAACGGCCCCGATATCGATCAGATCACTGCACGCATCCGTGAGATAAATCGCTCCTACGAATCCCGCGACCATCGCCCCTTCGAAAGGTACTACCTGGATTCCTACGTAAATATTCGAAACAAGGTCGTCTTCAACATCAAGGAACAGCTCATCGCGATGATGCGTTCCGACTCTCATATCCTACGCTCGGGCCGCAAGCCCGATCATCTTACCAAGTCTTTCCGAGCCGAAAACCCGGACATCCTTGTCTATAACGATATAGCGGTAGTTTATTCAGCAAAGCTCCACGAATGGGAATACCGCGGTAGTGCGTGCGTCACTCGTTTCGTTGCAACCGATGTATGGTCCCGCGACGAAGGCGAATGGAAACTCGCCGCGGGCGCGACCAACACTTTCCACTGCGATCCACTCCCTTGGAGCCGGCCTCACCCGGCGGTAGCGGCTCTCGGCGACCGGACCACGCCGCCGCGCAGTTCCGATGAATTGGCCTCCAAGGTGAGCTCGGTCCTCGAAGCGATCGTCAACGAAGGCCCCGAAGTCCGGATAGTAGACGAAGCGCGATTTATCGGAACCGATGGTGAGTCAACGAAGGACGCGGACGAAATGATCGCGCTGTTACGGGCCGCCGGCGACCCCGCGCAACGGCTCTCGATCGACGAGGAGGTTTACCTACCGCTCCCGGGCGGAGCCATCTACACCTTTCGCTCGAAGCTCAGGGGCGACCGCGGCTTTATTGACCGCGGATCCATCACCCAGCACTTCATTTTGTTCGTTGAGATTGACGACCGCCTGAAGATCGCGGCCGCTCATTCGATCGGTACCGTCGATTAACCGGCTCGAGTGCCTGAAAATGAGAGCTCACCCGGCAGCATCGGAGCCTCTATCGCGCCCGAGATCGTATCACCCGCGAGGGCTCCGTTGATCGCAAGCTCGACCGGTTCGCCCTGTATCTCTGTGATCGCCGACGCGGAGAAACGGTCGCCCGTGATCGTTCCGCTTTTGATCTCGCCGGTTCCAAGCATGGTGGAAATGCTCCCGGTCACCTCGCTTCCCTGCTGATCAAGCGTCATTTCGATCGGCATCTGCTGACCCTGAAAGTCGAGCATTATCTCCCATTTGCCCGAAATGTTTCCCGGCTCGGCCCTCGCTTCTTTTGCGTACGAATTCGCGTCGATCTCTTTGCCGTTCTTATCCATGATCTCGATCGTCTCACAATAGGCGCTTGCCTGATCCAGTATTTCGCGAGCATCTCCCACGATCACCATCGCGAAAGAGTCGGGATGAATATATTGGTTAGCCACCCTGCGGACATCCTCGGTCGAGACCGCATCCACGTTTTCCCGGTACGACTGTAGGTAATCGTGCGGCAGCCCGTAAAGCTCCTGGTTAAGTATCAGGTTCGTTAGCCCCTCCTGCGTTTCGGCACGGATCGGGAATACACCCGTCAAAAAATTCTTGGCGTCGTTCAGTTCATCCTCGAGCACGTCCTCATCTCGAATGCGCTCGAGCTCATAAAAGAACTCTTTCAAGGAATCCCCGGTGACCGATGTCCTGACTTCCGCCGTCGCCTCAAAATGCCCGCCGAAACGTTTTGTATCCAACCGCGTATAAGCACCGTAGGTGTAACCCTTTTCTTCCCGCAAGTTCATAAACACCCGCGAAGAGGCTCCCGCACCTAGGATCTGGTTCATCACGATCACCGGGAAATAATCGGGGTCATCGCGTCTTATCCCGTGGTTTGCGAGGACTATGTTCGCCTGGGCCGATCCCGGCCTGTCGACAATGGTCAACGTCCGCTCTTTTCGATCCGGGAAATCAGTTTCTTTATGAAGATGCCTATCACCCGATTCCCAGTCGCCGAAAAGTTCCTCAAGTTCCAAAAGGAATTGGTCCTTTTGTATATCCCCTACGGCGATAAATACCGCGTTGTTTGGCAGGAATACCTCCCGCCGACGCCGTTCGAGGCTCTCACGCGTCAATCTCTCTACATCGGCCTGCGACGGTGAGACGGTCCCATAGGGATGCTTCCCGTAAAGCAGCCTCGCGGTTTGTTCCCCTGCGAGAAAGTTCGGCTGCGAACGCTGAAACTTCAGATTCTCGATAGTATTCTGGCGATAAAGCGCAAGCTCGTTTTCGGGAAAAACCGGGGCGAAGACCGTTTCGGCCATCAGTTCGAGGACCTCTCCACGGTACATCGAGAGCACCGAGGCAGCAACTACCGAAAAGTCGTGCGAGGAACTCGCCGAAAGGCTCGCGCCGAGCCGCTCGATCTTTTCCGCTAGTTCGGCACTTGTATGCTCGGTGGTGCCCTCGGTCACCAGCGTCGTCATCGCACTGGTCAACCCCTTTAACTCGGCGGGGTCGCCCGCATCGCCCGACAGAAACGCCAGGCGAAACGAGCACAGCGGAATGCGTGGATCGTCAAATATCACCACCCGAAGCCCGTTCGAAAGCGTCGTCCGAAACGCCTCCGGCAGATCAAATTGAACCGGCTCTAAGGACTCGGGAACGGTGGTTTGAATTGCTTTCGTCATAAGGTTCGATCACGCAGCCGCTGCCGGTACTACATCCAACAAAACACGATTATCCGTATCAAGAAAGTCCGATACGGCCTTTCGGATCTGGTCCGGGCGTATCGCCAACAGCTCATCGAGCTCAGAATTCACCAGGTCCGGGTCGCCGTCGTAAAGCGCGAACTCGGCTATCTGCTGGGCGCGGTTCATCGAGGATTGCCGCATTCTCACGGTGTCATTGATCAGCTGGTTTTGCAGCTTCATCATCTCTTCCGAGGTCGGCCCATGTGCGGCTATGGTCTCGATCTCTTTCATTATAACGGTCCGAATTCGGCTCAGGTCCTGCTCCGGCTTCGGGATCGCTCCGACATAAATACTCGATGGCCCCCGCCGCTCGTCCGTGAATCCAAAAAGCTGGACGACCGACTCCTCGCCCTTTACGAGCTTCTGATAAAGCCTCGAGCTGTCGCCGTCATAAAGCAGTTTCCCGGCAAGATATAACGCATCAAACTCAGGGGTCCTCCGTGCCGGGATCTTCCACCCCAAAAGAAACGCGGGCAGCGGCGCGTGGGGATCGTGCCACTCGCGATAATCGTCTGCGACTTCCGGCGGCTCGGTCACATCCAATGCGGGCGGAGC
>JAEWBM010000182.1 GCA_023391155.1 Acidobacteriota bacterium
CGAAGATCCTCGCCGGCAATTTCCGCAGCATCGACCGCATCGCCGCCGCAAGCGTCGAGCAGCTCGATGATATTCCCGAGATCGGGCTGAGCGTCGCCGAAAGCGTGCATTCCTGGTTCCGCGAACCGAACAATATCGACCTCATCGGACGCCTCAAGGCGGCCGGCGTCCAAACTGAGATGGATGCGTCGTCCACCGCTGCCCTCGACGACCGGTTCGTCGGCAAGACCTTTGTCCTCACCGGCAAGCTCGAAAACTATACCCGCGACGAGGCGGCAAAACTCATCGAAGACCGCGGTGGCCGCGTTTCATCGTCCGTCAGCAAAAAGACCGACTACGTCGTCGCAGGTACCGACGCCGGGTCGAAACTCACCAAAGCAGAAACGCTCGGCGTCACGGTCCTAAATGAAGTTCAATTCGGGGAGATGCTTAAATGACAAAGGAATATCGAGCCCTGATGGAGAAACTCACCATTGACGACCGTTTCTTGATAATGGACATATACTTCAGGCACGGCCAGGAAATTAATAATTGAAAATGCACCAAAGGACTTGGACGAGAATCAATTGAAGCGGTACGTTTATCAGCGAATGTACGATGAACCTCCTCCGGCGGGATGATGGGAATAAAGATCTGATCCGGCAAAGGACCACCGTGTTCCGTAGTTAGAAATACTTCCCTGCTCTCTCCAGCTTATATTCGCCTGAATCTTCGATAAACTGCTGCAGCAGCTTGGCGTGTCCCGAGCCGATCAAGACAAGGATCCGGTCCTCATTTGATTCTGTGATGCGCGTGATGTTTGTAAAGATCTTGAGATTCCGTTTATACCAATCCCCTACCAGATCTGCACCGGGATAGTTTTCGCCCTTCCCGATACGCAACATCGTTAAGTAGGCCCGATGCCCTTCGTCGATCTTCCGCGGATCGTTTATCGCTCGATGAAACTCGGTGATATTTGCGTTCTTTACCAACTCATTTGCATCGCCAACCTGCTCTTTGGCGATCTCCATCGCCCGGTCAACGATATGCTGCTGATCGTTTTTGGCGGCGAATTCGAACACCCGTCCGATATCAAATGATCCGGCCGCATCAACCGGGTACACTCTTAAATGGCCCACTTCCTTCGCCAGCCTGTACCCGATCTGATCTATCTCATTACGCGTCAACTGATACTCGCCGCGTAAATACCGGCTATACTCCTCATTCGTCTTAACACTCCCGTACGGCACCTCGACCGCGATCTTCGTGGGCTTGAATTTCTTGAGAAGTGCGACGAATTCCCGGATCTCTTTCTGCCGGTTTTCCGACAGCACATCGTCCCATTGAATGTTCATTACATCCTGGCCCGGGTTGTGGAAATGAGACGTGGCCAAAACCAATACGGCCGGCCTTTCAGAATTCGGCATCGTTTCAGCCTGTTGTGCCGGCGAGGCACTGCAAAACACTAACCCGAGAACTACTGCAATAAATCCTCTCAAACCGTCGTTATTTAAAAATGACTGCCAATTCTGACTCATCCTTGAAACCTCTCGATTAATGCACGGAAGCCGGGAGCTTAGATTAGAAGACGAAGTTGCACGCCGATTTGTTCAATAAATGGTGAAAAGTGCGGAAGTGCGTGTTGCGGCCCTGTCCTAACCGGCAAATTCATCCAGCTTCACGCTGGGGCGGCTATTCCGTTTTGGTGAAAGATTATACAATCGATGAAAATGAGATAAGGAGCCCTTCGTCATGACAGATTTTTTCACATCGCATATTTCTGAAACCGACCCATTGATCGCAAATGCCATTGACGATGAGGTTCGCCGCCAGGCCGACGGGCTTGAGCTTATCGCGTCGGAGAACTTCGTTTCTGAGGCCGTGCTTCAGACAATGGGAACGGTCTTTACAAACAAATACGCGGAGGGCTACCCCGGCAAGCGTTATTATGGCGGCTGCGAATTTGCCGACGTCGTCGAACAGGCCGCCATCGACCGTGCAAAAGAGATCTTCGGGGCCGAGCACGCCAATGTTCAGCCGCACAGCGGCGCACAGGCGAACATGGCGGTGCTGCTCGCGTCGCTCGACCACGGCGACACCATCCTGGGAATGAACCTGTCGCACGGCGGTCACCTCACCCACGGCCATCCGCTCAATTTTTCCGGCATCAACTACAAGGTCGCCGACTACGGGGTCGATAAAGAGACCGAACAAATTGATTACGACGCCCTGCAGCGTAATGCTGAGGAGAGCCGGCCAAAGCTGCTCATCTGCGGCGCCTCGGCATATCCCCGCACCATTGATTTCGCCCGCATCGGCGAGATCGCCCGCAGCGTGGGGGCGCGCGTCATGGCCGATATTGCCCATATCGCGGGACTCGTAGCCGCCGGGCTTCACCCCTCGCCGGTCCCGCACTGTGAGTACGTGACGACCACGACGCACAAGACGCTTCGAGGCCCCCGCGGCGGATTGATCTTGTGTAAAGAAGAATTTGCGAAGGACATCGACCGCAGCGTTTTCCCGGGCGTTCAGGGCGGGCCGCTCATACATATTATCGCGGCCAAGGCGGTTGCTTTTGGTGAGGCGCTTCGGCCCGATTTCAAAATCTATCAGCAGCAGATCGTTGCGAATGCGAAGGCGCTGGCAGATAGCCTCTCGGCCACCGGGCTTCGGCTGGTCTCGGGCGGAACGGACAACCACCTGCTGCTCGTCGATGTCTATATGGACGGCAAGGGCATCACCGGCAAAGATGCCGAAAAAGCGCTCGAGGCCGTCAACATCACGGTCAACAAAAACACCATTCCCTTTGACACCCAAAAGCCGTTTACGGCATCCGGCATTCGTGTCGGCACTCCGGCACTCACCACTCGGGGAATGAAAGAGCCCGAGATGCAGGCCATCGGCAGAATGATCGCCGACGTTATTCACGAGCCGGAGTCGGAAGAGGTCCGCCGCCGCGTGCGCGGCGAGGTTGCCGAGCTGGCCGCCCGCTTCCCGATGTATTCCCGCCGCTATAAAGAGACGTCCGGCGAGAACGCCGGCGCCTAAAATGCAGAACGCCGGGGCCTGTGTCGGTCCCGGCGTCCTAAATATTTGGCTTGATCCTATCCCTGCCGCATCTGCTCTTCGGCATCTAATTGCTCGAGGAAATCGCGTGCCTCTTCAGATTCGTATTCAAATGCCTGCTGCTCTATCGCGTTCGCCGCGATCTCGACATAGAGCGGATCGTCCATCAGCATTACCAGCGACCTGATCGGCAGCATCGAAAGCGTTTCATACGCGATCGCTCTGATCTGCGGAAGCTCGGCCTGCCGCACTATCTCGGCGATCTCGGCGGGAGAGTACCGTTCCGCAAGCACGTCCGCCAATGCGTCGAGCTTGTGATAATCGTGCAGCTTTATCGCACGCGTCGCTAGTTGGATAAAAACCTCAGCAGAACCGCTTTGTGCCTCCAATATCTGGGCGCAGGTTTCCGCGAGCTGGCCCGCCTCGTCGCGTGCCGCCGCGGTCCTGCCCCTTCCATGCTCATCCAGTGCCGACAGCAGCCGGCTCAATTCCCAATCGGAATGTGCGTCGTATCCGTAGATCTGAGGTTGAACATTTTGGGGCGAGCTGCCGGCCGTTTCGAGTATCCCGACCAGCATCTTTTGTGTCGTCGGCCGAAGTCCTTCCCAAACGCGAACGACACCGGCATCGAGATCTTTGATCATCATTTCAACAATTCAAGTTTGCTATGCAAGGGCGAACTTGTCAAGCATTTCATTTGATGGCGGGGAGCGGCGGATGGTTACCCGGCGAATGGCGTCGCCGCCCGGCTCAGCCGATGCGTTTGGCAGCCTCTTTCATCTGCTGCTCTTTGTCAGACAGTGAAGATTCGCGGTCTTCATCACTTGCCTCGTCGTCGATCACAGCCACCAGAGCAAAGGGCGATCCGCCCAATCGCCTCAGCTCCCACGACTCGCTCCCCGGCCGCGAACGCCTCGAAAACCAAAGGGCGTCGATCTCGGCCGAACGCACATCACGCCCGGCAAATATCGCACCCAGCTCGCTTTCCGCGTCCTCACTAAGCAGTACGCGCCGCAGCTCCCAACCGTGCTTTGCATATTGGTCAAGAATGGCCTGTACTGCGGTCGCATCGATCATTGTGCGTTCCGATTCAGCGGCGGGTTTACGGTTCTAGGCTTAACGGGTGTGGCGTTCGCGGGCGGCCGCGGGACCGGATTAGCGGCATTCGCCGGCGGCGGCTTCATCATATTCGCATTCATCGCCGGCTTGATCTCGATCATATTGTTGCCCATCTTGTTTGCCGCCTCGCGTTCGAGCTGGGCCCGCCCCTTCCCGGGCGACTTGTAACTGCCGGCAAAAAGGTCGCCGAAGGCAAATTTCCATCCGCCGTCTTCATAGACCAGGGCCAGGTCTTCCCAGAGCTTGTCCTTTTCGTTCCAAACCTCTATTGCCGCCATATCATCCTTGATCCGTTCCTCGCGGATCTCCGGAAGCGATTCGGCGAATGTCGTCGCAGTAAAACCGTTCTCGTAGACCTTCTCCAGCGGCACCTTATTCTGCTGGGACGCGACCATCGCCAGGTCGTGGGTCTTCTTGCTCATCAGCGATTTGATCGCCTCGGTATCCTTTGCTTTTACTGCTGCGTAGAGAGCATGATATGCCGCCGTGGGCGACTCCGGTGCCGGGGAACCCGGTCCGTTGCCGCCGGCATCGCCGCACGCCGCAAAGGCCACTGCAAATACTGTGAGAGTTAATGTTAGTAGGACGATCTTTTGCATATTATTTAAAAGGCTTAGCTGCACGCCGCAGTTTTAATTATAGGTTCCCTCCCCGCCTTTGCAAATTTTGTCTCGACGATGCGTTTCGCTATGATTACCGTACCCGATGAAAGCTCTCCGGATCGCAAATGGCAGCCTCTCGCTTGGCGACGTCCCTCGACCCGCCGTTTCGGGCGAGGCTTTGGTTCGCGTGGTCCGTTCCGGCATCTGCAACACCGACCTTGAGATCGCCCGCGGTTATGCGGGATTTCAGGGCACGCTCGGCCACGAATTTGTCGGAGTCGTCGAATCGGCGCCGGACGCCCCCGAACTTATAGGCCGCCGGGTTGTTGGCGAGATCAATGCGGGATGCGGCGAATGCGATCTCTGCCTAGCCGGCGACCCGCGACATTGCCCGGACAGAACGGTCCTCGGCATCAAGGGGCGGGATGGTGCACACGCCGAGTTCCTTACCCTCCCCTCACGCAATCTGTTGCCGGTCCCGGACAGCGTCTCAAATGATGCCGCCGCGTTTGTAGAACCGCTCGCAGCCGCGTGGGGCGTTACGGAGCGCGTACCCATATCGGCCGGCACTCGCGTTGCCGTTATCGGCGATGGAAAGCTTGGCCTGCTTTCGGCAATGGCACTTTCGCTCGCGGCCCCGGGCCTGACACTTGTCGGCAAGCACGCGTCAAAGATGGCCCTCGTTTCCGAATACGACATCGCGACGGTGAATACGGCGGAAATAGCCGGCATGGAGAACGAATTTGATGTCGTGGTCGAGGCCAGCGGATCCGAATCCGGCTTTGCCTCGGCTCTCGATCTCGTCCGCCCTAAAGGAACTATCGTCCTTAAGTCTACTTTTCAGGGAACACCGGCCTGGGAAGCCTGGCGCGTTGTCGTCGATGAGATCTCCGTTGTCGGCTCTCGCTGCGGCCGTTTCGCCCCGGCCCTCGAGCTGCTGGAGTCGGGCAAGATCAGCGTCAACGGCCTTATTTCCGACACGCTGCCGCTAGCCGACGGGCTGCGTGCCATGGAACTTTCTGCCCGTCCGGGCGTGTTAAAGATACTCCTGACAATGGAGGTGTGAATCTTTTCTTCGGAATCATGCGAATTTTGTTATAATCGCAAACACCCCCAAAACCTGCGAGGAGACGCACATTTATGAAGTTTGATCAGAAGGTCACCCCTCAACGCTCGCTATTTTTCGGAATATTCAGTTTTCTCCTCGTTGCGCTTATGGGGCCCGCGGCCGCGGCACAATCGCCCGCTGCGCCGGTGCCCGGCACTCCGTCAGCCGCGGCTTTGTCCGATGCGTTTGCCGTTGCGGCCAAGCGGGTGGAGCCCGCCGTTGTCAGCATCGATGCCAAGGCTCGCGTCTCGGAAGAGACCGCCCGGCGTGAACTCCCGTCCGATCCCGACGACATTCTCGAATTTTTCCGCCGCCAGATGCCCCGCGACCGTCCGACCTCAGCGGTCGGCAGCGGTTTCATCGTCGACCCGGCCGGTTACATCGTGACCAACGCCCACGTCGTGGAAGAGGCGGCGAGGATCACGGTCCGGCTCGATTCCGGCGACGAATATCTTGCAAGCCTCGTGGGCATGGACGCAGAGACCGATATAGCCGTGCTCAAGATCGACGCCGGCCGCGCATTGCCCACCGTCACTTTCGGCGATTCCGGCGCGGTCAAAGTGGGCGAATGGGTGCTCGCCATCGGCTCGCCCTTCGGGCTCAACCGCACGGTCACGGCCGGCATCATTTCACAGGTCGAGCGCGAAACGCCCCGCGGCTCCGCCTTTCAACGATTTCTACAAACCGATGCCGCGATCAACCGCGGCAATTCAGGCGGCCCGCTCGTCAATCTTCGGGGCGAGGTGATCGGTGTTAATTCACAGATCGCCACCTCCACCGGCGATTACAACGGTATCGGATTTGCCCTGCCCGCTGCCGAAACCGAGAACGTCTATCGCCAGCTTCGCGAGAACGGCCGGGTTCGAAGGGGTTACCTGGGGGTCTATCTTGATACGGTAAAGGCCGAGTTTGCACAGGTTTACGGGATGGGCGACGAACGCGGAGCGATCATCACGGAGGTTCGCATCGACGACGGCCCGGCGGCGACCGCGGGGCTGAAGGAGGGGGACATCGTCGTTCAGTTTGACGGCAGGCCCGTCGCGGATGCTCAGGACCTGATCCAAAAAGTCGCCGGGGCCTCCCCCGACCGTTCGGTCGATGTCGTCTATTTACGCGAGGTGGGCTCGCGGCTGGAACGCGGCACGGTCTCGCTCAGATTGGGTGAAAGGCCGCTTCGCGGTGCAAATGCCCAGCCCGATCCGCCACGCCGATTGCCGATCAAAGAGAACAGCGCGGACAAGCCCTTCGGCCTGACCGTCAGTGACGTCACCCCCGATCTGGTGCGCTCGCTTCGGCTCGAGGCCGCCAAGGGCGCGGTCGTTAAGGTCATCGACCCCGAAAGCTTTATCGCTGATGTAAAGGTCTCGGCCGGTAACGACGGGCTCGGCGAGGGAGACATCATTCAACGTTTTAACCGCGTGGATGTCGCCAACGCGAAGGAATTTGCCGCGATGGCCGCCCGGCTTAAAAAGGGCGACCCCGTAGTGCTTCACGTCCTTTCGCCGATCGGCGGATCGCAGGCCGCGGCCCGCAAGATAGTTCAATTCACCGTTCGATAGAGCTCTTTGCCGGCTCTTTTGCTCTTAAGTTCCAAGCCGCAGCCGTGCGGTTTGGAACTTTTTCTTTTTTCCTAGTAACCTTACTTCTATATGGCAAAAGCAAAAGAGGCCAAACGGAAGACATCTTCCGGTTCAGCCCCGAAAAAATATCACAATTACATCGGCGGTGAGTGGGTCAAAAGCTCATCCGGCGAATGGTTTGACAACGTAAATCCGGCCGATACGTCGGATATCGTCGGCCGTTTTCCTGCCTCTAACGAAGAGGATATGGAGAACGCCATCGCCGCCGCAAAGGGTGCCGCCGACAAATGGCGCCGCACCCCGGCACCGCGTCGCGCCGAGATCCTTTTCCGCCTGGGTGAGATCCTGCAAAAGAATAAGGACCGCTATACACAGGAAATGACCCGCGAAATGGGCAAGGTGCTCAAAGAGGCAGGCGGCGACGTCCAGGAGGCGATCGACTGCACCTATTACACCGCAGGAGAGGGCCGACGGCTTCACGGCTTTACGACGCCCGCCGAGATGCCCAACAAGTTCGCCATGTGCGTCCGGCAGCCGGTCGGTGTCTGCGGGTTGATAACGCCGTTCAACTTCCCGATGGCTATCCCCTCGTGGAAGCTGATCCCCGCGCTTGTCTGCGGCAATACCGTCGTTCTCAAATCGGGCGAGGACGTGCCGCTTTCGTCGCTAAACCTGGTCAAGGCCTGTGAAGAGGCCGGCATCCCCAAGGGTGTCGTTAACCTGATCAACGGCGACGGCGGCAAGGTCGGCCCCACGCTGGTCGAGCACCCCGACGTCAGGCTCATCTCGTTCACCGGTTCCACCGATACGGGCCGGATCATCGCCGAACAGGGAGCTAACAAGAACAAGATCGTTAGCCTTGAAATGGGCGGCAAGAACGCGATCATCATCATGGATGACGCCGACATCGACAATGCCGTTGAGGGCTCGCTGTGGGGTGCCTTCGGCACCAGCGGCCAACGCTGCACGGCCTCATCGCGGCTCGTCGTTCATAAAAAGGTCTACAAGAAATTTGTTCAGAAACTGGTCGATCGCGTCAATGCTCTCCGTGTCGGCCCGGGCCTCGACCCCAAGACCGAGGTCGGCCCCGTGATCCACGAGGACGCGATGCAGAAGATCCTCGGTTACATCGAGATCGGCAAAAAGGTCGATAAGGCAAAGCTCGCCGCCGGCGGCAATCGCCTGACGAAAGGCGACTTCTCAAAGGGCTGGTATATCGAGCCGACCGTCTTTACCGACGTCAAACCCGGCATGCGCATCGAGCAGGAAGAGATCTTCGGCCCCGTCACCAGCGTCGTTCCTTTCTCGACCCTCGACGAAGCCATCGACATCGTCAACGGCGTGCAGTACGGCCTCTCGTCGGCCATCTACACCCAGGATGTCAACAAGGCGTTCTATGCGATGCAGGAGCTTTATACGGGCATCTGCTATGTGAATTCGGCGACCATCGGCGCCGAGGTCCATCTGCCGTTCGGCGGCACCAAAGCAACAGGCAACGGCCACCGCGAAGCCGGCACACAGGTGCTCGACATCTTCAGCGAATGGAAGGCCCTCTACATCGATTACAGCGGCAAGCTCCAAAAGGCCCAGATCGATCAGGTCGAGGTCTGATATGGTCCGTGCGAGTTAGAGATTCGGAGGCTGCTGATATAATTCAGCGGCCTTTTTTTCGTCCGCGTTCGCCAGCGAGTCTTTGCCTAACTCGCGGTAAGCACCGGCCCTGTAGCGGTAGAGCGATTTGTTCCCCGGTTCGAGTCCGATGGCCGCGGTGTAATCCTTGATCGCCTCTTCGATCTTCCCGATCAGTCGATAGTGAGATGCCCTCCCAACGAAATATCTCTGTTCGCTCGGAGCTTTCTCGATCGCTTGGGCAAAATCCGAAAACGCTTTTTCAACGTCTTTGAAATAGTGAAAAAAGAGCTTTCCTCTCACAAAGAATGTCTCGGGGTATTTCGGATCGATCATCGCGGCTTTGTTAAGGTCCTCGAGAGCCTTGTCGGCATCTGCCGCGGACATTTCCCTAACTCTAAACTCGTGAAAGAGCACCTTTGCGCGTGCAAGATAGGCGTCAGCATAAGAAGGGTCGACGCGTATCGCCGTATCAAGATCCGCCAAAGCTTCCTCCCGCGACCACAACGATGCGCACTCGCCGCGTTCTTTATAATACCTAGCATCACGCGGATTTAGTTCGATCGCCTTACTAAAGCTTTCGGCTGCATAACCACAGCCTTTCTCGTTTTTCTCCGCAAGCCCGCGCCGATAGTACTCTTCTGCCGACGGCGAATCAGCCGTCTGTCCGGAGGAGGGACTGTGAAAAAGCATCAATCCGGCCGCGATCGTCGCTGTGATTCGGTAGATCTGCATTATGAACTCGATTGTCCGAACGTCCTGCTTTCCTCAAGGGCATGCGTTCGGCCGCCCTGCCTGCTTAAGCGGGACAACCAGCGACCGCCCGACTGATGAATCTCCCGTAGCTCGCCCCATACGTTCCGCCCCCGGAATAGTCTTGGACTAGGTTCACCCAGAAGATCCAGCAGTAACCAACGACGTCGTTCGGATATTGGGCATAGATCACGCCGTGCCGATAACGAGAGATCGGCAGGTTGTAGCCGTCCTTTTCGATCAGCCAGCTCGGCTGTTTGATGCCCACCTTTATCACCTTTGCGTTGGAAATATCGGTGACGGCGCTTAAGATAAGCCTCTTCTCGGCGGGCGTTCCCAGAGTATATCCGGCGGGCCCCGTATAGCCCGGCAGAGTTTTTCGGGCAACGGCGGCGAGGTTGTCCAATGCAGGCGACAGACAGTCCCTCAATTGATACGCATTCTCTTTCCACTCTGAGAACCACCGGTCCCTCATCGTCTTTGAAAGGGCCGATTCCAAATATTTGTTTTGGCCGTCGCTCCGTGTTGAAACGTAATAATCGCGTAATCCCGGCCGGAACTCCTCGGCTTGCTTTCTGGTGTCTTCGATGTCCTTCAGAAACACGCTCATAACGGGATCCGACGAACAATCCCGTGTTTGTGCCGCGGGCGACTCTTCTTGAGTTTGCTGCCCTTTTTGAACCGTGCCGGCCGTCTGCTGCGTCTGCTGTGCGGGCTGATCGGCTTTCGGCTTGTCCCGGGTAATTTTCGGGATCCTAGGCAAGGTGACGGTGATCTGGGCCGCGGCCGGCCTCATGCCGAACGGAATAAACACGAATAAAAGTAACCCTAAGACGAGATTCTTTTTCATAACCTTTCTCCTTTTGTCCTAAAAAGTCTTATTAGCGTTGCATAAACTTTGTCCGATAAACGGTCGATAGCTCGATGACGTAAGAGATCTGTTCGTTTCGCGTCCAATCGCCGCGGACGGCATTAGCGTGTTTGCGAAGGCCGCTTAAAAATGCTTTCTTTCGATCCTCCGAAATATCTTTCGCAACCTGAAAACCGATGCTCAAACCAAAGGCGTAGGCTTTTGCTTTGACCTCATCGAGTGTTGCGTCGAAATGGTTCGACCGAATTATCCCGGCAACGCCGAATCTTTCCCGAACGTGACCCCATTCCCAGTCGAGCAATCCCATAACGAAACCCTGCGAATAGCCCCGAGCAAAATTCTCGTTCTCAACCGCTGTGCGAGCCCCGAGATAACCCGAACCCAGAGCCGCCCAAACACCCCCCCAAGCCAACACCGGGATCGCTCCGGAGGCAAGCGCTGCCACCTCTCCTACTAATGCGGCGTTTCTGAGCTGCAGTATCATTCCCTCCAGCTTCACTTGCTCCAGATATTGACCGGCGCGGATCGCCATCTCAAAAATTCCGGTGTAATCAGCCATTGATCAACTCCTCCTGCGACGCCCTCGCGCTTATTTCCGCGGCAAGCCTTTAAGATACTGAACGATATCTTCCTCCGACGACTGCCGAACGATCGAGTTACCATATGCATACCGTTCGTCTGATGGGTCTTTCTCAAACTTCCTCTCGAAGATCGTCACGTTCTCAGTGCGGTCGATAAGTCTCAACACGCAATCTTCGACCTCTGCCGGCATTTCTCGGCCATCGTCTGATCGGTAAACGCCCTTCTCTATCTTTTCGCAATCGACAATCGCAACCGTCCCAACCTCGTTCGGCTCGGCTGCATAGATCTCTTCAAGCTCACGGAAGTAAAGCGGAGTCATGAAAAAGGCTTTGCCGTCCGCACCGCTTTGTTTAGTGGCGATCTCGGCACGGTTGAATACGGCGATCTTGCCCTTTATATAAGGGTCACCCGCCACCTCGCCCATCGGCTCCGCCCGCGTTAGATCGTCGGCGGCCGGCATCAAACGCTTCTGAGCAGCGGCGAATTTTTCTTCGACCGTGGTTTCGCACCCCGTGAGGCATAATATGAACATCTTCACGGCAACGATTTTTATGAGTCTATTTGTCATATAATTTTTTTCAATTTACGGCGATCTATTCGACCACCAATATCGGCATGGCGTCCGTCTCCGTCAGCTTTTCTATTAGATCTTCCAGATCTCCCCGGTCGATCCTGGAAGTGGAAAAGACGTATACCTTGCGTTCGGCGACTCCAGTCCTTTTTCGATCTTCGAAAACTACCCTAATTTTGTCGCTAAGCGCTGCGACATCGGCGAGCGTTCCGGTCTCGATCCTGTTCAAACTCAGTTTGCCCCCGGGGCCGATCTCGACTATAAGGGCCAGCGGATCGTCGCTGATGGTGAGCCGATCAGCATGGGCGGTTTCGAAATATTCGCTTCCATGATCCTCAGACCGGCCGGAGCAGCCCGAAACCCAGGAAGCGACAGTGGCTATGAGAATGATAGGTGTCATTCGCATCTATTTTTCTTACCCCAGGGACGCGAAATGCAGAGAACTCCGCTCCTCGTCGATCGTCGCTACCTGCCTAGCAGACCGGTGGAGTTTCTCTGGTGCATTCATATCGATCATGATGGCCTCTACCGCTTGATCAAAATGGTTAATCCCGCGTTCATTCGTGGTAAGATTCTCTGGTTTTTGAAAATCTGGTAAAAATATCGGATTTTATGACGTGCAAGTCATTTGGTTTTGATTTGTTTTGCATTAGATAACGATTTGTGTCGGTATGTCGTTGGAAACACAGCGGTTACGTTTCGGGGAGTTCTGTCTTGACCGTCTTGAGAAGACACTCCATCACCGAGGCGAAGTGGTTGCTCTCACGCCTAAGGCGTTCGAACTGCTCGTTGCATTGATTGAAGATCACGGGCGGGTGATAGAAAAGAACGATCTGATGGACCGTGTCTGGGCTGGAAGTTTCGTCGAGGAGGGCAACCTGGCATATACGATTCGGCTGCTCCGGAAAGCCCTCGGTGACGATCCCCGGCGTCCGCAATTCATTGAAACGATTCCCAGGCGGGGGTACCGGTTTATTGGGGTGGTTACCCCCGCGCCCGAGGAAGGCGACAATTTACCTGCTAGATCCGAGATCGCGACACAAGAATCCGAACCAAGGCCCGCTCGTTTAGCGGCCAATGATAATTCTGAAGCGCCGTCCGGCCCCTGGAGGATCGCGTTTCCCGCTCTCGGGATCTCGGTCGCCGTATTGCTAACTGTCGGGTTATGGTATTCGAACGGCAATGCGTTTAACTCCGAAGTTCCGGTGCTAAGCTCAGCCTTTGCCTCGGAAAAGCTCTCAACGAACGGCGAAGTTTTCAATGCGGCGATCTCCCCGGACGGCCAGACCGTTGTTTACGTCAACGGTTTTGGCCGGGAGTCGCAGAGCGTTTGGATCCGGCAACTCGATTCCGGCAACAACGTAGAGATCATTCCCGAATCAGGCGATCGCTATGGCGGCCTGGCCTTTTCACCGGACGGAAACTTCATATTTTTTACCCGTAAACCGTTTGGCCAAGGGCCGCAGTTCGACGTTTACCGGGTTTCCATCTTCGGAGGAGTTCCGCAAAAGATAGCGGCCGAAACCCAAGGGTGGATCAATGTCTCCCCGAAGGGCGATCATATTTCGTTTGTCAGGTGCTACTACCGCCCTGATGAAAATTGCTCACTCTGGGTCGCCGACAGTGCGGACGGGGCGAACGAGAGAATGCTCACGTCCCGGCCGGCTCCGTTCAGGATCGCGGACAACGATTTTTCTCCCGATGGAAGGCGGGTCGCGTTTGCCGCCGGACAATCCGAGAATGCCGCAAACGATTTCGAGCTGATGGAGATCGACATCGAGACAGGCGTTGAACGCTCGCTAACACAGGAAAGATTCTTTAACATCAAATCTCTCACCTGGCTGCCGAAGGGGGGGCTCCTGATCACGGCATCCAGGATCCCAAATAAGAATTTTCGGATCTGGCAGATCACCCGACCCTCGGGCGATGCTGTACCGCTGACGAAAGACGCGGAAACATACGCAGCTCTTAGTCTCGACACCGCGGGAACGCGGCTGATCTCCACGTGGGTCAGGCCCGATTTTAAGCTTCACCTCGTTGACCTCGGCGCTATGAACCAGCCTGCCTCAGTGACCGACGCCCTTTCGGCAAGCTTTGGCCCTGACGGTTCGATAATTTTTTCGTCGGTCACGAGCGGCAACGAGGAGGTCTGGAGTGTCCGACCGGACAGGAGCCGACGGCGACAACTTACCAATGACCTCGCCGACGATGTGACGCCCATCGCAAGTAAGAGCGGCGAAACGATATATTTTGGCTCAAACCGAACGGGCCGGCTTGAGATATGGCGGATGAACGCCGATGGCAGCGACCAGCGGCAAGTCACCCGCGATGGTGGCGGTTTCCCTGTATCGGCTGACGACACCTGGGTGTATTTTCACGACGGGCTCAACCGCTCGCTGCGGCGCGTTGCCACCGACGGAAGCCGCGACGAGGTTATCTGGGCCAAGCCCGCTTATCGTTTCGTGCTGTCGTCGGATTCAAAGTTTGCGGCATTTACCGAAAGGATCGGCGATGAACGAATTCTGCGGGTGATATCGTCCGGTAAAGGGGCGTTGCTGCATAGCTTCGCGCCTAGTGTCAAAGACATGCCGATCACCGAACTTGCATTCGCACCTGATGGCTCCGCGCTGTTTTATTTCGTCGGTGATACCGACCGCCAAGTTTATTCCCTATGGCGGCAACCCCTACCGGAAGGGCCCGCTAAGAAAGTGGGCGAGATCACCGGCGAGTCGGGCGAGATCTTCGAAGGGCCGAACTTCAGTATTTCCCCGGACGGAAAGAAGATCATCTTTGTTCGCGGCAGATGGCGGCACGACGCTGTATTGCTTAAAGGCTTGCAATAAGCCCTAGATCCTGTACAGCTCGCCGCCTACGTCCGCCGCCACCTCGTACTTCGCTATATCGACTAAGCCTTTACTGATTCACGCCCGCCCCTTATAATCTCCTTTACCCGTTGTATTTAGGCATCACGGTCAGAGCCGCCCGGGCCCTGACGCTGGGTAAAGCTGTATCCTGTCGCTAACTCTCTATGTCGCTTGAGATCGTCATCGTCCTCGCCGTCCTCGCGCTGGCCGTCGTGCTTTTCGTTACGGAAAAGCTCCGCGTCGACCTGGTAGCGCTCATCGCCATGGCACTTCTGCTCTTGAGCGGCATAATCACGCCTACTCAGGGGCTGGCCGGTTTCAGCAACGCGGCGACGATCACAGTAGGCGCGATGTTTATAATCAGCGCGGGGCTCTTTAAGACGGGAGCTGTAAGTTTCTTAGGCGACCTGGCGACACGCGTCTTCAAATCGGGCTTCTGGGTAGGCATCATCTTTATGATGATAGTCACCGCCGTTTTGTCTGCGTTCATTAACAACACTCCCGTTATCGCCATTTTTCTCCCGATATTGCTTGGCGTTGCGCGTGAGACCGGCTTTAGCGCTTCCCGGATCCTAATGCCGGTGTCCTTTGCTTCGATGTTCGGTGGGGTGTGCACACTTATCGGCACGTCGACCAACATCCTCGTCAGCTCGATAGCGGAAAAGAACGGCCTGCGGCCATTTTCGATGTTCGAGTTCACGCCGCTCGGCCTCATCTTTGTCGCCATCGGCATCGTTTACATGCTTGCCGTTGGTATCCGGCTAATACCCGAACGCCGCGGCGAGGGAGACCTGGTCGAGGAATTCAAACTTGAAGATTACCTGGCCGAGGTCGTTATCCTCAAGGGTTCCGCGTCGATCGGCAAGGCCCTCTACGAAGCTCCGATCGTAAAAGATCTCGACATCACGATCTTGAAGATCGAACGGGGCGATGAGGTCATCCAGCTCCCGACCGCCCGCCAAAAACTGCAGGAAGGCGACATTCTTTTGATAAGGACGGATCTTGAGCAGTTGCGTTCGCTTCATGAACGCGAGGGGGTCCAGTTCAAACCGCAAACGAAATGGGGCGAAACGAATGTTGCCTCCGGCGACTTTCGGCTGCTTGAAGCCGTCGTCGACCCCAGCTCAAAGCTTGTTGGCAGCACGCTTCAGCGATCTAACTTTCGTGAACGTTATGGAGCGACCGTACTTGCCATTCGGCACGGCGGCAAACTTCTTCGCGAGAAGCTCTCGGATACAATTTTAAACCCCGGCGATGTGCTGTTGATCGAGATACGCAAGGATTTTGTCGGGACATTTAAGCGCAGCCGGGATTTCATCATCACCTCCGAAATGGAGATGACCGAGTTTCGCCGCAGCAAGGCGTTCTTTGCTGTCTTGATCGTTGCCGGTGTCGTGGCCGCGGCGGCGGTGAATCTCGCCCCGATCGTTGTCACGGCAGTAATAGGCGCGATCGCGCTGATCTTGATCGGCTGCATATCTCTGGAAGAGGCGTATGACGCGATCGACTGGAAGATCATCTTTCTATTGGCCGGAGTGCTCTCACTCGGCATCGCACTTGAGCAATCGGGAGCTGCGGCGGTCATCTCCTCCACAATGCTCAATTATGTCGGGGCATGGGGGCCGATCGCGCTCGTTTCCGCCTTCTATCTTCTCACCACAACCCTGACTGAGACGATGTCGAATAATGCGACGGCAGCGCTGCTTGCTCCCATCGCGATCGTAACGGCACAGGCGATGGGCGTCGACGCCACTCCTTTCCTTATGGCGATCACCTTCGCCGCATCCGCGAGTTTTCTCACTCCGGTGGGCTATCAGACCAACACAATGATCTATGGCCCGGGACAGTATAAGTTCACAGACTTCGTCAAGGTGGGCGGCCCGCTCAACATCTTGTTCTGGATCGCAGCTACCATTTTTATCCCCATGTTCTGGTCGTTTTAGGGGGTCGTATTCATTGTTTTCGGCGAGTCATAATGGTATTTTATAGGTTCGCAATCAAAACATAAGCTTTTCGTAAAATTACCTTTTTTGGAGAAAGATAATGAAGATCGGATTACCGAAAGAGATCAAAGATAATGAATATCGTGTCGGCCTGACACCGGCCGGCGTAAATGCGCTGGTCAATGCGGGCCACACGCTTTTTGTACAGAAGAGTGCCGGCGAGGGTTCCGGCTTTACCGACGACCAATATGTGTCCGCCGGTGCGAAGATACTCGACACCGCCGACGACGTCTGGGGCGAGGGCGACATGATCGTCAAAGTCAAGGAACCCATCCAGCCCGAGTACGCCCGGATGCGTGAAAACCAGCTTTTGTTCACCTATTTGCACCTCGCACCCGAGTTCGAGCTCACCAAGCAGATGATGGAGCGAAAGGTCACGGGCGTCGCCTATGAGACGATCACGGACAAGACCGGCCGCCTGCCGCTTTTGACCCCGATGTCCGAGGTCGCCGGCCGTATGTCGGTACAAGTCGGTGCGACCTTTCTAGAGAAGATGAACGGCGGCCGCGGTATTTTGCTCGGCGGCGTTCCCGGCGTTCCGGCGGCAAATGTGGTCATTCTCGGCGGCGGCGTGGTCGGCACCGAAGCAGCTAAGATGGCGGTCGGCCTCGGTGCACGCGTCACCATCATTGATAGAAACCTCGACAGGCTCCGCCAGCTCGACGACATTTTTCTCTCAAAGGTGCAGACGCTCGCCTCGAGCCACTTCGCGATCTCCGAAGCCATCTCGCACGCCGACCTTGTGATCGGTGCGGTACTGGTCGTCGGTGCCGCCGCTCCGAAGCTTATCACCCGCGATATGCTGTCGCTGATCCCGCACGGCGCCGTTCTCGTGGACGTCGCTGTCGATCAGGGCGGATGCTTTGAAACGACCCACGCCACCACGCATTCGAACCCGACCTATTACGAAGAGGGCGTGCTGCATTATTGCGTCGCAAATATGCCGGGTGCAGTGCCGCGAACCTCGACCTTTGCGTTGACCAACGCCACGCTGCCTTATGCACTGGCACTCGCCAACAAGGGCTTTGAACAGGCGATCAAGGACGACGCAGGATTGCAGGAGGGCGTCAACACTTACGCCGGCAAGCTGACCTATCAGGCGGTCGCCGAATCGCAAGAACTCGAGTTCACCCCCCTCTCAAGCCTCGTCGACCTCAAAGCGGCCTCGGCGGGATAACTCAGGACGACCTTAGAACGCGAATCAGGCGGATGAAGCGGATCAATCGGATATTTTTCCGGTAGATCCGCCTTATCCGCCTTATCCGTTTCATCCGCGTTCTTAAGGGCTGCCTTACAAAGCCTTGCCAACCATTTAGCCTGCGACATACACTAACTACTTCGCCTTATGTACGAATTCGCGGTAACACCGGCTGTAACACAGCTTCGCCGTCCCGGCGTGATCATCACCGAGGTCGCCTCCGGCAGCCTCGGCGAGGAGCTCGAGCTGTGCCCCGGCGACCGCATCGTGCGTGTAAATGGCCGGCCGGTTCGCGATTACCTCGACTTTCGCTTTCAGACCGCGGGCGAGACCGACCTCCTTTTTCAAGTGAAAAAGGCGGGCGGCGAAACGCTCGAGATCGAGTTCGACCGCGAAGAAAGCGAGGACCTTGGCCTGATGTTCGAGCAGATCGTGCCGAGGCAATGCGCCAACGAATGCCTGTTTTGCTTCTGCAAGGGCAATCCCGACGACGCCCGCCCGTCGCTGTTCGTGCGGGATGAGGATATCCGCCTTTCGTTCCTGTACGGCAATTACACGACGCTCTCATCGATCACGCCGGACGAGATGAATCGCATTATCGAACAGCGTCTTTCGCCGCAGTACGTCTCGATTCACGCGACCGATCTAAAAACCCGTGCGTACCTCCTCGGCGTTCCCGAAAGCCGTGCGGACATTTCCGATAAGCTTAAGAAGCTGCTCGACAACGACATCGAGCTGCACGCTCAGGTCGTTCTCTGCCCCGAGATAAACGATGGCCCGATCCTCGAAAAAACGCTTCGCGACCTCGCCGCTCATTATCCAAAGGTCGTCAGCACGGCGGTCGTCCCCGTCGCGCTTACCCGGTATAACACCGATGAACGCCTCACCCGCGTCACCCCGGAATTTTGCCGCCGCACGATCGCCGAGGTCGAAAAGCTGCAGCGTGAATTTCGCCGAACTCTCGGCACCACTTTTGCATTTCTCGGCGACGAGATCTATATAAAGGCCGGGGCCCCGATCCCGACCAAACGCCATTACGGCAACTATCCCCAGATCGAGGACGGCGTCGGGATGGTGCGCTCGTTTGTGAATGCTTTTGAACGGCTTCTGGCAGGGAAGAGCGTCGCGGCCGCTGCAAATGTCCGCACACATTCGGCCGCCTTTACCCCTGCGGCATCGCACGCGTCGCCGGGGCCTGTGTCGCGGAGTGCGACTATTCTCACCGGCGAGATGTTCGCACCGCTGCTTGCCGAACAAGTTGACAGGTTCAACCGAGTTGCCGGCACACGCCTCAGCGTGCTCGCCGTGCCGAACACTTATTTCGGTGGCGATGTTTCGGTCGCGGGCCTTATCTCCGGCCGCGATTACCTGAACGTTCGCGAAAAAATAGCGGGAGATGTTGCGATCATCCCCCGCCACACGATCAAATCGGACGAGCCCGTCCTCATAGACGGAATGCCCTATGAGCAGCTTAAGGCAGAGTTTCCGGTCCCGATCGTCGATCTCGACACGGACGGCCTGCTCTCATACCTCGCCGCGCTTCGCGGTTAATTCCGCTTGAATTTGTAAACGATTATCCCCGTTGCCTTTACCGGCTTCAGCGAAAGCTGCGTGGGAATGAACCGTGCCCGTTTGGCCGCGTTCACCGCCGACGCCTGCAGCAGCTTTGGCCCGCCGACCGCCTTCGCTGTCACGACCCGGCCCTGCTCATCGATCAACACCTGTACGCTAACATTGCCCTGAATGCCGACGGCTAATGCCTGGGGTGGATAGGGGGGTGTAGGCAGGTCGATCGCACGGCCGTTGATAACACCCAACGACTGCGGAACCTGCGGCTCCGGTTTCTTCACCGGGGGCGGCGGCTCGTTTGTTTTTGTCGGCTTGGCAATGCCCGCGATCTCGTCGGTCAATCCTTGCTTCGGCTCACCGCCGGCCGAGTTTCCGGCTTTCCCCGGCCCCCGGACTGCGGACCCGTCCAACTCCTGTCCGGGGCCTATTATGAAATCTGACGCAGGCCTCGCCTTCGAAGTATTTTGCACCGTCGAAACTGTGGTCGGCACCGCTTCAGGGCTCTCCGTCACCCGCTGCATATTGCTGTTTCGCCGCGGCAGTTCAGAGCTGCTCGCCGAGGCGGTTCGCTCCGGGGCGGCTTCCGGCTCAGGCTCAGGTGCCTCCACGACCTCTGGTGCGATCAGGCGTGCCATATCGAACTCAGCCGCGCCGATGTCGATATCGGCGGCATAAAGGCTGGCCACCACCGCGGCCAGGAACAATATCCCGACGATCACGGACGAGACCAAGAAATAACGCGAGCGGCCCTTAAAGTCGGCATGGACACTATCCGATTCGATCAATTTGTCAAACATTCGTAATCCTCCTTGAGCGTCCCGGTGCCAACCGACGTCCGCCGCGGTAATTAACCAAGCGGCACACACTTAGACACCGGCCGATGCCGGAATGTTCCCGGCCGGCAAGATTGCCTCGCCAAGTCGCTCGGCGTAAACTATTAGTTCCGCACGATAAAATGTTCGAACATCTCGCAGGAAATGATGAGGTAAAGGCAAGACTCCGCCGCTTGCTCGCGATGGGCCGCATGCCCAATGCACTGCTATTTGCCGGCCCCGAGGGCATCGGCAAACAGGCACTCGCCTTCGAACTTGCCCGCGCTTTTGTCTGCACGGCACCCATCGATCACGAGGGCTGCGGCGATTGCAGCGCCTGCCGCCGAGTCGGCACTTTCATCATTCCCGAGCCGACCGAGAAGAACAAAGACGATTTCAAACGTGTCTTTTTTGGCGAACACGCCGATGTCGGCAAGGTCGTTTCCTACAAGCGGAACATCCTCGTCGACGCCATCCGCGAACTGGAGAAGGCCGCGAATTTCCGCCCGTACGAATCCGCCGCCCGCGTTTTCGTTATCGACAATGCCGAGCGGATGACCGAAGAGGCCTCGAACGCGCTGCTAAAGACGCTGGAGGAACCGCCCTCAACCTCGTTCATCATTCTCGTCACCTCGCGGCCTGATTCGCTGCTGACGACGATCCGTTCGCGGTGCCAGACCATAAGGTTCTGCCCGCTTACGCCGAAAGAGATCGAGGAGTTTCTGCTCGACTGCGGCCGCTCTGCCGATGATGCCCGGATCGCCTCCCGCGCCGCGGGCGGCAGCCTCGGCCTCGCGCTTTCGCTCGACCTTAAGGACTTCCGCGAACGCCGCGATATGTTGCTCGCCGTGCTGGAAAGTGCCGCTCTCCGCGGCGATCTCGCCAACATGCTCCGGGCCGCCGAACAGCTTAACGACGCCAAGAACAAAGACCGGTTCGAGGATTCGCTCGCCATCCTCGAATCGCTCATCCGCGACGCCTGGCTGCTCGCAAACCGTGCCGCGCCCAACATGCTCACCAACATCGACCTTACCGAACGCCTGTCGCCGATCGCCGCCGCCTCGGCGCCGGCCCGCATCGCCCGCTGGCTCGAAGAGATCGACCTCCTCCGCCAAAACCTCGCCGTCAACATCAACCGCAAGATCGCCACCGACGCCCTCTTCGTCGAAATGGCCGCTTGACACTCGATATATAATCCCGCAAGGGAGAGAAAATTGATGAGATATACAGTGCTTATATGGGTGTGCATGCTCGCGGTGATCCTGGCCGGCGCGGTCGCGACCACCGCTCAAGATGAATCGCCGATCATCAGAGGCGGCATCGTAAACGGCAAAGCGACTAAACTTCCTGCCCCGGAGTATCCAGAGGAGCTGCGGATTGCGGGAATCGGCGGGCGCGTGTTCATTCGCGTGGTGATCGAGGAAGCGGGTAATGTTTCCTCCGCAGAACACTACATCGATCCGGACGCTACAAAGCCGTCAAACGCCGAGCCTCCGCACCCGCTGCTCATCGAAGCCGCGCGGGAGGCTGCACTCAAGGCGGAATTTCCTCCTTCCGTGTCGAACGATGTGTCTGCGCGTATCCCGGTCGTGCTGGTCTACAATTTTTCTAAAGAGCTCCGCGTTAAGGATTCGGGGGTCGCGAAGCAAGATCCGAGCGAACCGATGCGGAAAGGCGGAGTGTTAAATGGCCGTGCGCGTTCGCTCCCGGCTCCTGAATATCCGGCTTCTGCAAAGGCGGTTAGGGCGGCCGGAGCCGTCACCGTTGAGGTAGTCATAGACGAGACGGGCTCCGTCGAATTCGCAAGAGCCATTTCGGGGCATCCATTGCTAAGGGCTTCGGCTGTTGCCGCTGCGCAGAAAGCCAAATTCTCACCCACGTATCATGAAGGCATGCCTGTAAAGGTCTCCGGTGTCATCGTCTACAATTTCGCGTTACCTGACTGAAACCGCTAAAATAGCTTTAGTGGAAAACGTCGCTCCGATCAGCCGAACAGAAAAGCTCGAACGCCCGCTTGCCGGTGCCGGCTTGGGCGTGATGGGCATTGGTGCGGGTGCGGTATGGTATTTCGACCCGACACGCGCCGGCATTTTCCCGCCCTGTCCGCTGCTTGCGGCAACCGGTTTTGCATGCCCGGGCTGTGGCCTGACCCGCGGATTTCACGCGCTCTTCCACGGCGATATCATGACGGCGATGGATTTCAACGCCCTCATTCCGCTCTTCGTACTGATCTTCGGTTACTTTTTTGTTTCGATGGTGTTGGTGGTTGTCCGTGGCTACGCGTTCCCGCGCTGGACGCTATCGGTGCCCGCCATCTGGGGCCTGCTGGGTTTGATGCTCGTTTTCGGAGTGGTGAGAAACCTGCCGCTCTATCCGTTCAATATTCTTTATCCCTAACCGATCTGGACCAGCGGCTTCTCATCCGTGAGCGACTTGGCCGCCGAGCCTTCCTTCCTAAGCTCCTCGACCTCTTTTACGAATTCCTCGACGATATCTTCGCCGCTTACTCGCCGCATCGGGACGCCGTCCTTGAAGATCATTCCGACGTTCCGGCCGAACGTGATCCCAAGCTGCGAATCGTGAGCCTCGCCCGGCCCGTTCACCGCGCAGCCCATTATCGAAAGATGCAGCGGCTCCTCAACGTGTGCCAGCCGACGCTCGACCTCCGTCACGATCTCGACGAAATTATCGATATCGAGCCGCCCGCATGTCGGGCATGCGACGACCGTAACGCCACGCTTTCTCAGCTCGAGCGATTTTAGGATCTCCCAACCGACACGCACTTCCTCGTGCGGTTCCGCCGCCAGCGAAACTCTTATCGTGTCGCCGATCCCCTCGTGCAGCAAGATCCCCAGCCCGATCGCCGATTTGATCGTCCCGCCGAACGGCGTCCCCGCCTCCGTCACACCCAAGTGCAGCGGATAGTCGACCTTTGTCGCCATCAGCCGATACGCCTCTACCATGCGGTTGACGTCCGATGCCTTTAGCGAAATGATGATGTCGCCAAATCCGAGGTCTTCCAGGATCCGAACATGCCGCATCCCCGATTCGACCATCGCCTCGGGCGTCGCCGTCCCGTATTTTTTGAGCAGGTCCTTCTCCAGCGAACCGCCGTTGACCCCGATCCGGATCGGCACCTTTTGTGCCTCAGCCGCCCTTACGACCTCACGCACGCGGTCGATATGCCCGATGTTTCCGGGGTTGATCCGCAGCTTGTCTATCCCAGCGTCCAGCGCTTTGAGCGCGAGCTTATAGTGAAAATGAATATCCGCAACGATCGGCACATCGGTCCGCTTGCGGATCTCATACATCGCCGCCGCCGCATCGTCATCCGGCACCGCGATCCTCACGATCTCACACCCGGCCTCGACCATCTCGTCGATCTGCCGCAGCGTGCCGTCAATATCGGTCGTGTCCGTCTTGGTCATCGACTGAACGGCAACCGGAGCCCCGCCCCCGATCTGCACATCCCGCACCATCACTGGCCTAGATACTCGTTTCATGCTTATTGATCTTTGTCCGATGATCTCAACGACTCGACAGACCGCCTCCTCGACTCGATAGACTCGATAGACTCCCTAAAAGTACTTCGATATATCAAGGAAC
>JAEWBM010000021.1 GCA_023391155.1 Acidobacteriota bacterium
GACCAGCTCAGGGTGGAGAGCACGCTGGCGTTCGCGGGTTCCGTGGCGATCGTCGTCGGTGCATACGCCGCGGCGCAAGCTTCGATCCTGATCAAGGCAAAAGGAGTCGGCATCCACCCGGCAAGCATTCTTTTCGTGCAGATGGTCTGCGGGCTTCCGCCTCTGATCGTTTACGCTTTGGCCGTCGAGGGTTCTCCGTTCGCCCACTCCTGGACATGGAACGCGGTCGGGTCTGTCCTCTATCTGGCGATCGCGGGTACCATCGCGGCTTTCTGGCTCTATTATTGGCTGCTCGCCCGTATCGAATCGACCAAAGCCATGATGATCTCGCTCGTCACTCCGCTTATCGCCGTCGTTATCGGCAATCTGGTGCTTGGCGAAACGCTTCCGCCCCAAACGCTGTTCGGCGGTATTTTGATATTATCGAGTATCGGGCTTATCGTTTTTCGACGCCGTTCCGCGGCTCCGGCGCCCGGGCCCGCTCCCGAAGAGGTATGAAGTTCAAATTTACGACCGCCGGCGAATCTCATGGACCGGCTCTTATTGCTGTTGTTGAAGGTGTCCCGGCCGGGCTTGAGATAAGCCGTGCCGGCATCGACCGAGAATTGTGGCGTCGCCAGCGCGGTTACGGCCGCGGCGGCCGGATGAAGATCGAGGACGACAAGGTCAAGATACTCGGCGGCGTCCGCCACGGCAAGGCACTCGGTTCGCCGATCTCGATGATGATCGAGAACAAAGATTTCGTTCATTGGTGGGACGTAATGTCCGTTGACGCCTTGGATGAGGAGCCCGCTAATCCGCGAAAGCTGACACGGCCCCGTCCGGGCCATGCCGCTTTTGCCGGCGGCATCAAGTATCAGACGAAGGACCTCCGCAACATACTCGAACGGGCGTCCGCCCGCGAGACCGCCGCACGCGTCGCTGCCGGTGCCATTGCCCGCCAGATCCTGGCTGCATTCGGCGTCGAGGTCATGAGCCACGTGGCACAGCTCGGCGGTGTGCCCGATATCCCGCTCTATCCGTCTGTCGAGACCATCCGCAGCATCAGCGACCTCTCGCCGCTGCGCTGTTCCGATCCGCCCAGCGAAAAGCTGATGATCGAACGCATCGATGCCGCTAAGGCCGCCGGCGACACCCTCGGCGGTGTTTTTGAGGTGGTCGGCGTCAATGTCCCGCCGGGGCTCGGCTCGCACGTTTCATGGGATATGAAACTCGACGGCCGGATCGGCCAGGCGATGATGTCCATCCCGGCGATCAAAGGCGTGGAGATCGGCAATGGCGTCTACAACTCCTGGAAACCGGGAACCATCGCCCATGATGAATTCGAGATCTGGCAAGGCCGGATCGAACGGGCCTCAAACCGCGCCGGCGGCGTCGAGGGCGGTATGACCAACGGCGACGAGCTGCGGATACGCGGGTTTATGAAACCGATCTCAACACTTCGCCAGCCACTGCAGTCCGTTGACGTCGTCACCAAGACTGAAACGACCGCGGGTTTCGAGCGTTCGGACATCACGGCCGTCCCCGCAGCCGGTGTTATCGGCGAAGCGATGCTCGCGATTGTACTCGCTGACGCGATGCGCGAAAAATTCGGCGGCGATACCATCGAAGAGATGCGTCGCAATTTCGACGCGTATATGGCCGACGTAACTAAATATATCTCGGTTCCCTAATATCTGGCACGGGCATTGCACCTCCCTGTAAAAGAAGGTAGAAACAGGGAGGAAATTAAAAATGCCTATAGTAAACTGTCCTGAATGCGGACACGACGTGTCCGACTCAGCCGTCGCCTGCCCAAATTGCGGAAAGCCGTTGGGCACGCCCGTCATGCGGCCGGCTAAACCCGTAGTTGTTGATCGAGAAGAATCCGGAATTCCGCCGTGGGCCTTTGTCGCCATGGGCGTCGTTGCCGTCCTCGTGCTCTTTTTCATCTTTGCGATGATGGGCCGAGATGACACGGCAAATTCAAACTTAAGGGTCGCCGTCGATGCAGAACGCGACCGCGACCGCTCTTCGGCAGACCGTGATTCATCGTCTTCGTCAGCGGATTATCCCGCGACGACGAGCGATCCGTCATATGTCCCGAATGGCGCGGCGTCCGACAGCGTTCCGTCAACAGATACGACCGTACCCGGTTCGCAATCGTCCGTTTCGTCCCCTCCCGACAAGGGCGTTGTTAAGATCGATGCAAAGGTAGTGACCCGTGACGGACAGCCCCAGGCCGTCCGCAATGAAAAATTCTATTTACTAGAAAAGGATCTGGAACAGATACTTCGCGAGGCGGATCTTGACCCGATCGAGGGAAATTCCCTTGCGAACAGCTTCGGCCTTGCCGTGCTCTATCCGGATCGTTACGGCGATTTTCATCGCAAGGCCCTAAGTGCGATCAACGACAATATAAAATATTCCGGCACGACCGATTCGTCCGGCCAGGCTGAATTGTCCAATGTCGACCCGGGCAGCTATTACCTGTTCGGCGTGACCAAAACACCTAACGGCTTTGCGCTATGGAGTTCGCCGGTCTCGATCCGCGGCGGTGAGAACAACTTAAATCTCGCCCCGCAGAGGCTTAACGAGATCCGACGATCTGCAGAATAGTTGAATGTGAGAAAGGCCGCCAGATCGAGGCGGCCTTCTTTCATTTTCCGATGTCACGGCGATACTGCATTCCCGGCCAGCTTATCTTAGCGACAGCTCCGTATGCCCGCTCGAGCGCCGTGCGTCGATCGGGCCCCGTCGCCGTTATTCCGAGAACGCGTCCCCCCGCTGTTACGATGTCCCCGTCCGCATTCGTGGCAGTACCTGCGTGAAAGATCACGACACCTTCGTGCTGCTTCGCTTCTTCCAGGCCATTGATGACATCGCCGGACCGGGCCTTTCCGGGATAGCCCTCCGATGCCAGCACAACGCATGCCGAGCTGCCCTTGCTCCATTCAACCTCAAGATCACCCAGCCGCTCTTCATCGATCGCCTCACAGATCTCGACGAGATCGGTCCACAATCTGACCAGGATCGCCTGAGTTTCAGGATCCCCGAATCTGACGTTATATTCGAGCACCTTCGGCCCCTTCTCCGTCATCATCAGCCCTATAAACAAAACGCCCTTGAACGGAAATCCCTCCGCCGAACAAGCCTCGAGCGTCCGCATCACCACCCGAACCTCGATCTCTGCCAGCTCAGACGGATCAAGCAGCGTGTCGTCCGTGATGGTACCCATTCCGCCGGTATTGGGGCCGGTGTCGCCCTCTCCGATCCGCTTGTGATCTCGTGTGACCGGCATCAATTCGTACTTGAAGCCGTCAGTGAATAAAAGCAGTGAGATCTCTTCGCCGAAGAGGCATTCTTCCAGCACGATCGAATCCGCCGCCTCGGAACCGACCAGCGATTCCATTTCGTTGATCGCGTCGATCGCCTCGCGTCGGTTCGCAGCCACCACCACGCCCTTTCCCGCGGCAAGTCCATCCGCTTTCACCACGACAGGCGTATGCTCCGGCCCGAAAACGCCGCTCTCCAGAATGTCGATCGCTTCCTCAGGCGAGGATGCCGTCCGATATTCCGCGGTCGGGACGAGATACTGCTTCATCAGGTCCTTCGCAAAGGATTTGCTCGCCTCTAGTTGGGCGGCTTCCTTTGTGGGGCCAATGATCTTCAGGCCGCAGCCCGTGAAATGACCGACGATGCCAAGTGCCAGTGCCGTCTCACCGCCGACAAAGGTGAGGTCTATCCCTTCGTACACCGCAAACTCGGCAAGTTCCTCGATCGCCTCTGGCTTTATGGCCACACACTCCGCTATCGCAGCGATCCCGGCATTGCCGGGTGCACAATACACCTTCGAAACTTTTCTGCTCTGTGAAAAGGCCCGGCAAAGAGCATGTTCTCTTCCGCCGGAGCCCACTACAAGGATCTTCATGTCGCTTCCTATCTTGCCAAATGCCTCTTGCCCCCGCAACCGCCGCGCTTGACACCATCAGCGTAGAGTTATAAATTTCGCAGTTGCTCCCCGTTCTTTTTCTCCCAGTTGCATTGTGTTATGCTCACGAATGGAACAAGGCTTCTCCTGCTGCCCCGCTTCCCATCCGACTCCCGTGATGACCGGGACAATTATTGAGGACCGCCAATGCAGCTAAGAAGTCTAATTAGCAGGGAGGGATCGGTAATGTCCGACAACGGACCAGAACAATTTTCCGGCATGGCCCGGGCCGAACTCACCGACGAGCCCGAATTCGAAGATCGCTCGATCCTATGTATTGATTGTGACTCCGATTTTATCTGGACCGCCGGCGAGCAAGCATTTTTCCGCGACAAGGGGCTTCTCAACCCGCCAAAACGCTGTAAAGATTGTAAACAGGCCAAGAATGAGCGGCTCGCCGCGATCGCGGCGGCACAGGCTTCCGGTATCAAACAGCGTATCGAGGTCGCTGTAAAATGCGCCCGGTGCGGCGAAGGTACGACGGTTCCCTTTTACCCCTCGCAGGGTCGCCCTGTCTACTGCCGATCATGCTATCTCGAACTCAATCCGAACGTCGTCAACCCCGCGACATCACCGGACTAACCCCCGACATGAACATTCGGCCTTAGCTCCGGGTCAGGCTCAGCCTGACGCAATATTTCGCGCGTCACGGGCGCCGTGTCCCCCTCGCCGAAGAGGATATACCTCGCGAGATACATGATCGGGTTCCCCTCGCTCCAGCCAAAATAAACGTGCGGTATCTTGCCCGTCCGATCACGGAGTTCCAACAGCAGCGCAGCGATCGCATTCGGAACTGCGGGTGATTCCGTGCGCAAGATCCTGTAACCCTCGATGTCCACGCCCCGTATCTTCAGCTCTCCTGAAAACTCCGATGCGTCGCCGAGTTCTATCTCGTAGAAAAGCACCGGGTCGGTAGAGGGAATGTGATTGTCTATCCGCTTCTCGTGTTCCTTGAACCGATACTCGGCAACATTACCCACTTCCCTTCTGTTAGTGACGATCCGGACCTCGCCCTCCGCTATATCGTTTATAAACTTGATCGCCTGCTCGTCGAACTCGATCTTGTCGACCCGTACCTCGGTCGTTCTCATCGCACGCGAGATGAACGAAGTGACAATGATCGCGATAATAAATAGCAACGCTATTTGAATGCCGCTCGGCTGTTCGACCATATTTACTATCGTCGTGAAGGAGAAAACGAGAGTAATGATGAGAAACGCGATCCATTTCCTCTCCTTCTTCTGCCGCGCAGAGATCGTCACGGCGACCGCGGCTGATGTCATCAACATCAATACGCCGGTCGCATAGGCGCCGCCCTGCGAGGCGACGCCGGCCTGAAACATTATCGTCACGAAAAAGCAGATCGCGGTAAAGACGATGACCAGAGGCCTTGTCGCTCGCGCCCAATCCGGGGCCATCCCGTAACGCGGCAAATATCGGGGCACGATATTAAGCAGGCCCGCCATGGCCGATGCCCCCGCAAACCACAGGATCGCGATCGTCGAAAGGTCGTAAACCGTCCCAAATCCCGCGCCTAAATAATAGTGGGCAAGGTACGAGATCGCGCGGCCATAGGCCTTGCCGCCCTCTTGGACCTCCGTTTGGGGGACAAGCATCGTGGTCACGATGCTGCTCCCAACGAGAAAGAAGCTCATTATCACTGCCGCACCCGTAAGCAGCTTTTTCCCGTTCCTGATCCGTCCGGCAATATGGCGTTCGACGTCGGGGGGCGGGGCTCCGGTGTCGACCTCCGAAGCGTGGATCAAGGCGTGTTTGGTCAACGGGGGCGGGTCGTTATCGCTCTTTACTAGCGGCATTACCACGACCCCCGTCTCGAATCCTGATAATCCGAGCGCCAGCCGTGGAAAAGTCAAAAGCGACGCAGCCACCAGCATCGCCACGCTGCCGTTCACGTTGGGATGGGACCACACCAGGGCAGTCCAATCCGGTATGGTCTCCGGGCGAATGACGAAGATATGGTAGAAGCCCACCCCGATGGTCACCGCATTCAGCATGAGAAATACGGCTACGATGCCCACAGCCAGGCCGATCACCTCGCTGAACCCGCGGAGGAACATCGCCCCGAGGATCGCTATGAGCACCAGCGTTACAATTACGCGATGATGCAAAAACTCGAGATTCTTCTCAACGAAAGGGTTTTCGATGATGTGAGCCGTCGCGTCGGCCGAGGACAGCGTGATCGTGATAATAAAGCTCGTCGCAACAAAGCCCAGCAGCGCCAGGACGAACATTTTCCCTTTCCAGCGCGAGAGAAGTTTCTCGAGCATGGACAGCGAGCCGTCCCCGTGCGGGCTTTCTTCCGCGACGCGGCGATACATCGGCAGAGCACCGAATAGCGTCAGCAGTACAAGGACGAGGGTCGCAAATGGAGACAGCGCTCCCACCGCAAGCAAAGCAATGCCCGGCTGATATCCGAGCGTAGAGAAATAGTCCACGCCCGTCAGGCACATAACCTTCCACCACGGATGCTGCGGGTGGCGGCCTACGTGCTCGTGCGGGCCTTCAAGCTCCTCAACGTCATCGAAGAGCCACTGTTTGAAACGGCTTTGCCTGTTACGCGGCATTAGCGGGCAATTAAAAAAAACCGCCTGTCGGTGGAACCCGGCGGTCATCGAAATAAATTCCAGCGTATCAACTCCCCGGCCTCATCTCTCCCCGGGTGGGATAACACTTTGAGTTTACGCCTCTTATCGTGAAGGTCAAGCGGGCTAGAATTACGGTTTTAAAAAGATAAAGGGCGACGTCTCCCACACCGTCGCCCATTTTGGCCACAAGTCCTCACCCCTTGTGGCCGGATGTTCACCGGGGAGGTGAACTTCTCGATTATGCACCAAAACGTGAAATTTGCAAAACTTTTTTTTCGAATTGTTTGGAATTATTACAGGAGGGAGGCTACCGTATGACCAAGCCACCGATGGCGTAAGCTTGTTGGCCGCCCTTGTCGCGAGCCCAAATGGTAAATGCACCGGGAACGGTCTCGTGGGGAATGTAAACGCTTATGCTTATGACCGTAACGTTCGGTCCGTAATCATGCAGCCTCAGAGTATTCGGATCAAAATTAATACCCCTTGCGTCCGTGCCTACCAGTGTTTGCGCTCCCAGTCCTTTTCCGCCCAAATAGATGGTGTGCGTGCGCCCACGCGTTAGCGCGACCGGTAGTTGATAAAGGCGTCCGTTTGCTCCCAGGTGTTCGATCGAGATGGCAGAGCTGCCGGTACCTGCCTTTGCCTTAAACGACCTAACCTCGCCGGAGCCAAGGTCCGCTCCGCCGAGACGAGTGGCCAACCCCGACGCCGTGCGGGCATAGAATACATAGCTTCCCGGCATCAGCCCGCCGAACGTCACTCTGCCCGTTGGATCCGAAACACCGGATGCCGCAACGCCCCTTTCATTCTCGGCCCATACGGTCGCGCCTGCCGATCCAAGCTCGATATCTGCCTCGCTGCAGCATTCGACGTCATCCTCACGCGGGCCGTAGATCGCTCGCAGAGCGGCGGCGTCTGCCGCAGTCAGCATTACATCCTGACGCCCCGGTATGCCGAAAACCCCGTTCGCGGCCTGATGTTCGTACATCAAGGCACCGAATACCGGTGAGTGGTCGAGCCCCAACATATGGCCGATCTCGTGCGTCAATACCGCTTCGAGGTCATATGTCCCCGGCTCTCCCGTTGTCGAAAACCGCTGCATCGGGTTAAGAGCGATGTCGGCCTCGGTAATGTTCCCCGCCTTATCAAAAAACAGCCGGGTGGCTGCCGGAGAATCTTCAAGGCCCTCCGCGAAAAGCAGCATGTTTTCGGCCGATCCGCCGGCCGTCACAAGGCTCACTCCGTCGCCGGCCCGTCCCGCCGGGCTTACATTCGCATCAGCCGTGCGCACGATCTCAAACCGTATGCCCGCTGCAGTTTCCCAGCGGCGGAAACTTCGTTCCAGAGCCGCTTCGACATCCGAGCCTGCGGCAATGTTCACCGGACCTAAACCGAATGTTGACGATATCGCTACCTTTATCTCCGGCGTAGGCCACCGAAGCCTGACCTCGGTCAAAACATTCGAGACCGCGCCCGCAAACGTCCCCGCCACGCTCACTGATACGGCAGAGGCGATCACGATCAAGGTTGTTAACAGGCGAAGCATCAAATTACGATCGATCGAGCGGCTGCCCCAGGCCCGCCAGGTCCTCGCGATCAATATTCTCCAAGTCGGCAAACGCCACGATCAATAGCAATACGACCAATGAGATGGTCGCCAAGAGATAGACGATGGCTATCTGTTCAATATAGATCAATACGCCGATCACCACGGCCACAGCCACCAGCCACAACAACGCAGCCATTCGCCGGCTCATTTTCTTTGAAGTCTTGCTCATAAAAATTTTCGGCCGCCTAATGCTGCCGCTTAAGTTAGTAAACCAAATTTCCGCTCGTGAAACAATATTATCGGTTTAATCGATCACCCTCAGCGGGAGCCTTTCCCTGTCTTCAACCTCGTCCATTTCGCCCTGTATCACCGGGGGAAACTGGCGCTTTTCGCCGCCCCGCTGCGGGATGTCGATTATGTCGTAAGGTTCCAGCTCCACGTCCAAGGCCGCGTCGGATTCGATCTTGTTCAGATCGGCCGAGATCGTCTCCGTCTCGCCCCCTGCACGGCGAAAGATCGTGATCTCGCCCGCGCTTCCGTTCTTTGCGACACCCCCGGCGGTCGCGATCGCCCGGCTCAGAGTCAGTTCATTGCGTAGCTGTATCGGCCCCGGAGTATTGACGCCGCCGATCACATAGACCGGCGGGGCCTCCAAAATGGTGACGATATCGCCGCTTCTTATCCACGGGTTCGCTTCCGGCTCGCCCTTCAAAATATCCGCGACCTTGATCCTCAAAGTCCGCGACGCCGGCGGCCCCGCCGAGCTGTTGACGAACTCGGTTTTCTGAACAACTGCTTCGCAGCCGGCCATCGCGGGCCGGAAGATCGTGATCTCACCGCTCGCGATATCCGTTATGCCGCCCGCGATCACGATCGTCTCCAGAAGCCGGACCGGACGCTTTATCTGCAGGCGAGCCGGATTCCGGACCCCGCCCGCGATCAGCGCTTCAGGCCGTCCGGAGCGGTCCAGTATCCGCACGACGATCTTCGGATCGCGCAGCGTTCGCGAAAATTCCCGCGTGAGATCCGCCGCCACCTCGTCTTCCGTCCGGCAAAGCGCATAGATCTGCGTGCCAAGTTCCTCGAGCCCGTCAAGAAAGCCTTCCGGCGTAAGCGTGCCCCGCCAGTCATGCTCGAAACTCCCGACAATGTCGACATCCACCACATCGCCAAGATGAATGCGGCTGATCGGATCCCGGGCCGGACTTGTCTCGCCGTTCTGCCCAATAGCAGGCAGGTAGTGGCCGGCAAACAGCATGAATGCGAGTGAGAGAAATAACGAGGGTCGCAAGATGTTCAAAATACTTACTGCCCGCGAACTTTCGGGGGAACGGGCTTTTTGTTCTTTTTCCCGCGGCGGGGCGAAATAACGGTTCCCGGGACGGCGAACCCGCGAAACTCCAAATTACATCCGTCGCACAGCAAATTGTACCGAAACAGGGCCTTCGACCACAGCGGCGTGGGCCGGTATCCTTTCCGCACGCGGTGGCTGCGGCATTTAGGGCATTTCTGCGAGATCATTAATTATCGTCGTTCTCGGCGTAAATGATTTCTTTCCGGCCCGCATCGAGTGCAAGCATTGCTGCCCTTACCTCCGCAGCGGTCTCACCCTTTGGGCCGCCGGCCCCTCCCTTGAGTTCGATCAAGGCAAGCGCCTCACGGTAATGTCCCGCAGAAGCAGGCATATCTCCCGACGCTGCCGCCGCCTCTGCCTGCTCAATGAGGCCGGTCACGGTCAGCGTGTCGATGATCTCGTCGATCACCGACAATGATTCGAGGAATGTCGCCTCCCGGGGATAATAGATCAAAGCCTGGTCGATCACGCCGGCCGCCCGTCTGGCGGATTCCATTCGATCAGATATTTTATCACGTGAGTGGGCTTCAAGCGTATGTTTGCGTACCTCTATCTCCGCCCAGCGTGTTAAATGATAGCGGTGATATCGCCTCACCGACCGAACCCCTTTCTTAAAAGCCTCTAACCTGGGTGAACCCGGAGACACCCGCGGTATCTCGCGGTCCATCGTCCGTAGATAATCCTCGCACAGGTCGCAAACTTCGCGGTGAGCGGCTGCGACCCTTGGCAGCACCTTCGCGGCATCGGATCTTTGGGCGATCATTCCGAGTGCCGCCTGATTTTGTTCAAGTGTAAGCTTCTCCCTCTCAGCTCGCGGCCGCTTGGGAACCATCCTTAGATTCCGCTCCAAACGCTGCTGTTCACGATAGTGCCGTCCCCTCGCCGCCCGCAGCACCAATTCGCGAAAGATCACCGCGCTTCCTAAAACCACGCTCGCTGCCAGGCCGGCTCCGATCCACGGGCTCTCGGATTCCCCATCCATCACGCCCCACAGCACAAAGAACGCGGCGAGGGCAACAGCCGTTGCCAAAACGTAATATCCTTGTGCGGGCAGCCAGTATGGCGGGCGTGAACGCCGGGTCACGGGCCGGTGACGGCCCGAAATTGTTTGAGGATCTCTTAGGTTTCTTACCGGCATCAAACCAGTGAGGAAAGTGTGTTTATAGTGCGGTTTTTGGATATCCTTGTCAATTGCCCGTCTATCACCAAAGCGGCGATTAACTTCCCAGTTTCTGCTATAATCATCGCCGATGGCAAAGCGGCCGAAAAAGAAAGAGGCGTCGATCTACAAATCGATCCGCAAACCTACGGCTCCGCCCTCGCAGAAGATGGGTAAAGATAAGCCGGAGGAAAAGGCCGATCCCGCAGGGCGGAAGGTCAAGCACAAAGGCAAACTGCGGCCCGACGAAAACAATGGCAATATTTAGATCCGCCAAAAAAGTAAAGAGTGACGCTCCCGCGGCCGACGTTTGGGCCCGGCCCGAGATGCAGGTCACCTTCCGCGCCGAGATCATGCCCGGCCGCAGCCAGGAGGAGCGCACGTTTCGGATCAAAACCGTGTTGCCCAACGGCCGTGTCACGCTCTATGACTTTCCCGACGAACACCGCCAGGGCTCCTTTGAACCAGTTAATTTTCAGCGAAACGTAAAGAAACCTGCTTAGAATTCGTACGGCCTTCCGACCTCTAACGGGGTGATCTCACGATCGAGCTCGGCAAGCTCGCGAACTACTGTTTCCCGGTACATCGGCTTGATATTTATCGCATAGACGGGACAATCGGTTTTGAACTTGTTCAGTTCGATATCCAGTCGCTTCGGGGTCAGGTGATGCGAGATGTCGGCGAGCTGTGTCATTTCATCCGGAAAGGCACACTCGATCAATAGCGCGTCCAGCCGATCAGCCCCGTTCACCGCATCCCAAAACCCGCCTGCCTCCGCAGTATCACCGGAGATCGCTATCCTCGTCTCGCCGTCCGAGATCAAAAATCCCGCCGACGGCACCTTGTGATTGACCTTCACCGCCTCAATAGCGAGATGTGCTGCCTTAAATTCTGCCGCCGGGTCTATTTCTGAATATTTAAGAACCGGGCCGTGCTCGTTCTGCAGCTCCGAAAAATCGGGGTAAACGTCCCAATTGAATATGTCTCGGCGCAGAACTTCCAGCACCGCAGCTTCGGCGTGAACACGTATCGGTGAACGCAGTGTCGCAAAAAGGTCATCCACAAACAGCGGAAGTCCCGCGATATGGTCCAAATGGGCATGTGTCAACACGACATCGCGAACGTTCTCGCGCTGGCGCGGGCTTGCCGCCATCGCCAGGCTGCCGGCGTCTATCGCCACCGCGTCATCTATTACGAAACAGGTCAAGTGCTGGCCGCCGGTCGGGCTGCCATCGTGGGCGATGGTGCTGGGCAGGAGTTGCAGTTTCACGTTCCCTCAATTATGCGGCGGTGAGAGCCGCGATCCTTTAACGGGCACAGGTCTGGGCTCGGCCCCCATCGACCTCATAAGTCACGCCGGTGATCCAGGACGCCCTGTCCGAGGCCAAAAAGTGAATCAACTCGGCCACGTCACGCGGCTCCCCCGGCCTTCCGATCGGATGCGTCTCTCTTGAATGCTCAAGAAATTTTTCGTAAGCATCCTCCGCCATGCCCCCGCGCCTGTGTAAATTTGATACGACCACTCCCGGATTGACCGCATTGACACGGATGCCCTTCGGTGCGAGTTCCAGTGCCGTGCACCGGGTAAGCTGATCCACTGCGGCCTTTGAAACGCAATAGGCAAGGACACCCGGGAACGCCCTGACACCCGTCACGCTGGAAACATTGACGACATTTCCCTTTGTCGCCTCAAGATGCGGCACGCATTTTTGCATTAGATAGAAGACAGAACGCAGGTTGATCTGCATCATTTTGTCCCACTCGTCGAGCGTTGTGTCCTCGATCGAGCCGTTCTTGATGATCCCCGCCGCGTTTACTAACACGTCGATCCGGCCCGAATGCTGGGCCGTCTCTGAAATAAGCCGCTCGACCTGAGTGGTCTCAGTTACATCGGCAAGATGCGTGCGAATGGACCCGGGCATCTCGCGAGCCTCCTCGCGGGTAATGCCAAGCTCGGCCTCGCTTCGGCCAACGGCCACCACTTCGTACCCGCTTTCCGCAAATAGCAGTGCCGTAGCACGCCCGATCCCGCTGCTTGCACCCGTGACCAGAGCAACTTTCTTTTCCATATAATAGCCTGTCGATGAACGGGGACAAGCATATCAATCCTATTGATCGTCTTGCAAACAGACGCCCGCTACGCGCGCCTTTTGCACAAAAAAGAACGGCCGCTCAAAAAAAGCGGCCGTTCGGTATAAAGACAAAACTATTGCTATTTTCGCCTGGCCCGTCTACAGCTTATGATTCGGGCTGTGTGCGCGGCTGTGCAAAAAGCTGTTCAAAAGCGATCTTCGTCTCGTCACGCTTGCGAGTCTGAAAATCGTTCACCCAGCTGGAAACTGTGGAAACCATTTCGCGGGCTTGTTCGCGCTTGGACCGGACTGCAGACTTGGCCGGTTTTTCGGCCTTTTTCGCTACAGTTCCTTTTTTGATCACCTTGACCTTCATTTTACCAGTCATAATCTACTTCCTCCTTGTACTTGAATCGAACGCTTTTTTGTATCGTTCGCTTATGAATTGCTTACGTTATGATATGGAAGCAAACCCTGTGCCACATATAGAACGTGGGGCCCGATCATTTTTGCATTTGCTTTGAAACTATTTCAGCTGTCTCGAAAGAACTTTTTGCATTTTGCAAAGGAATCCGGCTGAAATTTGCGAACTGCTAACTCCTATACGCCGCGTGCCCGCTCGAAGTTCCCTAAACATTTTCGCCTCTCGGCCCGATATTCTCTGCACTCTAAGACGCTTTTTGCCTAGCCTTGCGGACAATGAAGATCAAGGAACGGGGCTTGCCCGAATAAGGGTGATGAATTACACCGACCCGATCATCATCTATTTGGCAATTGGTGCCCCGGTGGCTATGCACCGGTTCTTTCAACTTGAACGTCCGGTTACAATTCGCACCCTTTTTGCCGTCGGATTCACGCTTCTCGTCTGGCCGATCGAGGCGTATCGCATATTGTCACGCGGCCGCCGGCAAAGTTTTTCGAAACCTGACTACTTATTAACGCGTGAAAACTCACCGGAAACTATCATCGCCGAAGCGGAAAATATCGAAGCCGCCATTTTAGACGCGGCGGGAGCTTTTCGATCTTCCGTGCGGTCAAGCCGGGCAGAGGCTCTCGACCGATATATCGGACTTGCCGTCGTACACATGAACGGCATTCCGGCCGGCAGCGCGGCTCGCGATTTCATGGCCGCGGCCGGCAGCCAGGAACAAAAGATCGGCGCTCGGTGTCTTATTAGACGCAACCGCAGGCTGCTTGAGCATCATCTCAACAGGGCCCGCAAAGATGTTTTGAAAGAATTTTTTGGTAACGGCAGTCCGTCCCACGCCACGCCTGTTCGAAATTTGCTCCTCGATCTCGCCCGCGTGCTGAACGATCCGCCGCTTGCCGCTGAGCTTGGCCACTCTCCGGCCGGCATCGACAAGGAGTCAATACAATGGAAGCCGCCCTCAGAACTGCAGAACAACACCGCGATCGAACAGACGCGGGTCGCGGCCTGACCGCCCCTCTCGACCTCGTCACTTCGACGCCCGCGATCGAATCCCGCATCGCGGAATTCGCCGCCCGCTCCGCCGAAATGGCGTCCGAGCGAAACCTATATAAAAACGACGATGAACGTCTTGCGGCCGAATCGATGAAACGGCCTGTCAGCACGCGAGCTTCGTTCACGATATTCGGTGCGGCCATCGGCTTTCTGCCAACCTTTAGCGTAACCGTCGCGATCCTCTTGAATAGTGTCCGTTACGACGACAAGACCCTTTTGTGGGCGATGCTTTTTTCTATTGCCGCAGCCGTCACCGGCGGCGTCGGCGGGCTCATGGGCAGGTACGCAGCAAGGCTCGTTGAGAACGCCCGTGCGAAGCGCCTATCGGTCCATCTCAGCCTGCTCCCGTTTATCGGAGCGATCTGGGGAGGTGCAGCCGGAGCCCTAGGCGGTGTATTTCTGTTTGTCATCGGGGCGTTTTTCGGTGCGGTGATCGGCGGGTTGATCGGATTCGTCACCGTCCCGATCTTCAGCCTGCTTCATACGATGATGCGTCAAGGCGATAGCATCGAGCTTGGCCACCTGCTTCCGATCATATTCGCCATCGTGGGCACACTCTCCGCCGCCATCCTCAGCATATAGGCCGCGGCACGCTCGAACGCGAGTCTCAACGAAGGTGCCATTCGTCAATAGTTAATGTTTAACAGATCTATCATCGTGATCACTATATGCGTTCTGGCTGCGGCGGACTTTGCATTGGGCCAGGGTAGATCGGAGACTGCGAGATCTAACGGCGACGTTCGGCTCACGATGAAATTCGATTCAGTCGAATATCGAGAGGGAGAAGCTGACCTATGCTCCGCAGTGGTAAATTTAATATTGCGTTTCGAAAATGTCAGTAGGTCTCCGGTTTTCTTCCCGAAAGAGATCGACGGCGTTACCCGGATCTGGGTGAGCAAAACTGAAGAGGACGCGCGACTCGGCCGTTATACACAAAGTTCTAGTTTAAGTCTTTACACGATGGAGCTTGACGAAGACTCGGTAGTAAACTTGGAACGCTTGGAGCCCGGCAATAGCCTGGAACTCGCGGAATCTGTGAATTTGTTCGTACCCATTCGTGAGACGAGAGCTGAACCTATCCCGGGCTCGCTCGAGCCGGGCAGTTATCTTCTGAGAGTCCAGGTTCGCGTTAGAGGTACGACGACCCTCACGTCTGATTGGATTAAATTCACCCTGGAGCGTCCGGATCTTTGTGAAGAACGGACCTGATCCCGAAATGACCCACTGGGTTTTAATCCAGCGCCTCATCACTCTCCACTCTCCACCCTCAACTTTTTTCACTCCCGTAACATTGATGTAACTTGAGTGTTAATACAATGGTGGCTTACATGGCGGGTTAACAATCTATTAATAAGGATGAAACAAAAAATTGCACCTCATTAACACTCGTTTTCGCACCATCGCTCTCCTGATCTGTCTGACGCTTTCGGCCGCCGCCGCCGCTCTGGCTCAGGAGGAACTCCCGGATCGCGATTTCCAGGTCTGGAATGAAACTAAGGTCGTGATCCCCATCGTCAAAAAGACCGATGCCAACGGCAAGACCACCGATAAGGTCTCGTTTCTGATCCTCGGAACCCTGCGGCTGGGACAGAATCGCCTTTTCCCCCTCGAGCGGCGCATCGGTGCCGGCCTCGATATCAAGCTGAACGACAATTTCTCTATCTCGCCCTCGTATTACTATCGCAGCGGCGAGGAGATCCGCGGACGCCGGGATACCGAACATCGCATACGGATGGAGGTAAACTACGAGAAAAAGTGGCGCCCCTTCTCGATCAAGGACCGCAACCGGATCGAATACCGCGTCCGCAACTCGCGGTCTGATTCCGTTAGGTACCGTCATAAATTCACCTTTGCGGTTCCGATCCGGCGCGACGGCAAGGAGATCTTCGGGATCTTCGCCGCGACCGAGCCGTTCTACGACTTTTCTGCGAAGAAGTGGTCGAGGAACGAATTTTCGGCCGGCATCTCCCGAAAGCTTTCTTCGAATGTCTCGGCGGAGTTCTTTTATTTGCGTCAGGACAATTCCTCCGGGACGATCCGCGCCATCAATGCTCTTGGGATGAATCTCAAGATACGGGTCGATTAATCTCGAGCGGGCTTTTCCATTTCCGCCCCCGCGGATTTACTATTTAGCCGATGCTCGTCCTTCTGCACCTCTTTGCACTGCTGCTGCTGGTCTTGCTCGGCTTTTATATTTTCGTCGCCGACCCGCGCAGCCGGGCACACCAAACCTTTGCAGCGTTCATCGCGTTTCTCGCTCTTTGGACGACCAAAGACCTGGTCTTCTGGAATTTTTACGACACTGGCCTCGGAGCGGCGTGGTGGGCGGCCGCGAGCTTTTCGATCGCGCTCTTGATGCAGTTCGCCCTCGTCGTTTTTGCGTGGGTATTCCCTGAAAACAATCGAACCCCGCGGCGGCGTGCAGCAGTTTTGTTCGCACCCGCTCTTGTCCTGGTGCCGGCAGCTTTCCTTGGATTTCTGTGGAACCGCATCGATTTCGCCGATGGCCGCCTCTCTCTCGATCTGACGCCGATCGCATATGTCTTCGTCGCGTATGTTTATTTCGTTTTCTTTTTCGGAGCGGCGGTTCTGTTTCAAAAATATCTCCGCTATCGCGGAACGCAGCGAGGCCAGCAGACCGGTGCCATCCTCTGGGGCCTGGGCATAACCGGCCTCTTAAAAACGGCCGCGAACATCGTGCTTCCCTTTTTCGGCATATACGGACTGCTCCCCTATAGCGCCATCTTCGTCTTGCCCGGCGTGATCGTCTACGCCTACGCTATCTCGAACTTCCGCCTTTTTTCCCTGCAATCGGCACTCGACCAGTTCCGATTGTTCCCCATCACGTACAAGATCGCCCTAAGTATCGCGACCGTTGCGGTTATAAGCTTTTTCGCCTTTCAGGTGCCCATCGTCTGGTGGGCATTTCATAACGGAATGACATGGGAAGGCTGGCGGCGTTATCTGGTCTTTAGTGTGATCTCGGCGCTAGTCCCGAATCTACTGCTCCTGCTGCTTATCGTCCGAACAATTTCCCGCCCGCTCCAGCGAATTACCCTCGCGGCCGTCCAGGTGACCGAGGGCAGCTACGGAACCGAGGTCGACCTTCGCAAAAGCAACGACGAGATCGGGCTGCTTGCCGACTCATTTAACAACATGAGCCGCCGGATGGCAGAGGACATCGAACGGCTAAGTACGATGAACGACCAGTTGATGCGTGCCGACCGGCTTGCGGCAATGGGAACGATCGCGGCCGGCGTCGCTCACGAGGTCAACAACCCTCTTGCGTCGATCTCGTCACTTATTCAGATGATCCGCTCGCGGGACGGTGTCGACCCGGCCACTATCGAAGAGCTCGACATGATCGCGTCTCAGATCCACCGCATCGCCCGCGTCACCAAAGACCTCACCGAGTTTTCCCGGGTTCGCCCGGCCCGAATGTGTGAAGTCGACATCAGCGGCGTGATCGAATCAGCTCTCCGTTTGGCCAGGTTTGACGAGGGCTTTCAGCGGCTGAAGGTCGAATCGAGCGTTCCCGGCGACCTCCCGACGGTAAAGGCCGACGCCGATCAGCTTCAGCAGGTATTTCTGAATTTGTTCTTAAATGCCCGGGACGCAATGCCGAACGGTGGTGAACTAAAGATCTCCGCTAGTCGCGGAACAAGCGGCATCGAGGTGGTCGTCGCCGATTCCGGCCCCGGCATGGATGCGGAGGCAGCCAAACGTGCCTTTAACCCGTTCTATACCACCAAACCGGCGGGTAAGGGTACCGGCCTCGGGTTACCTGTCTGCTACGGCATCGTATCAGCACACGGCGGGACGATCGATTACGAAACTACAGGGTCCGGAGGTGCCGGCTTTCGGATCACCCTGCCTTCCGCCGACGTCAAACAGAAAAAGCCGAGCATTTCTGCCCGGCTCCCCTTTGAAGAAGATAAGAGTTAGCTCATCTTATCGTGCGTAATATGTTCGGCCATTCCTTACGTAGTAACGCTGTCCATTGCGTGCACGGTAGTAACGATTTCCGTTCTTGGTGTAGAGATAGGTCGCACCTGCACCGGCCAATCCGCCGATGATCGCACCCTTCTTACCGCCGGCCCAAGCACCAACGCCGACACCTACGAGCGAACCGCCCGCAACTTTTGCCGCACGGCGATACTTCGAGTTATATGCCCGCCGCTTGGTGCCCCTTCGGCTGGAGGCATAGAGCAATCCCGCGCCCGCACCGATCGCTGCGCCCTTTCGGCCGCCGATCAAGGCTCCGGCCGCGGTTCCACCCGCCACAATAGCGATATTGGTCGCCAGGCCCGGAAACTTTTTCTTCTTGCGGCGCGTCTGCCCAAATGCCTCAGGCACGGCCATTGTCGCGACAAATGTGAAGATGATCGCGAATATTGCTAATTTCTTTGTAAGCATAATGTCCCCCCAAATACGTTTTTTCTGCGGATTGATAACTCAACCGCCGTGCCACGCGGTTTACAAATCTTTGCATTCCTATATAAGTTCTTTACTAATTATTATTTACGCCGATCTCTGAGGTTGCCGGGCCCATCTTTCTCCCCCGCCGCCTGACGATTTCGTGCGTAGATTCTTGACAGAGATACCATTTCGTTGCAATTTATCAATACACCACTCACTCTGTTCCGCAGACCGAGGAATTTTAGATGACAAAAAATATTCTGAGAATCGCCGTGTTGGCGCTCTTTGCGCTACCCGCTTACGGGCAGTCGCAGGCGACAGCATTTACCAACGCCCGCATCATTCCCATCGTCGGCCAGCCGATCGAACGCGGCACCATAGTTATTCGCGACGGCAAGATCGTCGCCGTCGGCAGCAATGTACAGGTACCCGCCGGGGCGGTGGTCCACGACATGTCCGGCAAGATGATAATGCCGGGCCTGGTCGATACGCACAGCCATATCGGCGGCGGATCGGGTGCTGACGGCTCCGGCCCGATCCAGCCCGACGCCCGCATCCTTGATTCGCTCAACGTTCGTTCGTCGAGCCTCCAACGGGCTCAAACCGGCGGCATCACGACCGTTAACGTTATGCCCGGTTCCGGCCATCTGGACAGCGGCCAAACGCTGTATATCAAGCTTCGTGACGATGCCCGGACGGTCGACGATCTGCTCATCTTCGACGCGTCGAACAATTATATGGGCGGGATAAAGTTTGCCAACGGCACAAACCCGATCCGCTCGGGCGGCGGCAGCTTCCCCGGCACGCGTGCTAAATCCGCCGCACTGGTCCGCGCTCAGTTCATCAAGGCCCGCGAATATAAGGAAAAGATCGAAAAGGCGGGGGACGACAAGTCAAAACTTCCCGCCCGAGACCTGGGAATGGAGGCCCTTGTCGAGGCTCTCGACGGCAAGCGGGTGGTGCATTTCCACACTCATCGCCACGATGACATTCTGACGGCGCTTCGCCTGCAGAAAGAGTTCGGCTTCCGCATCGTGCTGCAGCACGTCTCCGAGGCATGGAAGGTTGCAGATGAGATCGCGGCATCCGGTGCCCCGTCCTCCATCATCTTCATCGATTCCCCGGGCGGCAAGCTCGAAACCGCCGATATAAGCTTTGAGAACGGCGCCGCGCTCGAAAAAGCAGGCGCCCCCGTCGGCTTCCACACCGACGATTACATCACGGATTCCCGGCTATTCCTCCGCTCAGCCGGTTTGGCCGTTAGAGCGGGTATGTCCCGCGATGCGGCCCTTTATGCTCTAACGATGGCGGGCGCCAAGATGCTCGACCTCGGCGACCGGGTCGGCTCGCTCGAAGCCGGCAAGGACGCCGACATCATCGTGCTGTCGGGCGACCCGCTCAGCGTTTACACCAACGTGCTTGAGACCTGGGTCGACGGCAAAAAGGTCTTTGACCGCAGCGACCCGGATGACTATCTGATCGCCGTCGGCGGCTTTGGCGCCACCAACGACCAGCTTGTCCACCTCGATTGCTTTGACGGAGATATGGGAGGTGGCCAGTAATGCATTCACTAAATAAAATGTCGACACGTTTAACATTCGCATCGTTTTTCCTCTTGCTGTTCGCCGCGGCGGCCTCGGCGCAGATCGCCGTTCGGGGCGAGACGGTCTGGACCATGTCCGGTGACCCGATCACCGACGGCGTCGTCCTAATCAACAACGGCAAGATCGAGGCCGTCGGCCCCGCCTCAAGCATTAATATCCCGTCGAACTACCGCGTAATGAACGCGAAGGTGGTCACACCCGGCCTGATCGACGCCCACACCGTCGTCGGCCTCAATGGCTATCTCAACCAGCCGCACGACCAGATGGCCCTCGACGGCGGAGCGACGATCCAGCCGGAACTCCGTGCCATCGATGCCTATAACGCACAGGAAAAGCTCGTCGAGTGGCTCCGCGAGTTCGGCGTCACGACCATTCACACCGGCCATCAACCCTCTGCCCTGATCTCGGGCCAGACGATGGTGGCGAAAACCACCGGCAATAATGTCGACCAGGCTACGATCGTTCCCACGGCAATGATCGCTGCTACGCTCGGCCAGTCCGCAATGGCCGGCCAGGGCCGCTCGCCGGGCACACGTGCCAAGCAGGCAGCGATGCTCCGTTCCGAGCTGATCAAAGCTCGCGAGAATCTCGATAAGAAAGAGCCGCCTACCGATCTGAGATCCGTTGCTCTTATGCAGGTGATGAAGCGGGAGGTCCCGCTGCTGATCACCGCCGAGCGGGCACAGGACATAATGACCGCACTTCGCATCGCCAAGGAATTCAATATCCGCATCGTCTTAGATGGTGCCGCTGAGGCTCCGATGGTCATCGATGAGATCAAGGCGTCGGGCTTCCCGGTCATTCTCCACCCGACGATGGCACGCGCCGGCGGCGACCGCGAGTCTGCTTCGATGGCAACCGCCAGGAAGCTGAAGGACGCAGGCATTCCTTTCGCGCTCCAAAGCGGATATGAGGGTTATGTCCCGAAGACCCGTGTAGTCCTCTTCGAAGCCGGCGTCGCCACCGCTTACGGCCTGTCACGCCGTGATGCGCTGGCATCGATCACCATCGACGCCGCGCGCATTCTCGGCCTTGATAGCCGGATCGGTTCGATCGCTGTCGGAAAGGACGCGGATATCGCGATGTACGACGGCGACCCGTTCGAATACACAACCCATTGCATCGGCACCATCATCAACGGTGCCGTCGTTAGTGAGACCGTAAGATGAAAATAATCGCATCTATCTTCGTCACAGCACTGTTGGCGTTTTCGGCCGCGGCACAGGCCCGGCCGGAAGCGAGCCCGTCTCCCGCGCCGGCGGCGCCGATCAAGGACGAACCGCCCGTCGTGACGCGCCATTCCGCGAACGTGGGCGGCCGTCAGCTTAATTACACCGTCACGACGGGCCACATGCCGATCAATAACGCCCGCACGGGCGTTACCGAGGGCCGTATCTTTTATATGGCCTACACGCTCGACGGCGTTGCCGATCCTTCACGGCGCCCGCTGATGTTCTCATTCAACGGCGGCCCGGGATCGGCGTCCGTATGGCTGCATCTCGGTGCGCTCGGACCGCGGCGGGCAAAGATGCTCGACGACGGGCGCATGCCTCCGCCGCCATATCAACTCGTCGACAACCCGGACAGTTGGCTCGACCTGACCGATCTGGTCTTCGTCGACACCATCGGCACTGGCTATTCCCGTGCCTCCAAGGACGAATTCGCATCAAAATTCTTCTCGGTCAACGGCGATATCGAATCGACCGGCGAGTTTATCAGGATGTACCTCGGCCGCAACGAACGTTGGGCCTCGCCCCTGTTCCTCGTAGGCGAAAGCTATGGCACGACGCGTGTCGCGGGGCTTTCAAATCACCTCTTCGAACGCGGCATCGGCCTCAACGGCGTCGCTCTTGTTTCGATGGTGACAAATTTCCAAACGATCCGTTTTGCAAATAACAACGACATGCCGCTCGTCATGATCTTCCCCTCATACGCGGCGACAGCGTGGTATCACAAAGCTCTGCCCGCCGAGTGGCAGCAGCGGCCTCTGCAGGATGTTCTTCGCGCCGCGGAGGATTTTGCAGCCAATCAGTATGCCCCGGCATTGCTCCGCATCGACCGCCTCTCCGCCGAGGAGAAAGACCGCCTGGCTACCCGTTTTTCTGCATTGACCGGCCTGTCCCGCACCTTTGTCGAGAATCAGAACTTCCGCGTCGAGCTCGGCGAATTCAACAAAGAGCTTTTGCGGGATCGCCGCCGCACGACCGGCCGACTCGACAGCCGCTTTCTCGGTTTCGACCGCGATTCGGGAGGCTCGGGCCCCGAGTTCGACCCGAGCATGACCGCCATCCGTCCGCCTTACACGGCGACGTTCAACGACTATGTTCGACGCGAGCTCAAATTTCACTCCGACCTCGAATACTACATCCTTGGCGGCGGCATCACCTCGCCCTGGAATTGGAACACGAACAACGGCTGGGCGGATACAACGCAGTCGCTCTCAAGCGCGATGCGGAAAAATCCGTATATGAAGGTCTTTCTGGCCTCGGGCTACTATGACATGGCAACGCCCTACTTCGCCGCCGATTACACGATGTCCTCAATGAATCTAGAACCGGAAATCAGGCGCAACATCACCACTGCGTACTACGAGGCGGGGCACATGATGTACATCGACGTCGATTCGCTGAAGAAACTAAAGCGGGATATGGCCGCGTTCATCAACGCGTCGGTTCCCCGTTAACTCTATTTCTCCGGCCCGTGCTCGGTGTGCTCGTTCAAAAGATCGACCGCATGCTGCAGCACGGGCCTGATCACGTCAAAACACTCTTTTACCGCCTTTGGCGAGCCGGGCAGGTTGACGATCAGCGTGCTCCCTCGGATCCCCGCGATGCCGCGCGAAAGCATCGCCATCGGCGCCTTCTTTGCGGTTTCGCGTCTTATCGCCTCGGCTATCCCCGGTGCCTCGCGGTCGATAACTGCGCGGGTCGCTTCCGGCGTATTGTCCCGCGGAGAAAACCCGGTCCCGCCCGTGGTGATGATCAGGTTTATATCGTCCCGATCGGCGTGCGAGACCAGCGTATTGCGGAGCACGTCGAGGTCGTCTGCGACTATCAGCCGTTCGTGGACCGTCGCTCCCATGCCCAGCAGCAGCCCGACCAGCGTCGACCCCGAAAGATCGTCGCCCATCTTTCGCGAATCGCTCGCCGTGAGGACCATTGCCATGATCTCGCTCTTCATATTCAAGTTGCCTCGACCTGTGACGTCGCCGGCCTGCGATTATTATAAATGATGCTGGCAACGACGCCGACTATGACCATCGCCATTCCGGCCAGCGAGGCCGCAGGCTGAGCTTCGCCGAAGACGAACCACCCTATCAGAAGTGCATAGACGAGGCCGGAATAGTTAATGATCGAAACGCTCGCCGCCCGCTCTTTCTGCAGCGCGTTTGTCAAAAAGATCTGCCCTGCCTGCGAAAGCAGCCCGACCATCAGCAGATGTGCCCAGTCCCAGCCCGATGGCGTCTCCCAATTGAAGATCGAGAAAACAGCTCCCGCCACCATCCCGACAAGCTGAAAGTGCAGCACGACGGTCAACGGATGCTCCTTCCCCCTGAGCGTTCTCACCAGGTTATACGCTACGCCCGAAAAGAAAGCCGACGTGATTCCCATTATCAGAAAGAACAGCGACACCCGCGTGTCGAACTGGTGAATGAACATCACTCCGGCAAAGGCCACTGCATAGAACAGCCACTGCAATGCACGTACGCTTTCGCTCAAGACAAAGATCGCGATCACGCTCGTAAAGATCGGCGAAAGATATTGTAGCGTCATCGCCGATGCAAGCGGTATGTTCTGCAGCGTCGTAAAGAACAAGAACAGCGCACTGGTGCCGAAAGCTCCACGCCAAAACAGGATCTTTTTGTTGGAGCCCATCAGGTCCGTAACGCCCGCTCGGCGAAGGCCCCAAAAACAGAAAACCGCACCGATAGCGCAGCGAAAGAAAACGACCTCCATCGCCGGAATGTGCGAGACCTGTTTTACAAATACGTTTGCGAGAGCAAAGAAAAGCGTCGAGAGAAACATCGCTCGAACGCCGTCGGTCAGAAATCTGTCATCCGTGGTCAAAGCTCAGGCCTTTTTGCCGCCGCCCGCCGAACAGCCGCAATCATCCGAACATTTTTCCGTGGGCGCGAATGACCGCACCCGGCGCGCGACTACCACCGCCGCATATGCCGCGGCCGCCGCAATTATCGCGATGACTATAACCGTTTGCATACTATCCGAAACCGAGCAATTTCCCGCCCTGATACGTTACGAACGCCGCAGCATAAGCGAGCGCGGTCATATATCCGACCATAAACAGCGTCCATCGCCACGAGTTCGTCTCACGCCGGACAACCGCCACCGTGGACATACACTGCATCGCCAGAACGAAAAAGACCATTAAAGTGACGGCCGTGAGCGGCGTCCAAACCGTTGTGCCGTCCGGGCGCTTTGCGTCGCGAATAGCCGAGACAAGGGTTTCCGACTCTTCGGTCGCGTCGCTGCCCACATTATAGATAATGCTCAGCGTCGAGACCAGAACTTCCCTTGCGGCAAAACTTGCGATCAATGCCACGCCGATCTTCCAATCGAAACCAAGCGGCTGGATCGCCGGCTCGATCGCATGCCCGAGCTGCCCCGCATAACTGTTCTCAAGCTGTGTGCTTTCCGCCGCGGTCTCGTCGGCATTTGCCGGCGGAGCCTCACGCGGAAAATATGCCAGCGCCCAGAGTATTATCGAGATAGCCAGGATCACCGTGCCCGCCCGCTTAACAAAAAGCCATGCACGCTCGAGCATGTTAGTGAGCACTGTCCGCACCGAAGGCATTCGGTACGGAGGGAGCTCCATTAGAAATGGCGGTGCCGGCGCCTTTAGCAGCGTCCGCTTCAGGATCGATGCCACGACGACCGCCGCAACTATCCCCAAAGCATACATCGCGAGCATTATCACTGCTCCCAGCGATATAAAGCCAAAGATCATCTGCCCGCTGAAAAATGCCGCGATCATCAGCGTATACACCGGCAGCCTCGCCGAACAGCTCATGAAAGGCGCGATCATTATCGTCGCAAAACGGTCTCGGTGGTCCTCGATCGTCCGGGTGGCCATGATGCCCGGTATCGCACACGCAAAACTGCTGATCAGCGGCAAAAACGCCTTGCCGTGCAGCCCGACGCGGCTCATCAGCTTGTCCATCAGGAACGCCGCCCGGGCCATGTATCCCGTGTCTTCCAGGATCGAGATAAACAGGAACAAGAGCAGGATCTGAGGGAGAAAGATGAGTATGCCGCCCACACCGGCGATCACGCCGTCAACGAGCAGGTCCGTGAGCATCCCTTCGGGCATTGCGCTCCGCACCGCATCGCCCAGCGCTCCGAACCCTTGGTCCATCAGGTCCATCGGGAGAGCTGCCCATGAAAAGATAGCTTGAAAGATCAACAGCAGGAGCCCGATCAAGACCGCAAGGCCCCAGAACCGATGGGTCAGAACAGAGTCGATCTTGTCTGACACCCGATGAGCATCGCGGTCGTAATGGATGATCGACGCCTGTACGACGTCTGAAATAAACTTGTACCTGCCAAAGATCCGGTTGTCGCCCGCCTCACCCGCAGCCTCGAGTAGCCGCGGCATCTTGGCTTCGGTGCCAACTGCGCGGTACGCCGCAGCGGCCAGCTCTTTCATACCCCGCCCCGATTTCGAATTTACCTCGATCACAGGTACGCCGAGCATCCGCGAAAGCTTTCCGATGTCGAGTGCGTGCTTTCGCTTCTCCAGCACATCGATCATCGTCAGAGCGATCACCATCGGGATCTTAAGTTCCAGGATCTGGGTGACGAGGTAAAGGTTCCGTTCGAGGTTGGTGGCATCGACGACGGCGATAACGGCGTCAGGGCGGGTCTCTGAATCGAGACTTCCGGTCAGCACCTCTCGCGCGATCTGTTCGTCTATCGATGAGGCGTCCAGGCTGTAAAGCCCCGGCAGATCGATGATGCGGATCGGCGCTCCGTCGTGAATGATCGTCCCCGATTTGCGTTCGACCGTGACACCCGGGTAGTTGGCGACTTTATGCTTGAGGCCTGTTAATGCGTTAAAAAGCGTGGTCTTGCCCGCGTTCGGGTTCCCCGCGATCGCGATCGTCGGGAGATCTAAGGATGAGTTCTTACCGTCCATTTCGCTCCGTGCTTAGGAGAGTACCTCCTCGACAGAAACCGCACGGGCCTCACTTAGGCGAACGGCGAGATTATAACCAAGCAGCCGCAGTTGAAGCGGGTCGCCGAACGGGGCGGATTTTACGACGGTCACCTCGACGCCCGGAACGACCCCCATCTCTTTGAGCCTTGTCGAGATCCTGTCCTGTCCGCTTATGCTTATGACGCGGGCACGGTGCCCGGCCGGTAGTTCAGCTAATGTCATTGTCATCACGCCTGAATAGTAAAACGCGGCCCGCGTCCGTTTTCGGACCTCTTGACGGCCATCTTGAATCGTTTTGTCGCGTTCGGGTGCAAAGGAGATTGTATCCTAGTTGAAAATTGATTTCAATTTCAATTAGGGCGCAAAGATAGCTATTCCTGAGAAAAAAGGAAGGTCGTAATTATTTATTTCGGGGCGACCACTGCCGTCGATACCAGATCAAGCTGATATTGGCCCAGGGCCACGCGGAGCGGCACCCGCTGCAATGTATTGCCGAGCCAAACCCTTGGCATCAACTGATCGAGTTGGGGATGGTTAGGATTGATATTCACGAGTTGTGCGGGAAGATTTGCCCCTTCCCTGTCGATGATCTCTGCATCAGACGGGCGGAGCACAAAGACCGACGTCCGGCCGCCCCAGAAGACCGCCACGCGAGTGTCGTTAACAGGGGCGTTCGAATCGCGGCTCGGTTTAAGGTTAAAAGAACGCATCGCGTATAGCAGCGAAAGCACCGAGTGAGTCCCCACAGGGCCGTCAATTCTTTCAACGCCGTTAACGGTGATGATGCTCGTCGACGGATCGAAAACTGCCGTCGAATTAAAGATGCTCAAGGGCCCCGCCGCCTTTATGGTGGAACTGATCGGTGTCAGGGTCTCCGGATCTACCCACACTTGCATTGAATCGCCCGCTGCAAAATAGGCAGCCCCCGGGCCAAACGGCGTTACGGTCGCTGAAAGCAGCAGCGCGTCCCTCCCGGTGAACTGATCCCGTCGATCTACACGGAACCTTGCCCGTCCGATCTCGGCCCCGCCCATAGAGATGCTGTACTCGAGCGTTTCGCCGAGCACGAACGGCAGTGTTGTAGCGAGCGGCTGATTCGGCAGATACGGCGCCGGTGTCGGTGCGGGCGTCGCGGCCGGTGTCGGCAGCGGCGTGGCGGCCGGTGTCGGCAGCACCTCCGGATCAGGGATCGGCTCAACGATCCTTATCCCCGAGATAACGCCGCGAAAATTCCCTTTTTCCGTGGCAAAGCTCACCTTCACCGGGATCCGCTGCAGGTCTGACGAGATCCCCAATTGCAGGTCGCGAATGCCGCGCTCCATCAAAAACTCGCTTTGAATGCTCACGATCGAGATGTCGAATTCACCCGCGGCCGTGCTCACCCGCTCAGTCCCCGTCGTCTGAAACGTCACGCTGTATGTTTGGTCAAATTCGGTCAGGGTAAACGACCCCGCCGCCCCGCCCGAACGGATGGCGTAGATCACGGTGTTCAAGTCATGGCCCACCGCCGGCACGGTTTGATGGTCCGCAACCCGAACCTTCGGCAGCCCCGCGCTAAGCTCTTCCTTTTTCGAATAGATGGGAAGGCCGGTCTCAGGCGACGCAAACGTCGTCCGCGTCTCATCCACCATATAAAATGCTGCGCTCGCAAAGTTCAGCGTGCGAAACTTAGACCTGATCTCGATCGCATCCCTTTCACCCAGCTTGCCCGCCGAAACGACATAGAATTCGGCAAAGGCCGCTTCATCAAAACTGTCGATCGAAATCGTGTAGGTCAGCTTTTCGCCGACGCGAAACATCCCCGCTTGCTGGCCTCGGGCACCAATGGCGAGTGATAAGGCCATCACTATAGCGGCGAAAAATATGATCGGCTTGTTAAAACTTTTCACGTGCTGGATCTAATTAGAGGGTCCTAAATTGTTCTCGATCTCTGTAACGATCTTTTCCGCCGCAGCCCGAATATTGTCGCTTCCGGTTATCGGACGGCCGACGACGATAAAGTCCGAACCCGCCGCCACGGCCTCGCCCGGAGTCATTACACGCTTTTGATCGTCCATCGTTGCAAAATGGGGCCTTACGCCCGGAGTTACGATGACCGGATCGCGGTCCGGGATGGCTTTTCTGATCGCTCGAGCCTCCAACGGAGAAGCGACTACCCCGTCCAACCCCGAATTCATTGCGAGCCGCGCGAGCCTTATGACCTGCTCCTCGGGGCCCGAATCGATGCCGGTTTCACTGAGCGTGGAGCCGTCGGAACTGGTCAGCACGGTCACCGCGATGATCAGCGGCCGCTGCAGGCCCTCTCGCTCACACGCGTCGTCAACCTCCGCAACCGTCCGCTTCATCATCTCGGCACCGCCGGCGGCATGTACATTAAACATCCAGACGCCGAGCCGGGCGGCTTCAACACCCGCTCGAGCGACAGTGTTCGGTATGTCGTGGAATTTCAGGTCCAGAAAGACCCGCACCCCGTCTGCCGAAAGTTCCCGTACGAGATCGGGGCCCGCCGCGGTGAAAAGCTGCATCCCGATCTTGAACGCACCGACAGTGTCCCGCAGTTCGGCAACCAACTCGCGTCCCCGATGGGCGCTGTCAACGTCCAGCGCAACGATCAGACGCTCCTTAGCCTCGGCCGCCGGCCCGATAGCGGTTACGGTTCCTGTCATATTTTCGCTCTTAGGGGTGATCCGCTAATCCAGATCCAGCGGATTTTTGAATGGCGTTTTATCGTTCTTGTCTGCCCGTTTCAGGGCCTCCTGAAATTTCTCTTCCAACAGCCGTTCGCGGTCCTTCATCGACGACATTTCCTGGGCGAAGAGCTGCTCGCGAAGCTCCTTCTGCTTCGAAACTTCTTCCTTCAATGCATCGAACGATGCCACCGCCTTTTTCTTTTCCTCATGCGCGAGCAAAGCCCCCGTCTGTGCATCGACGGTTAGCTTGGCCTCGCAGCATGGACATATGACGGTGTGCTTTTCCATCGCTTTGAATTATACAACAATTTACGCATTCGTTATGCCTTATGGCCGCGTACTTTTCTCCCGCTTCTTGTCCGGGTTATCGACCGCCTCGCCTTGGGCCGGCTGGGACACCGCCGGCGGTTTAAGGCCCGCAAGAGTAATAAAGGTATTCACCGACTCGTTCGCAAAATTGCGAACCTGATCGCCCGGCCTTTCGACCACCCTTCCGTTTTTCAAGTGTATTTGAAGTACTGAGTTAGTGCCATCATTCACCCGCACGACCTGCTTGATCTGCGGGTTGTTCTTAAATTCGCGGTATTCCCGTGCGACATCCGTCAGCGTCGACCAATATTCCGAATTGTCCGGCGCCGGCCGCTTGACGGGCTTTACCGGGGGCAGGTTCTCGTTGCGGGCCGCTGCATCACCCATCCGTTCTCGTTTCCGATTCGCCAATTCCGATACCGTCATCGGCGCATCTGATCCCGTGTTAACTTCGCTCGCGGGTACGTTTAACGCTTCGGGGACACTTCCGTCCGGATTCGCCGATGTCGCCGGCCTGGCCGGTGCAGAATTTGCCGCCGGCTGGCCGGCATTGTTGCCCGTTTCCGTATTCCCGGAACCGCTCGTCGTGCTGCACCCGGCGGCTATCGCCGTCACGATCGCGATCGCTAACACCGTCATCAGGCCCAAGCGGCCATTCGTTGAACATTCTGATCTCATTATTCCAATGATACTGTATTCGTCACCGTCAAAAAAGAAAAGCGGGCCCCGCAGCCCGCTTCTCGTCTCGATCAAGCCCAACTAAACGTCATAGTACATCGAAAACTCCAGCGGGTGCGGCCTCAGCCTTAGCTGGGTTATCTCCTTGTCCCGCTTATATTTGATCCAGCGTTCGATCATCAGCGGAGTGAAGACATCCCCCTTGAGCAGGAATTCGTTATCGTCCTCAAGCGCCTTTAACGCCTCGTCCAGAGTACCCGGCAGCGACGGGACATTTGCCAACTCTTCCGGCGGAAGATCGTAAATGTCCTTATCGAGCGGATCGCCCGGGTCGATGCGATTCTGGATCCCGTCCAAGCCCGCCATCAGCAACGCCGCGAACGTGATATAAGGGTTGCAGCTCGGGTCCGGCGGGCGGAATTCCAGCCGCTTCGCCTTTGGTGACGACGAGAACATCGGAATACGAACCGCAGCCGAGCGGTTGCGGGCCGAGTACGCCAGGTTGACCGGTGCCTCAAAGCCCGGCACCAGCCGCTTATAACTGTTCGTCGTCGGAGCCGCAAACGCGACCAGCGCCGGTGCGTGCTTCAGCAGCCCGCCGATGTAGAACTTCGCCATCTCCGACAGCCCTGCATATTGATCTCCCGCAAACAGCGGCTCGCCGTCCTTCCATAACGATTGGTGAACGTGCATCCCCGAACCGTTGTCGCCATAGAGCGGCTTCGGCATAAAGGTCGCCGTCTTGCCGTAAGCCGACGCCGTGTTCTTGACGATGTACTTGAACAGCATCAGGTTATCGGCGGTGTGCAGCATATTCGCAAAGCGAAAATCGATCTCGCACTGCCCGGCCGTCGCCACTTCGTGATGGTGGCATTCAACGTTTATGCCCACCTCGCCCAGCATCAGCGATATGTGATTCCGCAGATCGATCAGCGTATCCGCCGGTGCGACGGGAACATATCCCTCTTTGGGCCGGATGTGGTATCCGTTATTCGGATTCTCCTGGTTACCTCGGCGGCGGCTGTTCCAGTGCCCTTCTTCCGAATCTACGGTAAATCCCGCCGATTGGGCGTCGTTGTGATACTCGACGTTGTCAAAGACAAAGAACTCCGCCTCGGGCCCCACATAGACCGTATCGGCAAGGCCGGTAAACCTAAGATAGCTTTCGGCCCGTACCGCCACCGAACGCGGATCGAGCCCATAACCCTCTTTCGTGATCGGTTCGACGACGTTTGCTATCAGGCACAGCGTCGGCTCGTCGGTGAACGGGTCCATCCAGAACCTCTCCGGGTCCGGAACGAGCAGCATGTCCGATTCGTTGATCGCAGCCCAGCCCCTCAGGCTCGACGCGTCAAAACCGAATCCGTCCTCAAAAGCATCTTCCGTCAGCATCTCGATCGGATACGTCAGGTGGTGCCATGCCCCCGGCAGGTCCGTGAACCTCACCGAAACAAACTTCGCATCCTGATCAGATGCATAATGCAATACATTTTTTGCGTTCATAGATTTCTGTGTTTGAAATAAGAGATATAGCTGCCCGAGATACCTGCAATCAGTGTGCCTTTTGGTCCGAAGCGATAAGTGCTTCAGATACCAGATGTTACGCACGTAGTAATATTTTCAATATCATGAATGTACTACATATTTGTAGTAGGCAGAACGCCATACTACAGTTTTGTAGTCACCGCGCCCGTCCGAGCAAGATTAACTTACGCCTCAAGCGATTCCCGTTGTTACCATTTAGCTATAAACGATATACTCTTCTGTTCGCATCAAAGCTTTAACATCCTCGGCGGTCTCACCCTGCCCGGGAGGAGCTTTTACAAGGAGAATCTAATGTTCAATAATGGATGGCGCGTCGCCCTTACTCTTGCTCTTACGCTGGCGGCCGGCGCAATTTTACATATGTCAACAGACCAATTCCCTGCCGCGGCAGCTTCGGATGACAAGGCGGCCAACCCGCTCACCGCCGATTGGACCGGCCCGTACGGCGGCGTCCCGCCGTTTGATAAGGTAAAGATCGCGGATTTCAAGCCGGCTTTGGAAGAAGCGATGGCCGAGCAGCTCGCCGAGATCGAAGCCATCGCCAATAATAATGAGGCTCCGACCTTCGAAAACACGATCGCCGCACTCGAACGTGCGGGTTCAAAGCTCGACCGTGTCGACAGCGTCTATTACGTGTGGGTCTCGAACATGAACTCACCCGAGTTCGCCGACGTCGAACGCGAGATGGCGCCGAAATTCGCTGCCCTTTCCGACAAGATCACGCAGAACAAGGCGCTGTTTGAGCGTATCGAAGCCGTTTATAACTCACCGGAAAAAGCCAAGCTTACACCGGAACAGCAGCGATTAACCTGGGTCCGTTACACCAATTTTGTCAGGGCCGGTGCACGGCTCGACGCCAAGGACAAGTCCCGGCTTTCCGAAATTAATCAGCGGCTCGCCCAGCTTTTTACCACGTTCAATCAAAACCTGCTTCGTGACGAGGGCGGCCTTTATGTCGAGATCAAAAACGAGGCCGGCCTTGCCGGTATGTCGCAGAGCTATAAAGATGCCGCCAAAGCCGCTGCCGAATCCAAGGGCATCAAGGATGCTTGGATCGTCATCAACACCCGCTCGTCGGTAGACCCCTTTCTGACCTATGCAGAGGATCGAGGGCTTCGCGAAAAGGTCTGGCGTATGTTCGTTGATCGCGGCGATAACGGAGACAAGAACGACAACAACACCACCATCACTGAGATCCTTCAGCTTCGTGCCGAACGAGCCAAGCTCCTCGGCTATCAGACGCACGCCCATTGGCGGCTCGAGAACGCGATGGCAAAAACGCCCGAACGCGCGATGGAGCTGCTCGAGGCCGTCTGGACCCCGGCAGTCGCCCGGGTTCGCGAAGAGGTCGCCGATATGCAGGCACTCGCCGATCGCGAAGGCTCCAAGATCACTATCGAGCCGTGGGATTACCGATTCTATATGGAAAAGGTCCGCAAGGACCGCTACGACCTCGACGCCAACGAGGTCAAGCAATACCTTCAGCTCGACAAGATCCGCGAGGCGATGTTCTGGGTCGCCGGCGAGGTCTTTAATTTCTCGTTCACCCCGGCGAAGGGCGTTCCGGTCTTTCATCCCGACGTCACCGTCTGGGAGGTAAAGGACAAAACGAGCGGAAAGCACATCGGCCTATGGTATTTCGACCCCTACGCACGCGAGGGCAAGCGGTCCGGGGCATGGATGACGGCCTATCGGTCGCAGCAGCGGATGGACGGCGAAGTAACCACCCTGGTCAGCAATAACTCCAACTTCGTCAAGCCCCGTCCCGGCGAGGCAGTGCTTATTTCCTGGGATGATGCCGTGACGATGTTCCACGAATTCGGCCATGCCCTGCACGGGCTTTCGTCGGACGTGACCTATCCTTCGCTCTCGGGTACGGCCGTGCCGCGAGATTACGTCGAGTTTCCTTCGCAGCTCCTCGAACACTGGCTCGCAACCCCCGAGGTTCTGCAAAAGTACGCGGTGCATTACCAAACGGGCAAGCCGATCCCGCAGGCGTTGGTTGATAAGATCAAGAATGCTTCGACGTTCAACCAGGGCTTTGCCACGGTCGAGTATCTTGCCAGTGCCTTTGTCGATATGAAGCTGCACCTGGCCGGAGCGACGAAGATCAATCCTGACAAGTTCGAACGCGAAACGCTTGCCGATCTCGGAATGCCAAAAGAGATCGTTATGCGACACCGCACGCCGCAGTTCGCTCACGCCTTCGGCAGCGACGGCTATTCGGCGGGCTACTACAGCTATTTGTGGTCTGACGTGATCACGGCGGATGCCTACGGTGCCTTCACCGAGGGCAAAGGGCCCTACGACCGCGAAGTCGGCGGCCGATTGGTTAAGTATGTCTTTTCAGTGGGCAACACGATGGACCCGGCCGACGCATACCGCGAGTTCCGCGGCCGCGATCCCGAGGTCGAGGCTCTGATGATCAAACGTGGATTTGCCGAAGCTCCGAAGAAGTAGGCTCTTCGCAGAATTAAATAAATGCCTCGGGCCGCAGGGCCCGGGGCTTTTTTAAGGGGTGAACTCGAATTCCTCGGGAACCACCTCGAGCGAGATCATTCTGCCGTCAATACCTTCCTCGCCGCCGGGTTCATAAACTATCACCGACCGAAGCGGTGCGGCTATAGCCTCACAGCCGATCTTTTGCCCCTTGGTCTCTACGTAAGTACGCAAGGTGACCGCTTCAAGGTCCGGCGCACTCAGCCGGATCACGCCACCGTCGATCTCAACTGTAAAGACCGGTGTCTGTTCGCGGCACTCCGCTTTGGTCAAAAGCCCGAGAACTCGCTTCTGGCCGGCCTCGGGTTTTGCGATCGACCGGTTAAGCTGAGCGATACGATGGGTTCTCAGCTTTTCTTCGATCTCTTCCTCGGTCGGCGGGGGCCCTGACACGATGGCGAAGCGGTCTCCGCTTGAGCGGGCGATCGATTGTAGTTGGGCGATCCGCTCGATCACATACCTTGCATGCTGCCGGACGGAATCATCCGGAGCACCGGCGCGCACCGCGGTCGCCATAGTCCGGCCCCGTTCGAAATCTCCTTTGCGGGCGTAGAGTTCGGCAAGATCTAGCTTGTAATATTCGTTGCCCGGCGCCAGCCGCAACGCGGTGTTTAGAAATTCTATCGATTCGTCCAATTCGTCATTATTTACCAGGCTCACAAATCCCATCAGCCGGTAACTTTCCGGGAAACCGGGATCGAGCTTGATAGCGTGCCGAAGCCGTTCGCGGATCTCGGCCGCGACTTCGGCCGGGAATTGCGTGACGAAACCATTGCCGTCCATCCGCTCTCTCGAGAGTAGATATGCGTAACGATAATGGGCCAGATGGCTCGAGGCTCCGCTTTTGACCGCGCGGCGCATCAACTCCCCCGCCTCCGTAAACCGCCGCTCGTTCATACGGATCATACCGAGCGTGCTGTTCGCAAATGAATGGTCCGCATCCTGGGCCAGTGCCTCTTTCAGCAGCGCTTCAGCCTCCGACACCCGCTGCAGGCCCGCCATCAATCGCCCAATATCGCCTTTGCATCGGCATTCGCCAATCTCGCTGTCGGAAATGTGTCATAACTTGCCAAGGGCTCTCTCAACCTGATCTCGACCGCGGTGTAAGAATTGCGGTTTATGTACCGGCGAAACTCCTCATCGATCTACGCAGTGGAGCTTCCGAACACCTTGGGAAACGCCTCGGCTGCGTCTGAGCCCTGCATCACTGCATTCAGATACCGATTGACAAGCGGGGCCCTCGCCCCGCCGTTGCCATGTATCAAAAAGTGCATAAAGGCCCAAGACTGTGCATAGAAGATATTTGCCCCATGACCCTTTTGCCGATTCAGCGTGTAATGATCGTAAGCTAGAAACTCGTCCAGCGGGATCAGCCGGTTGTTTCGCAGCGTGTATAGATGGTTGTTGTTGAGATTGCCGACCCGAACGCGGTCGGAACCTGCGATCTCGGTCGAATCATAATATTCGGCAAGCCCCTCGTTTAGCCAGGGAGGCATCTGCGACCTGCCGAAAGTGTTTTTTGCGACAAAATGGAAATACTCGTGAAAGATGATCTTATAAACCTGCTGCCGATCCCCGTCGGCCGACATCACGATATAATTCGCATCCTCGCGCGGGTGAAAATATCCCGCGGTCCATTCGGTTGGCTTGCCCTGTTCGTTGAGCGGCTTGAACGGCTTAAAAGACTTTTCGTTATTAAAGACGATGACCGTGATCGGAACGGGTGAGTTGAACCGCAGCGTCGGAAACAGCCGGGTGAGTGCCTCCCGAAATTCCTCAAAGTTCTTTGCCGCTCGTGTGAGCTCTTTTTCCGACGCATCGCCCACGAGATAGAAATTCTTTGAACGGACGCTCGTCCACTGTTCTTTGCCGTAGGCCTGCGGAGCGGCGCCCACGAGCGCAAAAACGAAAAATAGGAATGTGAGACGACGAAACCTCATAGGAGTGATGGTTCGATGGTAGAGCGGCGGCCGAGCCCCTGTCAATATTTTTTCGACAGCGTCGGATCAGCGCTGCTGGATACCCAGGCTCTTCATCCGCCGGTAAAGATGGCTTCGGTCGACGCCCATCTCCTCGGCGGCCTTGCTCACGCTGCCCTCGTGTTCGGCGAGCTTGTGCAGTATGAATTCCCGCTGATAAGCATCGGTCGCCGCCTTAAAGGACGGAAACCTGAAGCTCGAGGCCGGAGCCTCGTCAACGCTCCCGAACTCGGGCAGGTCCTTCACGCCGATCTTCTGTTTGGACGACATGATCACGACCCGCTCGATCGTATTCCTCAATTCGCGAACATTCCCCGGCCAGGTATATTTCTGCAGCGCTTCGACCGCGTCGTCGGTGAACGTCTTTGCCCGCTTGCCGTTATCCTTTGAGAATTTCCGGTTGAAATGGTCCACGAGGGCCGGGATGTCCTCGAGCCTTTCCCTCAGCGGCGGGATCTGAAACGGGATCACATTCAACCGGTAAAACAGGTCCGCACGAAAATTCCCATTTTCGATCAGATCGTCGAGCCTTTTGTTCGTCGCCGAAATGACCCGCACATCGACCTTCACCGGCTTGTTGCTGCCGACCGGCTCGAACCGCTGCTCCTCCAGCACTCGCAACATCTTTGCCTGAACCCGCGGCGACATATCGCCGATCTCGTCCAGAAAAAGTGTCGCCCCGTCGGCGATCTCAAACTTTCCCTTCTTGTTCGTTGCCGCACCCGAGAACGCGCCCTTTACGTGTCCGAAAAGCTCCGATTCGACCAGTTCCTCCGGAATCGCCGCCGAGTTTATCTCCACGAACGGTGCCCCGCGGCGTTTCGATTGGGCATGGATCGCCCGTGCTACCAACTCCTTCCCCGTGCCGCTCTCGCCCGAGATCAGCACGCGGCCGTCCGATGGAGCGACGATCGCGATCTGCTTTCTTAACGCCCGCATCGCCACCGAATCGCCGACCATCACATACTCGTCCGCGAGCTCCTTCTGCATCTGCTCGTTCGAGCGTTCCAGGTCGCGCTGGCGGACCGCATTTTTGACCGTCACGACGGTGCGTTCCAGGCTCAAAGGCTTTTCGATAAAATCGAACGCCCCGAGCTTTGTCGACCTTACGGCCGTCTCGATGTTGCCGTGTCCCGAGATCATCACGACCGCCGCATCGCTCCCGTCCTCGCGAAGCTTCTGCAAAGTATCAAGCCCGTCGATGCCGTCGCCCAGCCAAATATCGAGCAAAATGCATGCAAAATGGCGCTCGGCCGCGGCCGCCAGGCATTCCTCGCCCGTCGCGGCGGTCGCCACCTCAAAACCCTCATCCTCGAGCACGCCGCTAAGCGTCTCGCGAATCCCGGGCTCATCATCGACAATCAGAACTGAACTCATTTGAGTGTGTGTTTCGTAAGTACGCCAGCGGCCAATGCCGTAAAAAAGGCCCGAACGCCGCCGACCCAAAGAAACAAAATACCGGCTGATTGGACAAAGTCCGCCCGGCCGATCAGCGTGAAGATCGGACTGCAAAACTCGCCAGAGAAGAAACAGTAAAGCTCCAGATAATTCACATGTAAAGCGTGATAGATCACAATTGAGGCAGCCACCATCCACCACGAGCCGACGACCCTTTGATAGTTTGTCTCATCGCCCTTGCGCACCAACCAACCTCGAACGCCTAATGCCGCAAGGAATATCCCGATCGCTACCCCCTGTCTCGCTAACACTTGGAACATATCGCGATCAATGCTCTTCATTTGTCCAATCGCGAGATCAATAAGGAGCATCTCATAAATGGTCAATACAAACAGCAAACCGATCCCCAAATAGGTGATCCACTTGGTCCGCAGCATCAACGCTATATAGCTTTTACGAAACCTTTCTATTCGTCCTTCCTCCTTCTCGAATCGATAGGGGTGCTAGGCAGCCACCGGCAACTCGATAATAAACTTCGCCCCCTTCGGCTGGTTCCCCACGACCTTGATCTTGCCGCCATGCTCGCTGATTATGCGGTGAACGATGGCGAGGCCGAGGCCCGTGCCGCGTCCTTTGGTCGAAAAATACGGCTGAAACAATCGCTGCAGATCTGCGGGCGGTATGCCCTTTCCGTTATCTGAAACCTGTGCAACCACTATGTCCCGGGCGGCATCATGCCGGGTCGTCACCGTCACAGCACCGTCGGCAGTATCCGAGAGCGCCTCAAGCGCGTTGTCGATTAGATTAACAAAAACGCGTTTCATCTGCTCGGCGTCGATCTTCACCGGAGGAAGGTCCGCTGCAAGTTCGCTCACGATCCAGGCCCCCTCAAGCCGGCCCCGGTAAAGTTCGATCACCTGTTCGACGATCTCGCTCAGGTCGCCCGCCTCCGGCCGGGCCTCCGGCAGCCGAGCGAACCGCGAAAATTCATCCACCATTGCCTTCAGAGAACGCACCTCTCGCAGGATGGTATCCGTTCCCTGCTTTATGACGTTTACCGTTTGCCCGTCGGTCGTGTGTATCTCGTCCGCCGCATTTCCGTTTTCCTGCGTCGCACCGAACCGGTTGGCGATCCGCTCGGCCGATAGCTGTATCGGGGTGAGCGGATTCTTGATCTCGTGCGCCATCCGCCGCGCCACCTCCTGCCAGGCGGAGGAACGCTGTGCGGCGATCAGCTCCGACAGGTCCTCTATCACCAGCACCGCCCCGTTATCGCCCTCCAGTCCCGTCGCGGAAATTGCCACGGTCAACTCGGCCGCCCCTTCACCCGTCTCGTTGCCGTCGTGTCGCAGAACCGTCTGTTCAGAAGCCCGTCCTATCCGCTTTGCCCGAGCTATCAGTTGTTCCACGCCCGGACGATTTTCCGGGCTCAGCAATTTGCCGATCTCGTACCCCGGGAAATGCCCGTCCTCCAGCCGCAGCATCTGCACCGCCGCGCCGTTGATCGTCGTCACACGATCTTCGTTATCAACCGAAATGACGCCCGTCGGCAGCGATTCGAGCACGGTCTCGATATATCGCCGCCGTTCGCGGATCTCCGCCGAGTTCTCTTCCAGCCTGCCCGACATCTCGTTAAACGCCGCGACCAGCAAGGCCAGCTCATCCTCCGCAACCGTATCGACCCGGTGGCCCAAATTTCCCTTCGCTATCTCGTCTGCCCCCTCGGCCAATGCCTTGATCGGTTCGGTAAGTCCCCGGGCGATGTAAAACGCCATCCACGATGATGCAAAGATCAACAGGAACGTCAGCACAAGCAGCGTCAGAAAACCAAGCTGCCTTACGGTCGTCTGCTGGTCCTTTAGCCGGTCAAATTCCTGCAGCGATCTGTCGACCATTTCCCCCACGCTTTCGCCCGAGCGCACCTCCGGTACGATTATGAGCCGCCGGCCGTCCGGCAGCGCTGCCGCCGCAAAGTCATACCGGGACCCGTCCGTCGCCGGGGACGCCGCCCGTCCGCTTCGGGCACCGGCGAGCAATGCGTCGAGCTCAGCACGGTCCGCATCCACCTTCGCCCTGCCGCTGCTAAGCAATATCCCGCCGTCCGCGGCGACCAGCTCAATATGCGTCAGGTTGCCCAGCTCCGCATAGCGGGCAAGCTCCTCAGAGGTCACTTCGCCTTCACCTATCGAGGCGGCCAGCATCGCCGCCGTATCGTGCAGCCGAGCAGATTGGTCCTCGATCGCCTGCTTCTCCACCAGCCGCGCCTCGCGGACAACATTTTCCGGTATTTGCGTAAACCACCGCTCGATCGCGCGGTTCATGAACAGGAATGAAAATCCCGCCATTGCAATGATCGGCAGCAAACTTACCGCCGCAAAAAATATAAGCAGCCGTGTCTTTATCCGCGCACCGAGCTGCAACGCTCGCCGCTCCCTCAACAGCTTCAATATCGAGCGGAGAAAAATGAATCCGAATATAATGAATGCGAAAAAGTTGAGCGACGAAAGTGCGTAAAGCAGCAATGTGTCGCTCGCGGTCTCGACCGTGAAATCCTTCCACAGGTTCGAGGTCTGCAGCAGCACCAGCACTACGAACGACAGCAGCACAAGAGCGCCCAATATCCACGGCACTCTCCGCCTTGCTATCGGCTTCTTTTGCTGCTCTTTCACGGTGTTCAGTTTAGCATAGCCGCGGCGGCCGTTTGGCCTCCCGCCGGGCCTCGGCTAAACTCGCTTTGGCCTATGGATCTGAGAAATATTTTGTTCGATGGTGAAGGGCGGCTGCGGAGCGGCTGGCGTTTCGCGCTTTTCCTTGCCGCATTCGTCTTCGCGGGCTCCGTACTTAATTCACTTCTCGTAAGTGCATTTGTCTCGGCCGGTTACGATCCCGGCGAGGGTTCTCCCGTGTTTTTGGCGGCGGGCAGTTTCGTTTCCCTGGTCCTCGCCCTTGTTGTCGGCTATTACTGCGGCAAATATCTCGAGGGGCTGCCCTTCTCTGCCTTGGGCGCATCTCCGCTGCCGGGGTGGTTTCGCAATCTCGCGATCGGGCTCTTGCTCGGCGTAGTAACTCTCGGCATTGCCGCCGGGATCGGTGTCGCCGCCGGAGGCATATCGTTCCGAATGAACACCGCCGTCCCCACATCGGCGATCGTCTCGTCCTTGGCGACCGCGGCCATCGTCTTTGCACTCGCCGCTGCCTTTGAGGAGGCATTATTTCGAGGCTATATCCTCCAGACCTTCGCCCGGTCAGGGCTTGCCTGGTTCGCTATTCTGCTGACTTCGCTATTTTTTGCATCGGTCCATTTGATGAACCCCGGTGCGGCTGAGATATCCACGGCAAATACAGCTCTCGCCGGCATCTGGTTCGGCGTCGCTTATCTAAAGACACGCGACCTGTGGTTCGTCACCGGCCTTCATTTTATGTGGAATTGGGCCCAAGGGTCCCTGCTGGGGATCGAGGTGAGCGGCCTGACAAAAATATCAAAAGAGCCACTTCTTCGCGAGATCGAGCACGGCCCCGCGTGGCTGACCGGCGGAAATTACGGCATCGAGGCAGGCATCATCACCACCATCGCCCTCATCATCTCAACCGCCGCTATCTACTTTCTTCCCCTGGGCCTACGCCGTAGCGAAGAACTCGCCGATTCTTAAACTACCCGCTTCAGTTCCGATCTTCCTATTTCTGACTACTGACCACAGATTTCTAAACTACGGTTATCTTAAACGAAATATCCACCGCCCTCGCCGAATGGGTCAGCCTGCCGACCGAGATCAGGTCCACGCCGGCCTCGGCATACGAACGGACGCGGTCAAGGTCCATCCCGCCCGAGGCCTCGATCAGCACGTTCGGGTTCAGGTTCCTTGCCATCTCGACCAGTTTCGCCGCTTCCTCCGGGGTTTGATTATCCAGCATCACTATGTCGGCCCCTGCGTCGATCGCCTCGCGAAGCTGGGCCCAGTTGGTGATCTCGACCTCGATCTTGTGCAGATGCCCGGCCGCTTCCTTTGCCGCAAGCACCGCCTCTGTCACGCCGCCGGCCAGCGAAATGTGATTGTCTTTGATCAGCACCCCATCATCGAGGCCCATCCGATGGTTTTTTCCGCCACCCACCGTCACCGCATACTTTTCGAGCAGCCTCAGCCCCGGCGTGGTCTTCCGCGTATCGACGATCTTCGCCCGCGTCCCCTCGACAGCCTTAACATACTGCCGCGTCAGAGTCGCAACGCCGGACATCCGCTGCATCAGGTTCAGCGCCACCCGTTCGCCCGTAAGCAGCACATCGGCATAGCCCTTAAGCGTGCCGATGACCGTGCCCTCTTCGACCTCGTCGCCCTCGTTATAACCCGTCTCGATCTCGCTGATCTCGGCGTCAAGATGGACAAAGACCGCCTCGGCGACCTCAAGCCCGCAAACCACCAGGTACTCCTTCGCCAAAAAGCGCCCCTGCCCGCGCACCTCCGGCTCGACCGTCGCCTGCGTCGTGATATCGCCGCGGCCGATATCCTCCGCCAAGAATTCGCCGATCGCCGACAAAACCTCGCCATTATCAAGCCAGTTCATAATTTTCTATCAGTCAAACTCCGGGCAGAAACGCGAGTGTTAACGAGCGTGCCTTCCCGGCCTCGCACCCGGCAGAAACGCGGGTGTTAACGAGCGTGCCTTTCGGCATCGCGCCCCGGGCAGAAACGCGAGTGTTAACGAGCCTGCCTTCCGGGCCTCGCACCCGGCAGAAACGCGAGTGTTAACGAGCGTGCCTTCCGGGCCTCGCACCCCGGGCAGAAACGCGAGTGTTAACGAGCGTGCCTTCCCGGCCTCGCCCCCGGGCAGCGACACGAGACGAGCGTGCCTTCCGGGCATCGCGCCCCGGGCAGAAACGCGAGTGTTAACAGGCGTGCCAATACTCTGGTCGACTCCTTCAGCCGTGGAAATTCTCGTACCACTCCTCAAATCCTGTATCGCCCTGGCAATACAAAACATAGTCGATAGCGCCCGACAGGTGGTTCTCTTTCCACAAATATCTTCTGCTACGTCCGCGGGCCCATACCTTCGTGCTGTTTTCGATCAATCCGCGCTCGCGAAGTTTGCGGGTCGAATAACTCTTAAATGCATTGGCTATCGGTTCGGGTCGTGTCTGGCCTGCGACGACAATATGAGCATGTGTCGGGCGAGCATTCAATGCATGGAGATAGTATCCCCTGAAGTCGCAAACCTCTCTGATCGCCTCCTCGACTAGAACCTTGGTCGTTCGGTCGAGTCGAAACGGAGGGGTCGACATATTATGAACCATCCTTGACTCCAGTCTCGGGTTCGGGGGACGAAAAACAGCACCCCGCTTGTTAAAATTCCTATGCGTATCCACCGAACCCTTATTATTACCGTGTAGCCAAGTTCCATAAGTCCGCAGCGTGATCAAATACGCTAGCGGATAAATGTTCTCATCCCAATTTTCACCGAAGTGTGGCATTTTACTATTTCGAGTTTCCTCGTTCGAATGGACACTATGCACGCTCCCTAACGGTCGCGTTTCTGCCCGGCGATTAGTCTCCTAGCGCCGTTAGATTTGCGTTCAGCGTAGCCACCTGCCCCTCTAATTCCGCCTTACGCTCGCGAAGCGCTTCGACCTTTTCTGCCGGAGCTTTTTCGACGAAGTTCTTATTCGATAGCTGCCCGTTCAGCCGCTCCAGTTCCGTGTCGAGTTTACCGATCTGGTTTCGCAGCCGCTCACGTTCCTTGTCAAAATCGATCAGCCCTTCCAACGGCACCGCGATCTCGGCCCCGCCTGTGAGCACCGCACGTGCCGAGGCCTTTGGCACCTCCAGCGAATCGCCCAGTACCAGCGTTTCCGCACGCCCCAGCTTCAATATCTGTGCTTCGTTGGCGGCGAGTATATCACGCATTTCTGCGGACGCTGCGACATTTATCGCGACGCGGTCCGATGGCTTGATGTTCATTTCGGTGCGGATATTACGGACCTTACGGATCAGGTCAATGACCAAGGACATCTCGGCTTCCGCCCGCTCATCGATTAGTTCGTCATCGCCTTTGGGAAAATCGGCCAGCATCACGCTCGCCTCCGCTCCGGAGTACGCCCCGTTGTGCATCGCCGCCGAAGTGCCCGGCAGCCGCTGCCAAAGCTCCTCGGTCAGATATGGCATAAACGGGTGCAACATCCTCAGTGCCTGCTCCAACACCGCAAGAATGCGGAGGGTCGCGTCGCGGTCACCGCTTGTGATCTCGTCCTTGGCAAGTTCGATATACCAATCGCAGAAATCGTCCCAGAAAAAGTGGTACAGCAATTGGACGGCCTCGTGAAACTGGTAGGTCTCAAGCGCTCGGTTCACCGCCTTCGCCGTCCGATTAAGTCGGGAAACGATCCAGCGGTCCGCAAGCGTTTCAGGCACGATCCCTTCGCTGCCTTCCAGGCTCACGCCTTCCGCATTCATCAAGCAAAAACGCGTCGCGTTCCAGATCTTATTTGCAAAATTGCGGAACGACTCGACCTTTTCGTCGCGCCATGCAAAATCCGCCCCCGTCGCCGAACCGGCCAGCGTCATCCGCGTTGCATCGACGCCGTATTTTTCGAATACATCAAGCGGGTCGATGCCGTTGCCCTTCGTCTTCGACATTCGCTGCCCGTTTCGGTCGAGCACGGTGCCTGTTATCAGCACGTCGTCAAACGGCCGCTCGCCGATGAACTTGAGCCCCGACATCACCATTCGCGATACCCACAGAAAGATAATGTCCCGCCCCGTCACCAGCACATCCGTCGGATAAAACGTCTTAAGGTCCTCCGTCTCCGTCACCTCGCCGTTCCAGCCGAGCGTCGAGAACGGCCACAGTTGAGATGAGAACCATGTGTCGAGCACGTCCTCTTCCTGGGTCAGAAGCTCCGTCCCCGCCTTTTCGACTGCCTCTTCACGGCTTCGTGCGACGTAAACATTGCCGACCTCGTCATACCATGCCGGTATCTGGTGCCCCCACCACAACTGCCGCGAGATCGTCCAGTCCCTCAGATTTTCGAGCCATGCCGTGTAAACCTTTGTATGCGGCACCTCTGGAAAGAAATGCGGCAGCCCCTCCTCACGCATCAGCTTCAGGGCCATGTCGCGCATCTCGTCCATCTTTACGAACCACTGCATCGAAAGCAGCGGCTCGATGATCGTCTTACAGCGTTCGCAATGCGGGAGCGTCCCCTCATAGTCCTCGATCTTTTCCAGGAGGCCAAGCTGCTCGAACCTCTCGATCACCTTCGCCCGCGCCTCATACCTATCCAGGCCCGCAAACTCCGCACCCGCGGCCGCGCTCATCGTCGCGTCCTCGTTCATTATCACGATCTGCTCGAGCCCGTGGCGTTCGCCGATCTCCCAGTCGTTGGGGTCATGCGCAGGCGTGATCTTGACCGCGCCCGTGCCGAATTCCGCCTCAACGTATTCATCCCGAATGACCGGGATCTCGCGGCCGGTAAGCGGCAACTCGATCACCTTGCCGACCACATCCGCATAACGCTCGTCATCTGGATTCACCGCGACCGCCGTGTCGCCAAGCATCGTCTCGGGCCGGGTCGTCGCCACGGTAACGAATTTGCCGATCTCGCCGCTTACCGGATATTTCAGGAAATAAAGCTTCCCGTCCTTCGACTTCTCTTCCTTGACCTCGAGGTCCGACAGAACCGTCCTGTCACGCGGGCACCAATTGACGATCCGCGTCCCACGGTAGATCCACCCCTCTTCATAAAGCCGGACAAAGACCTCGCGCACCGCTATCGAAAGGCTCTCATCCATCGTGAATCGCTCACGACTCCAATCTACCGAGATCCCCTCGCGCCGCATCTGGCTGGTGATCTCACCGCCGTACTTCTTTTTCCACTCCCAAACCTTCTTGGTAAATGCCTCTCGCCCGATATCCTGCGGGGTCTTGTGCTCGTCTTTCTTGAGTTGCCGCGTCACCATCAACTGCGTCGAGATGCCCGCATGGTCCACCCCGACCAGAAACAAGGTCCGGTAACCCTGCATCCGCTTCCAGCGCGTCAAGACGTCCATCAAGGTGTGCTGCAATGCGTGCCCCATGTGTAGCGAACCGGTCACATTCGGCGGCGGTATGACGATCGAGAACTTTGGTGCGTTCGGGTCCTTGTTCAGGTCCGGCGAGAAGTACCCACGGTCATACCACCGGTCGTAATGGTCATGTTCCGCACTCTGCGGGTCATACACTTTAGGGATTTCCATATGAATAAAACCTATATTCTAAAACAATTACGGCAGGTTTTCATCCACCGGATGCCAACCTGCCGCCGTATCCCAAATCCTTTAACTTCAATATTTAGACGATAGCCTCTCGACCACCTTCTGAACGATCTCTTCCATAAGCTCCGGCGAGATCGTGACGATCTGTTTGTCGCCCCCCATCAGCTCCGCCCGCTCCGGCGTAGTCAGTTCGACGGTCTGTTTTTCGTCCGTGGGCGGCAATTCCAGAAGCTCTAACTCCTCTTGTGACAAGGATTCCGCATCTCCGCGGCCCGCTTCGATGCCGGCCTGGCTCGTGCGAAATTCCTCTGTTGTCGCCTGAAATGGATTCTCTTCGAACGAAGACGGCTCGCGATTCTGCTCAAAACTCTCCGGCACAAAATGTCCCGGCTGATAGGGCTGCTCGAGAACCGGTTCCTGCTCGAACGATTGTTCTTCAGCCTGTGGAGCTTGATAACTCTGCGGCTCCTCGCCCTGTTCCTGCTGCGGCTGAAAATGTTCGACCCCACCTTCAAAGCTCACGGTCTCATCGAAGGGCGACACCTCATGACCCGCATCCGCGGGCTCTTCAAGGCCGGCCATCGGGCTCTCTTGCTCGGTACCGAAGCTCTCAAATCCCGCCGGGGCCTCGTCATATTCTATCGGCTCGGGCTCCGGTCGATATGGCTCGCCGCCGAAAGGTTCCGGATCCGGAGCGAACCGCTGTTCCGGTTCAAAGGTCTCGGTCTGCTGATCGAAATGAGTTTCGGCCGGCCGCTCCATCTGCTCGTCGTGAACGTTCTCAAATGTCTCGTCAAAACCGCCCGAGATCGGCTCGACCTGCTGCACGTCGGTGCTCATCTGCTCGGTCTCGATCAGGTCGTCGTCCATTCCCTGATCGCCGAATTCATATTCGCGGGTCGCCGCCGTTTCTTCGGCCTCGGGTTCGCTCAGGCTCCGCTCATAGAGCGTTTCGATATCATCCGGCGGGCCGGCCGCCTGTTCCTGGGCCGGGGGCTCCTCTCCGTTTTCCGGCATCAGGGCCCGAACCTGGTCGATCAATTGTCTAATTGAATGAAACGGTTTGGTCAGATAGGCGTTCGCACCCACCCGCGAGGCCTCGGCCTCGTCAAACGGCTCGAACGAGCCAACGAGCAGGATCACCGGGATGTGCTGCGTCGCCTCCGTCCGCCTAAGAGCCTCGCAAACCTGATAACCGGTCGCTCCCGGCATATTCACATCCGCAAGGACGACGTCGGGACGGTCTTCCCAAATTCGTGCGAGAGCTGTATCGCCGTCATCGGTTGTAATGACCTCGATCCCCTCTTCGGCAAAGGTCAGGTTTACCACTTTTTGGATCGTAACGGAATCGTCCGCGAGCAAGATCTTTCGTGAAGGCACAGGCAATGTCACTCCTATTTTTTCATTAAGGCAGGAAGTCGATTGTCAGAAAACTAACACTAGCCGCCCGGCTAGTCAAGATTATCATGAAGCAGCCCCGCGGCGACGCGTTCGGGCAAGCTCGGCAGCCATTTTAATGGCGGCCTGCATACTGGATGCATCGGCGATGCCCCGGCCGGCGATATCGAAGGCCGTACCGTGATCGACCGACGTCCGGATCAGCGGCAGTCCGAGTGTCACGTTCACAGCCGAACCGAATGCTAAAGCCTTCACCGCGATCGTCGCCTGATCGTGATAACAAGCGACGACGCCGTCGAATTCGCCGCGATGGGCCCGAACGAAGATCGTGTCCGGCGAGTACGGCCCCGACACATCTATTCCCTCAGCGATGCAGTCCGCTATGGCCGGCTCGATCTCGCCCGACTCTTCGGTGCCGAACATCCCGCCCTCGGATGCGTGCGGATTCAGCCCCGCCACCGCAAGTTTCACCGGCCGGCCCAGCAAATCCGAAAGTGCTAGCGACGAGAACCGAATGAGCTTAGCCACCGAATCCCGGGTCACGAGTTCGATCGCACGACGAAGAGGTACGTGGGTCGAGAGCAGCACGACCCTCAGATCCCCGCCGAAAAAGCTCATCGCAAAATCCTTCGTTCCCGTCAGCTCCGCCAAAAACTCGGTATGCCCCGGCTGTTCATAACCGCCAAGGTTCAGCGTCTGCTTGTTTATCGGTGCTGTCGCGATCGCATCGATATGGCCGCCCCGCCAAAGCTCGACCGCCTTTTCAATATACTGCCCTGCGGCACGGCCGCATTCGGCACTTGCCACTCCCGGCTCAACATATTCCGGCAAATTGCCGCAATCGACAACGAAGATCGTCCCGTCATCCAAACTCGCCCCGTACTCCCAAGACTCGAAAGTAAGTTCAACGCCCAACCCCTCGGCCCATTGCCGTAAAGATCTAAGATCCCCGACAACAAGCGGCATCGCCCCTTCGCCTCGCATTTCTGCCAGCGCCTTGAGGACGATCTCAGGCCCGATCCCGGCCGCGTCCCCGATCGTGATGGCGATCCGTGAACCCATAGCCCAAATATAACACGGCGGCAGCGTTTGCCCCGTAAAGGGTTCACCACTGCCGCCGAGTTGGGGGCCGCGTCAACAACTTGATCTAGTCTGCCTGTCTTCGGATGAAGGTTGGCACATCGAGATTCTCTTCCTGTCTCGGCGATTCGGCCGGGGCAAATACCGGCCCGCCCCCGCCGCTTGCCGCCATCGGCATTTCCATCGGCCGCGGCATCATCGATTGGACTGCCGAGTCAAAGCCCGTTGCGATGACCGTCACACGGATCTCGTCGCCCATATCCTCGCGGATCACATTGCCCCAAATGATGTCGGCATTTTCATCCGATTCGCTCTCGATCATCCCGATCGCGTCCTCGATCTCGCCGAGCGGCATATTCGCACTGCCCGTCACGTTGATCAACGCAGCCTTAGCCCCGGTAATCGAGTTCTCTTCCAGCAGCTTATAATCCAGTGCCGCACGCATTGCCTTCGACGCCGCGTCCTCGCCATTAGCCGATCCCAGGCCCATTAGCGCAACGCCCTTGCCCCGCATCACCGTCGTCACGTCTGCAAAATCGAGATTGATGATCCCTGGTGTCGTGATCAGGTCCGTAATGCCCTGAACCGCCTGCAGCAAAATATCATCCGCGCTGCGGAACGCATTCATCAGCGTAATGTTCTCTTCCACCTCGCGGAGCTTCGAGTTGGGTATGGTGATGATCGTATCGACGCACCCTCTCAGCTCAGCAAGCCCCTGCTCTGCCTGCGCCATCCGCTTCTTGCCTTCAACACCGAAAGGCTTCGTGACGACGGCCACGGTCAACGCACCAAGCTCGATCGCCAGCGATGCAACTACCGGTGCCGCGCCCGTTCCCGTTCCGCCGCCAAGGCCCGCGGTCACAAAGACCATGTCCGAACCTTCGAGCACGTCCAGCAGTTTCTCGTGGTCCTCCAGTGCCGCCTCGCGGCCGATGTCGGGATTCGACCCCGCACCGAGCCCGCGCGTCGAGCGGCTCCCGAGCTGGATCTTCATCGGCGCCTTCGACGCATTCAGAGCCTGTAGGTCTGTGTTCGCCACAATGAACTCCACACCCTTTATGCCCTCTTCGATCATTCGGTTGACCGCATTTCCGCCGCCGCCGCCTACACCGATTACCTTGATACGGGCACCCGTGATCGGTGGCTCATCGATAAACATCTTGATTCCGCTGCTGTTGTTCATTTGAAGACCTTTTGCAAATGTAATTCACCCCGATTGCCGGGCAATTTCAGACAATTGTAACTTTTGGTGATCCGTGGACGAGTTTTCGAATATCAACAAGATATTGTGCTGATGGCGAAAAATCATACAACGCTTTGTGGTAAAAATCCAGTCTTAAAGTTACATTTATCGAAATTTTTCACGAAAATTTTCTATCCACGCCGCGACCTTGCCCGATTGCCCCCGACCGCCGTAGTGATACTCCCGCAATTGCTGCCGCATCGACCCGAGTGCAAGCCCGCAAGCCGCCGCCCACTCCGGCGATCGGAGCTGTTCGACGAGTCCTCCGAAGTATCTCGCGTCAGGCATTCCGAGGCGCGTCGGCGAATCGAAAACCTGCTCCGCGATCTCGACCATTCCCCGCGGCATCGCACCGCCGCCCGTTAAGACCACGCCGCTCGGTATCTGCAATCGCGTGGCCACCGCTTCCTGCGCGACATGCTGGAGCAGTTCGATCGCACGCGGCTGCATAATGTCGCAAAGGATCTCTTTTGAGAGCCCCCGCGTTTCGCTGCGGCCGACCGGAACGATCTCGATCACCTCGGAACGTTCCTCGTCATTCATCAAAAATCCCGCGACGCACCCGTGCTCGTGCTTGATCTTCGTCGCTTCCTGCATCGAAACACGAAGGCCCACCGCAATGTCCTTCGTAAAGTGCAATCCGCCGAAGGGAAACACCGCTGTATGCTGCACCGCCCCTCGGCCAAAGATCATCATGCTCGTGATCTCAGAACCGATATTGACCACCGCACAACCGTATTCGCGATCGTCGTCGGTCAATGTACTTTCTGCCGCCGCAAGCGGCTCAAGCACCATCCGCTCAACTTCCAGGCCCGCCCGACGGACGGCCTTTTCCAGATTCTGCCGCCCCGCACTGGGGCCCGTAACGACGTGTACCAGCGATTCGAGCCGCGAACCGCTCATGCCGATAGGCTCGGTAATGCCGTCCTGCCCGTCGATAATGAATTCCTGCGGCAAACGGTCAAATATTTCCCAGCCCGTCGGCACTTGGATGGCACATGCCGATTCCACTGCTCGTTCGACGTCTTCGCCGGTGATCTCCCGGCCGGCTCCCGCGACCGCAACGACGCCGCTCTTGTTCTCGCCGCGGAAATGCTCGCCCGAGAGATTTACCGATGCCGACCGCACCTCGAGTCCGCTTACCCTTTCGGCTTCGCCCACTGCTTTTCTTATCGCATCGGCGACCGCCTCGGCACCTGTGACGATTCCCCGTCTCAGCCCGCGCGATTCCGCTCGGCCGATGCCGACAATGTTCATCTTTGAATCGTCGCCCGATTCGCCGATCACACACCTCACCCGGCTCGTGCCGATATCGATTCCTATTGCATGAAACTCATTCGCCATATCACTGTTTCGACGCGTCTGTCCGTGAGATCAATTGAAGGTTTACGCCGATCAGATCGACGCCCGCGAACTCCTCCCCCTTGCCGACTATCGCCCGGATGCCGCGTGCCAGGTTCTCGGCAAATTTCTCGCGGCCCACCGCGATCCGGACTTCCATTCCCGAATCCTGAACCACCGCTCGCGGCTCTCTCAGGTCTGAAAGGTCGACCTTCATCACATCCGCGGCTAGCCCCTGGTCTTTCCACGCCTCAAGCATCTTCCGGTATGCCTTAACCCGTTCCAGATTCGCTTTATCCGCCTCTTCCGACCGCGTCTCGCTCCAGCCGACCATCGCGAACGGCAGATCGGGCTCTTCGCCCGTCACCTCGGCTAGTACCTCGGCCTTCTCGTTGACCAGCAGCTCACCGCTTTTCGTCACAACTCTCGCGGCCGGAACGTGCTCAAAGATCTCTACCGAGATCCCGCTCGGAAGCACCCTTGAGACGGCTGCCGATTTAACGAATGGCAGTTTTTCAACCCTGCTGCGGATCTCGGAAAGGTCCGCGTTCCATACGCCGCTTTGCTCGGTCTCGCTCACCACGATCCGTTCCACGTTCTCACGCGAGGCACGCTGCGTTCCCGTGACGTAGATCCGCTCGGCCTTAAAGAATTCCGAAGCGGCCGCCGTCTGAAAACCCATATAACCGATCACCGCGATGCAGAATATCAGGCATGCACTAAGAACCGCGGGCAGCAAATGGCGGTTCGCGTCGCCCGCCTTACCTCGCTTTTTCGAAGCGCTTCGGCCCTTTCGAGCCGTGGGCTTTGTCTTGATCGCTGCTCGTTTTCTTGCAGCCATTCGTCAGTCACCTCCTCCTCACATAGAGCTGATCTTTTCCAACAGCTCGTCGCTTAATCGGGTTACATTCCCCGCGCCCAAAGTGATAACCAGATCTCCCTCCCTGAGGTCCGCTGCGATACGCTCCGCCGCTGTCTCGATATCGCCCACGTACTTGACATTCTTGTGCCCGTAGCGGCGTATGTTCTCGGTAAGAAACTCTGCCGTTATGCCCGGTATGGGGTCCTCGCTCGCCGCGTAAATATCCAGCACGTAAAGCACGTCGGCGTTGTTGAATGCCAGGGCGAACTCATCCATTAGCTCCTGCGTACGGGTAAAACGATGCGGCTGAAATGCCACGACCGTTCGCCGTCCGCCCGCCCCGTTTTTCGCGGCAGAAAGCGTTGCGAGAATCTCCGTCGGGTGATGAGCGTAGTCGTCGACCACGGTGAGGCCGTTCGCCTCGCCCTTGAATTGAAATCGGCGATTCGCATTCTTAAAGGTCTTGAATGCATCGGCGATCTTTTCGAACGGAACCTCGAGTTCCAACGCCACCGCCGTCGCGCCCAGCGCGTTATAAACGTTGTGCTGTCCCGGCACCGGAAGGTCGATCTTTCCAAGCACTTCAGTTCCCTTCCAGACGGTAAAATGCGAGCCGAATTCGTTATCGTATTCGATGCCATGGGCCGAAATATCAGCCTGAGCGGTCAGGCCGTAGGTCACTCGCCGGCGCTTTATCCGCGGAATTATGAGCTGTACGTTCGGGTCGTCGAGACATATCACCGCCGCTCCGAAAAACGGCACTTTGTTGACGAAATCCGTGAAGCACTCGACCACATCTTCCATCCCCTTATAGGATTCCATGTGCTCCTTATCGATATTCGTCACAACGGCAATGGTGGGATAAAGCATTAAGAAGGAACGGTCGCTCTCGTCAGCTTCGGTCACGAACCACTCCGACGTTCCGAGATGGGCGTTAGAACCTAGGGTATCGACGACGCCGCCGACAACCGTCGTCGGGTCCATCCCGGCGTGCTTCAGGATCGTCGCGACCATCGAAGTCGTTGTCGTCTTCCCGTGCGTGCCTGAAACGGCGACAGCATACGGCTTGAGCACCATCAGTTCCGCCAGCATTTCTGCACGCGGGATGACCGGGATGCCGTTCTCCTTTGCCTGGATCACCTCCGGATTGTCATCCCTGACTGCCGAGGAATATACCGCCACTTCGGCATCGGCAATATTATCCGCCGCATGGCCCTCGGCGATACGCATCCCGTAAAGCTGCTCTAGCCGGTCGGTATTTTTCGACCTCTTTATATCGGATCCCGAGACCTCAAAGCCCAAATTGGCGAGAACCTCCGCGATACCGCTCATCCCGATACCGCCGATCCCGATAAAATGAATTTTCTTGACGTGTCTAAACATTCCTTCTTAATTCGTCGATCAGGTCCGCTGCCCGCTCGGCCGCATCCCCTTTTGCCAGCGCCCGCGCCGCGTCTTCCATTTGTGTGATCTTCTCGGGATCACCTTCGAGCCGCCGAATTTCGTCGGCGAGTGCTTTGCCCGTCAGATCACGCTGCAGGATCATTATCGATGCGCCGCCGTCCTGCATCGCCTCCGCGTTCTTCCGCTGGTGATCGTCCGCCGCCGTCGGCAGCGGAACCATTATCGAGGCCTTGCCGGCAGCCGCGAGTTCTGCACAGGTTGTCGCTCCGGCACGGCTGATCACGAGGTCGGCCTTTGCAAATTCGCCCGCCATATCCGAAATAAAAGGCCGGACATCTGCGGCTTTGAACTCGCTCGCACCATAAGCCTCCCTGATCCTCTCAAGGTCCGCCTCGCCCGTCTGATGCGTGATCGAGAGCTTGCCCGCCAGCGGCTTAAGTTCCGCCAACGCTTCGGCCATCGCATTGTTGATCGCGCGTGCTCCCTGCGATCCTCCAAAGATCAAGATATTAAAGGTCTCGCCCCGCTCCTTTCGCGGGACATCAAAAAATTCTTTTCGCACCGGGTTGCCGATGACGACGCCTTTTGAGCCGAAATACGGCAGTGCTGCCTCGAAGGTCAGGGCTGCCTTGTCAACAAATCGCGCTAGCTGCCGATTCGTAAATCCCGGCAATGCGTTCGAATCCATCACCATCGTCGGGACACCCATTACGCGTGCCATCAGCAGCACGGGCCCGGAGACATATCCGCCGGCACCGACCACAACGTGCGGCCGGAAATTCCTGATCAACTGCCGTGCCTCTACAAAGCTTCTCGGAAGGACCACCAGGCCCTTAAGCCGCTGAACGCTTCCGACATTTTTCAACCCCGCACTGTGGATCAGCGATAGCTGAAACCCGCTTTCGGGGACGATCCGCGTCTCAAGGCCCCTTGCCGTGCCGACGAATATCACCTCAGTATCAGGGTCTCGCCGCAAAAGCTCTTTTGCGACCGCAATTCCCGGATATATATGCCCGCCGGTCCCGCCGGCGGCGATCAGTACCTTCATCGCTATCGCAACCCCGAACGTGCCTTTTTTCGCCGCACCTGTTTCCGCTCGCGGGGCGACTCCTCGGGGACATCGCCGCCCCCGGCCCTCGAAATGCTTAGTAATAGCCCCACCGCGGCCAGCGAGACCAGCACCGACGATCCGCCGTACGAAATGAACGGCAGCGGGATCCCCTTTGCCGGCAGCAGCGAAACGACCACACTGATGTTGAACAGTGCCTGTACGATTATCCCCGTGATCAGCCCGATCCCTAGCAGCATTCCGAACCTGTCCGGTGCCTTGACCGCCGCTCGCGCCCCCCGCCATAACAGCAATGCAAAAAGCAGCACGACGCCAAGCGTCCCGATCAACCCAAACTCCTCACCGACGACCGAAAAGATAAAATCCGAGTGCGGATAAGGCAGGTAGAAGAGCTTCTGTTGCCCTTTCGCAAAGCCCTCGCCGATGATCCCGCCCGAGCCTATCGCATACAACGACTGGCACACCTGATAACCGGCATCGGCCGCATTCTCCGGATTGCATGGGTCGACGAACGCCGCCAGCCGCCGCAGCCGCCACGGCGCCGTTACAAGCGCGATCAAGCCCACCGCGACCATCAGAGCGCCAACGGCCGCAACATGCGTCAGCTTCGCCCCGGCCGCGAAATAGATGCTTGCAAAGATCGCTCCGAGTACGAGGGTAGTCCCGAGGTCCGGCTCAAAAAACACAAGCCCGCCGACCACGCCAAGTACCGCCAGGCACGGCACTACGGTGGCCTTGATCTCGCCAACGCGGTCTTCGTTGCGGGTTAGAAAATACGCCAGGAACAGCGGCAGAGCGATCTTCGCCATTTCCGAAGGCTGAAGCGACAGCCCCCCGAATCTGATCCATCGCTGAGCGCCGTTGATCTCGGGGAACATAAAGACCGCGACCAGCGCCCCGACAGTGGCCAGCAGGATCAGGGCGACGGCGTAAAGATTGTTCAGCCGCCGGTAATCGAAAAAACTCAGCCCTAACATCAGGATGACCCCGGCGATGGTGAAGCCCGCTTGCTTATAGAAATATGTAAACTGCGTCGCCCCCTCGGTCTCCCGGTGGGCGAGCATCGCCGAGGCGCTATAGACCATCATCACGCCGAACACGGCCAAAGCCGTGGCGATCGCGAACATCATCCAGTCTGTCCTCGTCTCTCTCATACCCCTGCCGTGGTTCCTGCCTCGCCGGCTATTAGCTTGGCGACCTCGCTCTTAAAGACCGTGCCGCGTTCCTCAAAACTTCCGAACATATCAAAACTGGCACATGCCGGTGCGAGGAGCACCGCGTCGCCCGGCTCCGCTGCCCCGAACGCCGCTTTGACGGCATCTGCCATCGACCCGGCCCGCACGATCTCTGCCGTTCCCACTAATTGCGACTCGATATTGTCGGCATCCTCGCCGATAAGTACGAGTGCCCGAACCGAGCTATTGATCAATGGCACAAGCGGCTCGTACGGAGCATTCTTGCCGCGCCCGCCCAAGATCAGAACCGTCTTTCCGTCGCCCTTACTCAAAGCCTCAAGTGCTTTCAGCGTGGCATCCACCGATGTCGCTTTCGAATCGTTATAAAAGCTGACGCCGCCAAGCTCGCCGCAGTGCTCGATCCGATGCTCGACGCCCTTGAAATTCGCAACGGTCCTCCGCATCGACTCAGGATCCGCGCCGCAGGCAAGCCCGGCAGCCATCGCGGCCAGCACATTCTCGACGTTGTGCAGCCCGCGCAAAAATATATCGTTCCTCGTTGTCAGCACCTTCTCCCTATCGCCCGCCCGCGAAACCAATTCGCGGCCGCGGAGAAAGAGGCCGTCGTCCAGTTGGTGCTTCACGCTGAACATCGAAACATGAGCTTTTAGTCCGGCTGCCCAACTCGCAGTGATCGTGTCGTCGCCATTCAGGATCGCGACGTCCTCTTCCGTTTGATTGCGAAATATCCGGTGCTTTGCCGCGGCGTATGCCATGAATGATTCGTACCTGTCGAGGTGGTTCGGCGTTACGTTCAGACAGATAGCGACATTCGGCCGAAAGTCCACGATCGTCTCAAGCTGAAAGCTCGAAAGCTCGACGACCGTCCATGTTTCATCGGTTGACGATTCCGCCAAGGTCAAGAGCGGTGTTCCGATATTTCCGCCGACCTGGGTGGGTATGCCCGCGTCGTTAAGCAGTTCGCCGATCAATGTCGTCGTCGTGGTCTTGCCGTTGGACCCCGTAATACCGACGATGCGGCCCTTCATAAACCGGTAGGCCAGCTCGACCTCGCCGATCACCTCGCCGTCCTTTCGATCTACATACCGCGCCGGGATAGTTGTCGTCGGCACCCCGGGCGAGATGACAACCAGATCGATCTGGTCGAGCAGCCACGAGGGCAGCTGGCCCGAGATCAGGCCCACCCCTCGGTTCTCTTTCAATGCTCTGGCGACATCGCTCCACTCTTCGATAGGGCGGCGGTCGTGAAGTGCGACAGTGGCTCCGCGCCGCGCCAGGAAGTCCGCCGAGGCCACTCCCGACCTCCCGGCACCCAACACCAACGCTTTACGCCCTTCGATCTGCATTTCGTCTCACCCGTCTCACCCGTCTCACCGTTCCATGTGTCTCTGCGCGCATGAGACGAGACGATTCTCACCTCAGCTTCAGTGTCGATAAACTCAGCAGCGCGAACAGCACCGCCACGATGATGAACCGAAATACGATCTTCGGCTCTTTCCATCCCGACATCTGGAAATGGTGGTGCAGCGGCGCCTGCAGAAAGATCCGCTTTCCTACTCCGCCGCTCCTCTTCGTAAATTTGAAGTACGACACCTGCACCATTACCGAGAGCGCCTCCAAAATGAAAATTCCCCCGATGAACGGCAGCAGGAACTCCTGCTTGGTCAGGATCGCCACTGTCCCCAGTGCCCCGCCGATCGCCAGCGATCCCACGTCGCCCATGAAGACCTCGGCCGGCGGCGCGTTGTACCACAGAAATCCGAGGCTCGCACCCACCAACGCACCGCAGAACACGGTCAGCTCCCCCGATGCCGGGTTGTGGGTGATGTCAAGGTATTCTGCCCACCGCCTGTCGCTCGCGACGTAGGTAAGGGCGGTGAGCGCGGACATCGCGATAAAAGTCACGCTTGTCGCGAGCCCGTCAAGGCCGTCTGTCAGGTTCACCGCATTCGATGAACCGAGCAGAATGAAAACGATAAAGACCAAGTAGACGAACGGCCCGACATAGCTGATGCTCGTCGCCGGGTTCGTTTCCGCCGTCGCCTTGATAAATGGAATGCTGAGGTTCCACGCATAGTTCGTCGCGAAGTAGAGCACCGCCCAAACCCCGACCGCGGTCAAGAGCTGGCCGGCGAGCTTTTGTTTCCCCGTAAGCCCTAGGCTCCGTTTCTTGACGATCTTGATGTAGTCGTCCGCAAAGCCGATCGCCGCGAACAACGTTGTCGCGATCAATGCAAGCCACAGAAAGACGCTGTCGAGCCGGGCCCAGAGCAGTGTCGAAATGATCACCGCCCCGATAATGAGGACGCCGCCCATCGTCGGAGTTCCCTTCTTCGCCTGGTGCTCAGCCGAAAGCTCTTCACGGATCTCCTGTCCGACCTTCAATGCTTCCAGCCTCTTGATCACCCACTTGCCCAGAAAGAGCGAGAGCAGGAGGGCCGTGATCGTCGACCACGCGGTCCTGAACGTCACATATTGGATAACGTTCAACCCTTTGAAAAAGTACGATTCGCTGGCCCCGCCGTATTCGCGGAAAATGAGCTGGTATAAAAGGTAATAGAGCATCGCCTCTTTTGGGCACCGCGGGGCGCCGCCGTCTAACCTTCTGCCATGCCCGCAACCGTACTGCCCGCTGCGGCCTCAAAACGCTTCTGAATTTCCTCGACCACGCGTTCCGTCCGGACCCCTCGAGACCCCTTCACTAGAACATGATCCCGTTCGCGGACGATATCCGCCAAACGCCTTCCTGCAGCCTCCGAATCCTCTGCAAACTCCGCCTCGACGAGCCCCGCGGAGCGAGCCCCCTCGACCAGCTCTTTGGCCAGGCCGCGCACGCCGATCAATACGTCTATCCCCATTTCCGCGATCGATCGGCCCGTCTTGTCATGGATAGCTGCCGCTTCCGGGCCTAGCTCGAGCATCTCGCCCGCGACGACGATCGTACGCCCATCGCCCGCCGCCTCTTTCAAAGTGCGAACCATCGACATCAATGCATCCGGGTTGGAGTTGTATGAGTCATTGATGAGCGTAAATCCGCTCGCGAATTTTAGAACCTCTCCCCGCTGGGGCGGTGCGGACGCCGTGCTCAGCTGCTGTGCCATATCCGACGCCTGCATCCCAAGAGCATGGCCCGCACCCGCTGCGGCGAGTGCATTCAGAATACTGTGTCTTCCATTGAGCGGAAACCCCACCCGCGCCTCACCAGTCGGGGTTCGCAGTGTGAACTCGGTTTTCCCAAATCCGGCCGAGCGAATGTCAATGGCCATGACATCCGCGTCATTTTCGATCCCGTAGGTCACCACCGGGCCTTGGGAAAGCCCGGCCATCGCCGCAACCCGCTCATCGTCCGCGTTCAGGACGGCGGTTCCGCCCGGCTTCATTCCCTCAACGATCTCGGCCTTCGCCGCGGCGATGGCCTCGATCGACCCCAGATGTTCAAGATGAACGGGCAAAACGTTGAGGACGACGGCAACGTCGGGCGGCGTGATCTCGCAAAGCCGCGCGATCTCGTGCATCGGCGTGGACATTCCCATTTCGAGAACCGCAAGGTCATATTTGGCCTCTCCCGCCAGATTCAGAACCGTAAGCGGATGCCCCAGCCCGTTGTTATAGTTCTTGATGTTTCGTAAAACCCTGCGGCCGCCGGCAGAAAGTACGTGAGCCGTCAACTCCTTTGCAGTTGTCTTTCCCGCGCTGCCCGTGATCGCAACGACCGGATTGTCCCATTCCAGATACACCCCATGGGCAAGACGCTGCAGTGCCTTGATCACGTCATCGACAAAGATCAGCCGATCCTTGTACGGATCCAGTTCCGCTTCGTGCTCGTCGAAGCGATCGGGCCGGACCACGCACGCCGCTGCTCCTGCTTCCAGCGCTTTGGCCGCATATTTTGTCGCATCTTCAAATTCGCCATTGAAGCCGTTGTTGCTGTAATCGGGCTGCGAGAGCGCAAAAAAGACGTCACCCGCCTTTACCTCGCGTGAGTCGATTGCGAACGAAACGACCTCACTCTCGGGCAAGGCGGGATCCGGGCTCGGTGCCTCGGCACGCATATATTCAATTGCGGTTAGCAGTTTCAATTCGCTTTCGTGTCACCTCGTTCGGCGGTGTTTTCCGCTCTTTTGAATTTTTTGTTGGCGCCTTGTCGTCTGTCGGCTTAGCAGCGGGGAGCATCACCGCCGCGGTCACCTTGCGGACGCGTTCCGCCGGGTCGGGCATCAGTGCCTCAGGCTTCTCACTCTCACCCTCGGCTATGACCTCGCCGTTACCCACCGATTCCGGGATCTCATCCAACGGTACCGGCCCGGCAAACAGCTGATCGACCGGCAGCGTCTGCCCCGGGCGGATCCCCATATCGGGCAAGATCTGTTCTGCGATCTCTCGGAAGACAGGTGCGGCAACGGCGCCGCCGCCGCGTCCGCCGGTCTTGGGTTCGTCGATAACTATCGCTATCGTCACTTCAGGGTCGTTTGCCGGGGCAAATCCGATAAAGGATGAGATGTATTTCGCCGCATTCACTCGTTTGAGCTTTTCGTCGAATTTCCATGCCGTGCCGGTTTTTCCTGCGACCTCATACCCGTTGACTTGGGCTTGTTTCCCCGTTCCGCTGATCACGACCTCACGCAGCATCGTGCGCAAACTCCGGGCGGTTTCGGCACTTACGACTCGGTTCTTTTCCGGCCGGGCAGTTGAAACTGGGGTTTCATCAGACTCTCGGATTTCCTTGATTATATGGGGCTGAATTCTGACTCCGTCATTTGCTATCGTCGCAAATGCGGTTGCCATTTGCAACGCTGAAACTCCAATTTCATAGCCGATCGCCATCGACGCAAGCGAGTCGCCAAACCACCGGTCGGTAGGCCTCACGACACCGGCGGTTTCGGCCGGAAGTTCGATGCCCGTACGCTCCCCAAACCCAAAATTCAATATCGCCTTGTGGAAGTCTTCCTTGCCAACGCGCATTGCGGTTTTGATCGCCCCGACATTGCTCGAGACAGCCATCGCCTTGATGTAATCCGTCTGTCCGAGAGCTCGCGAATCGCGGAATGTCCGGTTCGCCACCTGGACCGTTCCATTACCGGTGTTGAGCGACGCACCAGGTGTGATCAAACCTTTTTCCAAGGCCGAGCCGTAGGTGATCAGCTTGAAGACCGACCCCGGGGAATACATGCTCTGGACGGACCGGTTCGTCAAATTATCCGCGGTGATCGTGCCTAGTTTGTTCGGATCGAAGGTGGGGTAGTTCGCCATCGCCAGGACCTCGCCGGTCTTGTTGTTAATGACGATCGCCATGCCCGCCTTCGCATTTGAGTTTTGGACCGCGGTCGCAAGCGCCGTTTCGGCCTTGTACTGGATCGAGCCGTCGATCGTAAGGACAACGTCATTCGGCGCCTCCTGCTCCGCAACGACCTCGTCGTAAATGCGGCCAAGGCGGTCGCGCTCCTGCACTTTCTTTATAACAGCTCCGTAGAGACCTTCGTTCTGCGACTGCTCGATACCAGCCTGGCCGACGCCCTCGGCATTGCTAAAACCCACAACATGGGCAGCAAGGTTACCATTCGGGTAGCTGCGCATTTGGTCCTCACGCCAATGCAGTCCCGGGAAACGCGGAGCATCCGCTTTCTTGACGCCTGCAGTTTCGAGTTTCGAATTGACCTCCGCAACCTGGAGGTCGTCAAGGCCCTTCGCGATCGGAACGAACTTCCGCTCGAGCGACGCGGCCTCTTTCAGTTGCTTACGGAGCTTCTTTTCATCAAGGTCCAGGGCCTTGGCGATCCTTTTGGCCGAGGCTTCGATATCGTCCAGTTTGGTTGCGTCGGCGAAAAGCGTCTTTACCCGGACACTGATCGCCAGGGCACGGCCGTTACGGTCATAGATCGTGCCGCGAAGCTGCTTGGTCTTTCTGACGTCCCGACGCTGTCCGACGGCTTTTTGCCTCAATTCGTCGTGCATCTCGACCTGCAGATAGACCAAACGCGCTCCAACGCCGCCGATCCAAAGTACAAGGATCGCGACGATGAGCATGAATCGCGTAAACGCGACCTGTCGGTAATTGACCGTCTTTTTTCGGCGGGCTTTTGCGGGCATACTGATGATCTTGGAAATGGTTACCTGAGCTTTGCAACAGCTGCGGTCGGGGACGGCTTCCCGTCAGCCACGCGGCGAGGACGGCTCTCGGCAACGGCTGTTGGTTTTTTGACCTCGGCCGGTTTCTCAGGTCCGGCGACACGCTTGCGAACTGGCTCAGCCGACGCGGTGTGTTTGACGACCGCGGTTGGCTGGACGGGGACCTTTTTTAGCAGGGCCTTTTGCACGACAACAGGAGCATCTTCGGCGGGAGCGGCTGGCCGGGCTTCCGATGCGGACTCGTTCTTGACCGCCGCGAGCGTCGGTACCGGTGCGTCTACCTCAGCAAATCCCAATTTGATGGCAGTGCGTTTGATCTCTGATGGGGAAAGTGTCACTTCCCTCGCGAGCTGCAGCCTCCGTTTCTCGGCACCGAGGTCGTCGACCTGGCGGCGAAGCTGCGAATTTTGCATCCCGAGGTCCATCGCAGCAAAATGCTGTACAGCGACAAGGAAAAGACCGCCGACGACGATCGCCGTACAGCCGACGAAAAGCGCAAGAGAGCCGAATGAAAGCCGTTTGCGTTTCTTGATCACCGGTTTACGTCGTGCTGTGGGTCGTCGTTTGATCTGTCGCTTCATTGGTTTGTTCCTTGTTCTTTTTTAAATGCTCTGAGTTTTGCGCTTCGGGAACGCGGGTTTCTTTCGAACTCTTCTTCATCAGCCGTAAGCGGGCGTTTGGTCAGGACTTCACCCAGCCGTTGCGCTCCGCAAATGCATTTCGGGATCCTTCGAGGGCACTGGCACTGGCCCGATGCCCGACGGAATGCCTGCTTGACGATGCGGTCCTCCAGGGAGTGAAAGGAGATGATCGCGACGACCCCACCCGGTTCGACGATGTCGATGGCGTCACTGATAAATCCGTCCAGTATTCCGATCTCGTCGTTGACCGCGATCCGCAGCGCCTGGAAGGTGCGGGTCGCCGGGTGGATCTTGTCGGACGGCTTGCTCCGAACGGCCTTTGCCACGAGGTCGGCCAATTCGCGTGTGGTCGTAACCGGTTCGCCCCGTTCCCTTCTTTCAATGATCCGGCGTGCTATTCGCCGCGATGCACGCTCTTCGCCAAACTCGTAGATAATGTTCGCGATCTCGTCCTGAGTTCGGGTCGCCAACAGATCCGCTGCGGTCTCCCCTCCGCTGTCCGGGTCCATCCGCATATCGAGCGGAGCGTCGAACCGGAAGCTGAACCCCCGCGTCT
>JAEWBM010000094.1 GCA_023391155.1 Acidobacteriota bacterium
CGGATATTCCGGGACTGCTGGAAAGAGCAAAAGAAGCCGGCGCGACCCGGGCTTTTATGTCGATGCTCCATCTCGATAATGATTCGATCGAGCAATACTTCCTGCAGAAGATGGAAGAGCGGCTCCCGCCGACACGCGTTGCAAAGATCGTCAATTCGATGAAGCGCGAGCGCGGGGGAACGCTCCGCCATCGCTCCTATGCGGAGCGCAGCACCGGCAAGACCGAACAGTGGGAGGTCACCCGAAAGCTGTTCGATTTCCACGCCCGCCGGCTTGGCTTCAAACAGCATGAGTTGCCCGAAGAGGTTCCTCCGGCTCCCGAGCCCGCACAGCTCTCGCTGTTTTGACCGCTTCCAATCGCCCGGGTGTTTGGATAATCTATCGATATGCAAAACCGCATCGAAGTTTTCGAACAAATGCTCGCGGCCGACCCGGAGAACACGATGGTCATGTTCGGCCTTGCGAAGGAATACGAAAAGGCCGGTGACCACGCAAAGGTGATCGGCGTACTCGAAGGTTATCTTGCTAAAGCGGATGACGAGGGCAATGCCTACGGCACGCTCGCGCAAGCCTATCTCGCCACCGGTGATCGCGAAAAAGCGATCGAAACCTATAAACGCGGCATCGATGTCTCAATGGCCCACGGCCACCCCTCAATGGCAAACGAATATCGAATGACGCTGGATGTGGATCTCGGTGCGTAGATGTTGAGAAAATCAGAGATCCGCAATATTGCGCATGGTTTACTTGGCACGTTTGTGAGCCGCAACAACGACATCGACGGATATTGGGGGTTAGGAATTCTTCGCGAGTTGGCTGATGATACGGGTCAAACTAAGATCGAGATCGACCTTCTTGATGAAAGCGCCCAAGATTACCGAATTCAAGCCTGTAAGGTACACCATCGTAAATGGCTTGTGGAAATGATGGAAAGAAGGGGCGGAGAGATCGCGGCGTTGTCGAAAGCACGGATATGTGTCCGTTTCGTAGATTCTTTCGACGAATATCCTGACCTTCGCCCAAACACCCGGGGCCTACCATTCGAATGTACTGTCCAGGTCGGAACAGGGCTTCATAATATTTGCTCCGCAGTCGCGATCGGAGTATGCGCTCCGCACGATCCTAATAACGACTTGCGGCGCGGAGGATATGATTAACGTCGTCACTATTCGGTTTCGCAACTCACCGTCTTCGCCGTCCTTATCCGCACCGGTTTCTCCGGTTTTTCCTCGTTTACTTTGGCGCCGTTTATGGCGTCGACGACGTCCATCCCTTTCGTTACGCGTCCAAAGGCGGCAAAGGTGCCGTCCAGGTGCGGGGCGTCGCTTACCAGGATAAAGAAATTCGTCGTCGCCGTGTTGGCCTCTTCGCCCCGGGCCATAGAGAGAACTCCGCGTTCGTGCAAGATCTTATTGGGCTCATCGGGCACAGACCGGCGGGCACGCGTACCTATCTCATAGGTCACCTCACCCTCGCGCGACCAAAAGTCCCCGCCCTGGATCACGAAACCCGGAACCACCCGGCTGAACGTCGTCGTGTCCAGATACCCAAGCGCAATGATGTTCAGAAAGTTGCGAACGGATTCGGGGGCGTGTTCGGGAAACATCTCGATCGCGATCTCGCCGGCTTCGGTGTCCAATAAGACACACTGCGCCGCCATCTTCTCGACACTGGCTCCGTCGAACGGCTCCGTCTTCTTAACATCTTCCGCCGGCCGCGCATTCGCCTTTGCCGCGTCCCTTGTCTCAGTGTCTTGCGCGCTGACCGCCAACACGAAACCGAAGACCATAAAAACTATTAGGAGAATATTTCGCATCATTTAACTCCAATTTTCCGTCAAAGCTTTTCGGGTGTAAAGTGTTATAAACCATTGCCATCTTTATCGGAGAAACAGATGAGAAGTTTTAGGATCGTTTTTGCCTTCGTTGTCTTTGCCGCCGTTCTTCCCGTGTACGCCCAGCGCGAGCTCGGTGCCCGACCGACCGAGACCGGCGGACCGCTGCTGCCGGAGCAGGCCGCGTTTGATGTGCTGAGCTATGACGGCAGTGTCCGGGTCGATCCTAAGAATCAGTGGATCTCCGGGACGACCATAATGACGGCCAAGGCGCTAAAGCCCACTCGCGAGATCATTCTCCATCTCGACACGTCATATAAGATCGACCGCATTGTCGGACCGTCAAGCATGACAGAGGGCCAGGCCGGCCTTAAGTACGAGCACAAGGACGGCAAGATCCGCATAACATTTCCCGTGGAAAAGAAGACCGGCCAATCCTTCGAAACTCTGATCACTTACTCTGGCAAACCGCGTGTCGCGCCGCGTCCACCCTGGGTCGGCGGCTTTATGTGGGAAAAGACGCCCGCGGGAGCCGACTGGGTCTCGGTGGCGCTTCAAAATGACGGTGCCGATCTCTATTTCCCGATAAAGGATCACCCCTCCGACAAGGCCGAAAATGTCACTATGCGGCTCACGGTCCCGGATCCGCTCGTCGGTACCGGCCCGGGCAAACTGGAAGGCGTAACTAAAAATAACGACGGAACCTCCACCTACACCTGGGTGATGTCAACGCCCATCCCCAATTACTCGATCGTTTTCAATGCCGCCCCCTATCGCGTGATCAAAGATTCGATGAAGAGCGTGACCGGTGAAACCATCCCCATCGAGTTCTACATCCTGCCGGAGAGTTATGACAACGGTCCCAAGCTGATCGCCGAGACCAAAAAGTACGTCGAATTCTTCGAAAAATACCTTGGCCCGTTCCCGTTCCGTTCCGAAAAACTGGGGATCGTTGAAACGCCGCACCTCGGAATGGAACACTCGACCCTTATCGCCTACGGCAACCAGTTCAAATACAACGCTCATGGATTCGACTGGCTGATGCTCCACGAGCTCGGCCACGAATGGTGGGCAAACCTCGTAACCGCTCGCGACTGGAAGGATTTCTGGATCCACGAGGGCTTTCAGTCCTACATGGATTCGCTTTACCTCGAGCACATTGGCAAAAAGGACGCCTACATGGCCGCCATGCGGAACACTGCGTCTCGGACCCGCAATATGCAGCCCGTTGCGCCGCGTGAAGCAAAGTTCGCCTACGAGGTCTATCTTGCTGCACCCGATTTTGTGAACAGCGACGGGGACATTTACGGCAAAGGGGCCGTCGTCCTCCACACGCTACGCTACCTCATCGGCGACGATGCGTTTTTCCGTTCGCTGCGGCGAATGGCGTATCCGACGCCGGCAATGGAAAAGCTGACCGATGGCCGTCAGACACGCCTTGTCGATACAGATGATTTCCTGAAGATCGCCGAAAAAGAATCCGGCCGCGACCTCGACTGGTTCTTTGAGGTTTATCTACGCCAGCCAAAGCTTCCGCGGCTCGTCGCCGTGTCCACCGAAACACGCGGGATGAAAGGAATGCTTCTGAGCTGGGAAACCCCGGACAATATGCCCTTCCCGATGCCGGTCGATGTAGTGATCGATGGAAAGCGGCAGCGCGTCGAAATGAAGGGCGGCAAGGGCACTGTCGCGTTTACGGGCGAGCAACCGGTGATCGACCCCGATGGCTGGGTGCTCAAAGCGCGTTGACCGACCCGGTTCGCCAATGCACGCCCTCGCACGTATAATTCTCCTTTACCCCTCGGCAAAGGAGCTAATTACTTGCAGCACGAACTGGTTCTCATCCTCGATTTTGGTTCGCAATACACCCAGCTTATCGCCCGCAAAGTGCGTGAGCAGGGTGTTTATTGCGAGATTCACCCCTTCACTTTGCCGGTCGACGAGGTTATCGCCCGTCAGCCTAAGGGAATAATTCTCTCAGGCGGCCCCTCGTCAGTCACCGATGATGGAGCCCCAAGGCTTCCCGCGGATTTTTACGACCGGGTGGATTGCCCCATCCTGGGCATCTGTTACGGAATGCAGCTTGTCGCCATCGATCTCGGAGGTAAAAGCGAGCCCGCCGAACGCCGTGAGTATGGCCACGCAACGCTCAAGGTGCTTAGCGGTAAGACCAAGCTGTTTGCCGAAATGCCATTCGAGCTCGACGTATGGATGAGCCACGGCGACCACGTCACCGAACTTCCCCAGGGCTTTCACAAAACGGCAACCACCGGTGATGTTGTAACCGCTATCGAAAACGACGAGCGCCGCATCTACTGCGTTCAGTTTCACCCCGAGGTCTCACATACCCCGCTCGGAAAAGAGGTTCTGCGAAACTTCCTCTTCGGTGTATGCGGCTGCCGCGGAGATTGGACCCCGTCACAGTTCATCAAAGAAGAGATCGAGAAGATCCGCGAGACCGTTGGCCCGGAGGGCAACGTCGTCTGCGGGCTTTCCGGCGGGGTCGATTCAACGGTCGCCGCTGTTCTTGTTCACGAGGCCATAGGCGACCGCCAGACCTGCATCTTCGTCAACAACGGCCTGCTCCGCTATCGCGAGTTTGAAGACACGCTCGAGGTCTACGACAAAAATCTGAACCTCAACGTCCGCGGTGTCGATGCTTCAGCGGATTTTTACAAGGTCCTCGAGGGCATGGTCGACCCCGAACTTAAACGCAAAGCGATAGGCGGCAAGTTTATCGACATCTTCGACGCCGAGGCCGGCCGCATCGGCAATGTGAAGTGGCTCGTACAAGGCACGCTTTACCCGGACGTGATCGAATCCGTCTCCGTCCGCGGCGCTTCCGTAACGATAAAGACGCACCACAATGTCGGTGGCTTACCGGAGCGGATGAACCTCAAACTCATTGAACCGCTTCGCGAGTTGTTCAAAGACGAGGTCCGCGCCATCGGCCGCGATCTCGGGATTCCTGAGATGATCCTCGAACGCCATCCGTTCCCTGGTCCCGGACTCGGTGTCCGCATTCTCGGCGACATTACGCCTGAAAAGGTCGAGCTGCTGCAAAAGGCCGACAAGATCTTTATCGACGAACTGCACAATTACGAGATCTACGACGATGTTTGGCAGGCGTTTACCGTCTTGCTGCCCGTGCAGTCGGTCGGCGTGATGGGCGATTTCCGAACCTACGAGCGTGCCGTAGCGATCCGAGCGGTAACCTCCACCGACGGCATGACCGCTGACTGGGCACGCCTCCCGCATGACTTTCTGGCACGTGTCTCATCACGGATCACGAGCGAGGTCCGCGGCATAAACCGTGTCGTCTACGACATATCTTCAAAACCGCCGAGCACGATCGAATGGGAGTAGCCCGACTCGCGCGAGGCCCAAACTACCAGCCATGAAATTTAATACTCGTACACGTTATTCATTGATCGCCTTTATCCTGTTGCTCTCTGTTCAGGCGGCGGTCGGCCAAAAGAGCGATCTTGACATCACCTATACAGTCAGCCTCAAAGATCCCGCGACGCGTCAGTTCCATATCATGACCGACATTCGCAACATCGATCAGAAACAGCTCGACCTGGCGCTCCCGACCTGGACACCGGGCTGGTATGTCGTGGAAAACTACTACAAAAATGTTCTGCGATTTAAGATCACTGATGGAAATGGGAAACAGCTCCCGTTCCGGATGATCAAAAAACAGACATGGCGTGTCGATACAAGCCAGATCAAACAGCTGCGAATCGAATACGATTATGCCGCACATGTCCTGGCGCTTAATCAGGCAAAGATCGCCGACGACATGGCCTTTTTCACGGGCATCCAGTTATTCCTTGAGCCGGTCGGCCACCGAGAAACTCCCAGCAATGTCCGGTTCGATATCCCTGCAGGCTGGCGGCTCATCTCGCCGCTCAAGGAAACGTCTGACCCGATGGTCTTCCGAGCGGCGAATTACGACACGCTCGTCGACGCACCGGCACAAATGGGTAAGTTCGACCTCACCACTTTTGAGGTCGACTCAAAGCCGCACCATTTCGTCGCCTATCCTGCCGGGGCATTCAACGCAGAAAAAACCAAGGCCTATACCGAAATGCTCAGCAAAGTTACGCTCGAGCACAAAGAGATCTTCGGCGACCTCCCCTACGAAAAATTCGTTTACTACTATTTCTTCGCACCTCCCGAGTCGAACGCGAGCGGAGCTCTCGAGCACCAGAACTCATTCGTCCACTTCGCTCCGGCAGGCGAGCGCACCACGCCCCAATAGCTCGTCACGACCGGAGCACACGAGTTTTTCCATGTCTGGAACGTCAAACGCTTTCGACCCGCCGAGATGTGGCCGTACGATTACAGCCGCGAGCAGGAAACGCCCTTGCTCTGGGTATCAGAGGGCTTCACCTCCTATTACGCAAGCCTTATCGTCTATCGCGCCGGCCTGATCAACGAGGAACAATATCTCGGCCGCACAGCAGGTGCCGTCACCGGCGTTGAAAGCAATGAGGCACGCCACTATATCGCACCGGCGAACGCCTCCGTCTCGACCTGGGTCGGCTATGATTCGCCCGTTGCCTTCTCCATCTCTTATTACACCGCGGGCCAGAACCTCGCCGGGCTTCTCGATATTTCCATCCGCAATGACTCGAACGGAGCAAAGAGCCTCGACGACGTAATGCGCGAGCTTTACAACGGCTTCTACAAACGCGGACGCGGCTTTACCAGCGAAGATCTGCTCGCCGTGATCAACCGCGTTTCGGGCAAGAACTATTCTGAATTTTTCCGCAAGTTCGTTTATGGGACCGAGATCCCGGATTACGATACGATCTTCGGCTATGCTGGGCTCGACGTCGAACGCACTGAGCGCAAGGCTCCGCTCTTCGGCTTTAGCATCCGCAACCGCGACGGCGGCTATCTGATAAATTCGGTCGAACCTAATTCATCCGCTGCGAAGGCGGGGCTCGTGCGCGGCGACCTGATCGTCCAGGCGAACGGCAAACCGGCGCAGGATGCCGACTGGGGAACCTTCGGCGGTAAGACCGTCAAGCTGCGCGTCACCCGCGGCGAAGAGATCCGAGATGTCGATATGGCCGTCGATTTCCGCAACACGACCACCTTTGGGCTTAAGCCTCTGCCCGACGCTGCGGCAAAGCAACTTCGTGTAAGAGAGGGTTGGCTCAGCCGTTAAACACTTGCGTGCTAAAATCGCACGCATATGGAGGTCCGGGGCAATGCCGTCGAGTTTCGCGATGTCGAGTTTGAGATCGCGGGGCATCGCATTCTCGACCGCCTCAATTTCACCATTGCCGAGCGGGAAGTGCTCGTCCTGCTCGGCGAGTCCGGCTGCGGCAAGACCACCACGCTCAAACTGATCAATCGGCTGAACGACCCGACCGGCGGTCAAGTCGTTGTCGCCGGCCGCCCCACGACCGATTGGGAGCCGGTCGAACTCCGCCGCAAGATCGGCTATGTCCTTCAGGAGGGCGGCCTTTTCCCTCACCTGACCGTCGCCGAAAATGTCGCCCTGCTACCCTCGATCGAAGGATGGGCGGCGCCCACACGGCGCGACAGGGTCGATCACCTGCTTGAGCTTACCGGCCTGGCCCCCCCCAATTTTCGCGACCGATTTCCGCACGAACTCTCCGGCGGCCAACGCCAGCGCGTCG
>JAEWBM010000177.1 GCA_023391155.1 Acidobacteriota bacterium
CTACGGCGTTGATCACCACATCGGGTTTGACCCTTTCAATAGCTGCTCCCACGCTGCCGGTATCGAATATGTCGACGCCGGTGAGCGTCCGTTGTTTGTCGAAGATCCCATAGCCGGCTACACGGTCAAAACTGCCTCGCAACGTGCAGTAGACGTCGAAGCTGCGTCCCAGCTCTTGTACAAGTTTGTGGCCGAGCATGCCGGCCCCGCCGAATATGAGAATTCGCATTAGGTTTTTCGGTTCTTAACCTTAGGTAATACATCAAAGGTCGAGATTCGACGATTAACGTAGTGCATCAACAGTTAGCTGCCTCCGACTTTGCGGTAAAGATCGGCGTATTGCTCCGCGATCTTATTAAGCCGAAAGCGTTCGACGTTCTTTTGTCCCTTCTCAACCATTTCCGCCCGAAGGGCCGCGTCGGCCATCACCCTTTTTATGGCAGAGCGGATCTCCACGACACTGGAAGGGTCAACAAGAACGGCTCCGTCGCCGGCTACTTCAGCCATTGGTGAGATCGAGCTGGTAATGACCGGCCGCCCGATCGCCTGGGCCTCAATTATCGGCAGGCCGAACCCCTCGAATAGGGAGCAAAACACAACGGCGTCCGCCTTTCGGTACTCTTGCAGCATCTGCTCCGCCGGGAGCGATCGGACGTTAGAGAATTCCAGATCTGCCGCGTCGAGCATCCGCGACTGTTCCGGCGAGAGCTCCCCGATGACACGCAGATGAACGGCGAGACCGTCAACAGCCTGTATCACGCGTTCCAGATTCTTATGCGGGCCAGTGCCGATATGAAGAAAGACCGGCAACGCTTCATTGAACGGCCGTCGATCGAACTTGTATTCATTGGGCAGAGGGTTGCCGATCACGACGATCTTGTCCGGATCGACCCCGGTCATTCGTACAAGGTCAGATCTCGTCTTTTCGGAGATGGTCGTCACCCAATTCAGACGGCGGACCGGCCAGTCAAACAGCAGCTTCTTCAAGAAAGCACGGCGGAGGCCTTTCCGGATCTCGAGGATTCGCAGGTCGTGAACCGTTAAGATCGTCTTGTCACGGGGCAGCACCAGTGCGATGTATTGAACGTGCCCGGTTATGTGATAGACATCAGCCGGCCGGGGTCGATATCGGCTTAGGTTCTGGAGGATCCCACGGGCGCCGTTTCCGAAAGGCAGTTTTTCAAACTCGGGTATCAGTCCGAGGTCCTTGATGCCCTCCGCCAATCGGCGGAAAACTGTCTCGATACTCGGCGTATCAGCATTTTTCCGTTCGATAAAAAGGACCTTCGTTCGTCGGTGCCGGCTTCCGTCAGATCGGCGGCAGTGATCGCGGTCGTGCCCACCTGCTGCACGACAAGTCCTGCGGCGCGGTTTGCAAGCCGTGCGGATTCCTCGAGACTTGCCCCTGCCGAATGAGCTGCGGCAATGGTGGCGATCACGGTATCACCGGCGCCGGTAACGTCATACGTTTCGACGGCATGGGCATCGATATGAATAGGCCCGTCACCTGCCCGGAAAAGCGTCATACCGTGTTCACCTTGCGTGATAAGTGCACTCTCGACGCCAGTCTCTGCCAGAAGGATCTTCCCTGCTTGTTCGATCAGGTCGGGTAGTTCTTCGTGAAGCCGGCAGGCCTCGGCGGCCTCGCGCCGGTTGGGCGTTATCAGGGTTGCGCCGCTGTATTTCCCATAATCCCTTCCTTTAGGATCAACAAAGACCGGCTTGCCGATTTCGCGCCCGCGCTCGATAACAAATCGCAGGACCTCGTCGGTCAGGAATCCCTTGCCGTAGTCGGAGATCACGATCCCGTCTACCTGGGAAAGCAACCCATCGATAACAGCGACGATCGCCGTGTTGTCGCTGGAACCCTCGGTTCGTACGTCTTCACGGTCGACGCGCACAACATGTTGGCTATGGGCGACGATGCGGGTCTTAACGATCGTTCCTCTTTCCGACCCGACCAAATATGAAGGATCGACACCGATCTTGCTAAGAGACTCGCGGAGTTCGTTCGCCTCGGAATCGTTGCCGATTGAACCGACGAGAATAGGGGTAGCCCCAAGACCGGCGAGATTCGCCGCGACATTGGCTGCGCCGCCCGGAGCCGCGGTATTTCCCGTCAATCGGACAACGGGCACTGGGGCCTCCGGCGATATCCGTGTCACATCGCCCCACCAATAGCGGTCGAGCATGACGTCGCCGACGATCAAGACCCGTGCCTTGGATATTTCATCCAGTATCGTCATTTGCCGGCCCCGGTAATGCTATCGTCGATCATCTCGCACCATATATGGGCGATCGTAATGTGAAGTTCCTGGATGCGTGCGGTTCGTTCCGACGGGACCATAATGCAGAGATCGGACAGAGCGGCCAGCCTTTTACCGGACGCGCCGGTCATACCGATCACTTTGCAGCCCCGCCGGCGGGCTTCCATAACGGCGGCGATGATGTTGGGCGACACGCCGCTGGTGCTAATGGCAATAAGCAGGTCGCCCTCGCGAGCTAGTGCTTCTACTTGCCTTGCGAACACCCGCTCGAATCCGTAATCGTTTGAGATCGCTGTAAGGGCTGAGGTGTCAGTAGTTAAGGCGATGCCTGCGTAGGCCGAACGTTCTTTTTCAAAGCGGCCTGCGAGTTCGGCGGCGATGTGCTGTGCATCGGCCGCGCTTCCGCCGTTACCGCAAATCAGAACTTTGTTACCATTTCGAACCGTGTCGGCGATCAAACGCCCGCATTTTTCGATCTCGCCGTGAATAAGGTCGCTTGTGCGGCGAACAACGTCTGAATGCTCGTCGAGCGATCCCGTGATAATCCCAACGCTTTCGGTTTGCGGGACGGCGCCACCGTTTTTTGAGAGACGTGAGATCACATCCGAGGACGAAAAGCCGTCAACGAGCGGCAGCGAATGGACCTCCCCTCCGCTTTCGATGACAAGATCGGCGCCGATGATCTCTGTGACCGGCCAATCGCCTCCCTTGACCAAAATATGTGGCTTAAGGTCCTTTATTAAGCGTTCGGGCGTAAGCTCTTCAAAAATATGAACTTCATCGACCGATGCTAAGGCCAGAAGCATTGCCCGGCGTTGGTCTTGCGTGAAGATAGGGCGATCGGGGCCCTTGATTCTCCGGACCGACTCGTCGCTGTTTATCCCGACGACGAGCCGCGAGCCGAGAGCGCGGGCCCGGGCCAACAGATCAATGTGCCCGGGATGGAGCACATCGAAGCACCCATTTGTGAAAACGGTCTTATCCATTCAACTTCCGCGCTCTCGCCGGGCCACGATGAGCCGTTGAGATTCGAGTTCGGGCTCTTCGGTCTGCATACGTTCTGCAATGTTATCCGTGTGCTCGATACTGAATCCGGCCGCATCGAGTAGCTGTTCGTATTCTTCCACAGTGCGGCCGAAACAATGCAGCCCGTATCTCATTCGAAGCTTCCCTTTTACACTTGAATCGCTACGCCACGCCTGCTCGGTGCGCCAAATATCGTCGGGCAATTGAACGTGAAGAAGCAAAACCCCATGCGGTTTAAGCAGAGCCGAACAATTCGACAGTATCAGTTTAAGGATCTCTTCAGAAACATGCTGAACGACGGCATAGCTGTAGATCGCGTCAAAATGCCCGGCGCCGAGTTGCTCAACTATTTTCGGTTCTATTGCATGGTAATCGATGTTCGACCCTGAATTAAGGATCCGTGCACATGCGATAGCACCGGAGGATATGTCGATACCAGTTACCGTGCCGACCGCCGCAGACACGGCCTTTGCCATAAATCCGGGGCCGCAGCCATAGTCGAGCACAAGGTCCTCTTTGTTAAGGTAGCGCTTTAGAATACGCTCGTAAATGACTTCCCGGGAATGGGTTACTTCATCGAACGAAGCCTCAAGGGCATCAATATCCCGTCGCTTTTGAAAATCGCTGCGATCCGCGTCAAAAAAATAATGGGGGCTCATTGCGAGCATTCGCAGGGCCCATTTTCGCTTGCTTGCTTTTGGTACGCGATCGAGCAGCGGAGCGATCCATGACGCACCCAAAAAGTTTTGAGGATCGCGACCCAACGCTGCGGTCCATTTTGCTATGGTAAAGACCTTGCTCATCCAGCAATGCGTTTCGGTACCAGGAAATGAACTATCGACATTGCCACAGCCGCGACGATCGCGGTTCTTATCACCGATGGGAAGATCGTTGCATAGAACGCTTCGTAGGAGACCGCTACAAGCATTAGGAAATAGACGGTCTTTTTCCACATCGCCGGGTTTGGTGTTTCGACAAAACTCCGATAAATGAACCGCAGATAAAAACCGAGGATCATCATCCCAAACGGAATCCCCCACGGACCGAAATTTCTTAGGAGGTCTCCGAACGGAGAGATGGCGAAGGAGTTATCGCCGTAGTTGAAGTAAAGGTCCGAATAGGCTCGCGGATCGGAGGTTTGAGGCTTGTCCGCCCAAACGAAGCGGGGGATAAAAGCCGTTAGAAGGTCGTTTACAATATTGTTCTCCAGCCCGTAACTAGCTTCGTAAGGAGCGAGTTTTTCATAATTTGATACGACGATCGCCACGGAGCTGAGGTTTTCGATCCGTTCCACGAATGCGTGGCTGACATCCCCGGCCAATACGACCGGATCCGCCTCAAGCAGGTGGTCGACCGTAGCGACGACCTGACCCATGTAATCACCAGCAGCTGCACGCGTTTCGGCCCCGCGAATGTTTCTGAATGTCGTCCCATATGCCACCCCGATAAAGATCGCGGCGGCGCCAATAACGGCAAAGAACGCGGCGTAACGAAGCCGGATCTTCCTGCCGGAATAGAAGAAGGCGTAGGCGACCGGTACTAAGCCCGCAAACAGACTCCCGCGGTTGCCGAGCAATGCCATTCGCAGCGGTATGAAGATGACCAGCATGGCGGCGATCCCGTAAAATAGGCCTGTCCTCCTCTCGACTTTGAAGATCGCGAGCCAAAGCAGAACCGAACCTGCGGTTAAGACCGTCACCAAGAAATAAAGAAGGCCGTCATATGCGCCGATCTCAATATTCCGCTGGAAGCCAAGCAGGCCCTGGATGAAACCTAATATATTTACGCCGGTTCCGATGATCAGTAGCACCACGCCGCCAAGCCACACCTGATCGGGCTTCCATTCCCATTTGGGATAGATCTTTTCTGCCTTTTCCGCGAGGTATTTGCCGACAGGCAAAAAGTAACCCGCAGTCAGCCCCGCGTAGCCGATGGCTATGTAGACCAAGGTAAGGGGCAGGTTATACTCGGGGTCCTCGATCGATGACATAAAGAACCACGAGACCAGGTCAAAGGCGATTATCACGCCGCCGATGACGAACGCGGGGAAAATATAGGACCACGCGGCAAAAACAAGCGGGTGAAATAGGTCGAACTTACCGATGTAAAGGAGGTAAACGCTCGGAGCAGCGACGACGACCCCAGTAAGGAAAACCCACGGCAAAATATAGAAATTGCCGTACGATTCCCCGACGTCGAGGCCGAACCAGAGAAGAGCGGCGCCAACGAGCAGTACCAATCCCCAGAGGAATGCTATGGGGAGAAGCAGATTGCCCCTCACCGGCCGTGCCGGGATCCGTAATTGTTGCTGAGAGGTCGCCATCGAAAATATTATTTTAACTTAATCGGCAGCGTTTTGCTCGGCTCGTGGTTCCGCCGGCAATCCGCAAACTGCGATAACCCCATCCGCAAGCTGAGGTGAAAACCGCACAGCAATGTCATTGAACAGATTTACTATGCCCCGATTAGTCGGCCGGTGCTCGGGACCAATGTCGTAATAATAAAATTCACGAACCTCAAGCCCTGCTTTTTCGAGCATCTTCGAAAGGGTGCGATAAGAGAAATATGCCACGTGGTCCGGGTGAACGGGCTCACTGTGCCCCCCGCGGCCTCTTAGAGAATAAGTCAGAAACCGGGCGGCGGAATACGCGTTCACGGTCGTGATCAGGAGGTCAGTATGCGGTCCCATAAACCGCCGAATGCCATTCAAGAATCGGCCCGGGTTTATGAGGTGCTCGATGATCTCACCGGCGACGATCAGGTCGAACGTACGATCCAGCTCCACATCTTCGAGGTTTTCAAGGTCGGCCCGGAAAAGATTTGGAACACCCCGACGGGCGAGAATATCAAGGCCTGCCTGATCGTAATCGAATCCGTAGAGCTCCACGGCGGCATCGGCCAAACGATCGTGGAGCAGCATTCCCTTTTCGATAGCGTCTTCGGTATAAGGGTAATTGGTACAGCCGAGATGCAAAACGCTCTTGTCCGCCGCAACCTGCAGAATGAGATCGACACGTTGTACCAAAGGCAATTTATTGCTCATTTTCGGGACGGCGAAGTACCAATCGGCGAATCAGTAGTTTCTCATCAGCGGAAAGAAATCCCAAGACGAGGAGCGCTGCCGCATAGGCAACGCCCGCCGCCGCGACGCTGAGTATAAATATGGGCCACGACAGCTGAAAATTGGAAAGGACCGCCCACTGCACCAGGGAGGCCGCAACGGCGGCGAGCCCCAAATGAAAGACCAGCGTCCCCCAAAAACCGGCAAGCACTCGACCGAACAGCCATTTCTCAAATAGGAACACCGAAAGGAAGATCAGGCCAAAACCGGTGATCCGAGCAATAGCGACCCCTAAACTGCCATAGGGCTCGACAAGCGTAATCATCAGCGTCAAGGCAACAATGAAACACGCCGCGAAAATGTACATATTGTGACTCGGAACTCCGAGTCCCTCCCTCATCATCCAGGAGACGCCCATGACCGATACGAGTGCGAACGTTATCGTATGGAGTATCAGAAGGAACTCCGCATTTGCAGCGAAGTCGGGCCCGAGCCAAAGCGTAAGGAATTCACGGGCACCGACGATGACCGTCAGCGACATGAAAAGTACAAAGACCGACACGAGCCGCGTGGAGCGTTTGTAGATCGAGGCCATCCGCTCGCTTTCGCGTGCCGTCTCACTGGTAAGAGGAGAGAGCAGCAGCGTCAGGCTCGCCGCGAAGCCCTGAATATAAACCCCGATCGACATCGCCACAGCATAATATGTCAAGGTTTCGCTGCCGAGAACTCGTGTGATCCATCCGCGCTCAAAAAGAAGAAGACCGTTGGCGAGGACCTGATAGCCGACCACTCCAAGGGAATAGGTCGTGACCATTCCGATCGAAGCCCTTGCCCCGGCGATCCCAAAACGGAGTTGTGGCAAAAGCCGTTTCGAGACTATGGCAAAGGCCGCAGTGGACAGCATGAGCGTCACAAGATTCCATGCGAGGAGCGCGTTAAGCCCAAAGCCCAGCAATGCGAGAGCCATGTTGCCGATCAAAAGGGCGAAGCTATTTGCATTGAATAGTTTGGAATAGATGTCGAACCGCTGGAGACCTTGCACAACGGATCCGAAAACCTGGTTCACCGTCGTTACGAGAACTATCAGAGACGCAATATAGATCGCGGTGACCGCGGTCTCGCGCGATCCGGCTTCGATCAGGAGTACATCGTCGACGATCGGCCAGGCAAGTGACGACAGGAGGATCACCCCCGTGAGGCCAAATCCGACACTTAAGACCAACGTCGCAGAGACGATACTGTTGATCTTTTCGAGATCGTTCTTAATGCGGTACTCGGCGATGTATTTGGTCGCGGCCCGGCCGATTCCGAAGTTGAATGAATATCCGACGAGGCCGAGCACCAGGGCGTAAATGCCGTAGGCCTCGAGCCCGAGGGCCCGGACAATGATGGGCGTCGCCGCAAGGCTCAGCAAAAGCGGGAGAACCCATGTGAGTGCACCGTACGCGAGATTGCGTGCGACACCGGCTGCGGATTGTGGAGCTGGAGTTGTCACCGGTCGCTTTCCAATGCTCGTTTATAGGCGGCAACGACCTTTTTTGCAACGGCCCGTTCGTCGAAATGTTCGACGACGTATGAGCGCCCGGCGTCGGCAAGTCTGTCTCTGAGACCGGCATCGCTATAGAGCCGCGAGATCGAATCGGCTAGAGCCTTGTCATCGCCCGCCTCGACCAAAAGCCCGGTGACTTCATGTTTCAGTGCCTCCGGTATGGCGTATACGTTGGTCGAGATGCTTGGCAGGCCCATCGCCATACCCTCAAGAAGAGCTATCGGGAGACCCTCGACAAAACTCGGCAAGGCAAATGCGTCCGCGATGCGAAAGAATCGAAGCACGTCGGAGCGCTCGGTGCCGACCGTATCAGAAAGAACAGTCTGAAACCGATTTCCAAGGCTATAAGACGTGACTCGCTCAGCGTCCTCGCCCTGCGGTAGAAACGGGGTTAGCCAAACAAAGTAGACATCGCGTGCAGCTTCGTCTTTAGTGATTCGAGACGCAGCATCCAGCAATGTCCAACGGCCTTTGCGATCGATAAAATTTCCGACGGTGAGGACAACAAAGGCGTCGACCGGAATACCGATCCGCCGCCGCCAACCTTCGCGATCGAAGTCGGCTTGCAATGCCTCATCGATCTCAGCGGGGTTGATGCTCGTGTACGTGACCTCAATGCGTCGGGCAAGCTCGGGCGGATAGTGATCCGAAAAATACCTCTTAGCGTGCTCGTTCGAGCAGAATACGTGAAAGGTCGGAAACTTTGCGATCTTCCGGCCCTGGCGCTTCCATAAAGCCTCGCGTTTAGCGGAGACCGGCGGCAGAGCGTTGTGTGAAGTGATGAATACGTGCGTTCTGCGGGCAAGCCAGGAAAGTGCCCTTAGCGATGAGTGAGGCAGAAGGTCGACGTGAACGATAGTATCTCTCAGCCCGAGACGTGCCAGGCAGCGGAGCATCGACCATTCGCTGTGCATTTTGCGGAGGCGGCGGGCGACCTTTCTCGCAATGGTCGGGGCGGGCCCCATATCATTTCGTCCTTTGAAGAGAACGTGCTCGACGCCCAGTTCGGAAAGATAGCGGATGATCTTCGGATCCGATGCATCGGGTAAAGCCACGATGATATCAAAATGTTTGCGGGCCTCTTTGATTATCGCGAGGATGTGGACCTGAGCGCCGCCCCATTCGAGATAGTTCCAAGCATAGGCCACACGGGGGCGCCTGCGGTCTGAATTGGATTGATCGTTGGTTTCGGTCAATTTTTTGCTGCGGGCTGCCGGATCTCTTTAAGCGGCGTCTCGTGCTGGTGCGAGCCCCAAGTGCCTTCGTAATTCTTACCAAGCAGCACACGGCCCCAAAATACCATATATGCCGCCAACGCTTGGGTCTTTGAGGGAGCGCTATCCCAATAAAAATAGAAGCGTCGGCGAAGATTATGAATGTTGCCGAGGTCGAATATCAAAGCATTCGTCTTTTGGCGTAACGTCATGCGCGTCACCTTTGCCGGGATATTATTAGGCTGACAAAAGACCCGCGCGCCGGGATCGATCAAAAGCCGCCAGCCGTGACGTTTCAGCCGCGGCGTGTATTCGGCATCGCCAAAATTCGGATACCGGTCGGAACGCATCAGGCCGTGTTCCTTGATCGCTGCCGCCGGCACGAGCACACAGTTGCCGACAATGAGACCTACATCCCATGGCTCCTCGGGAATGGTCCAGACGGTCTGATGGAACCAATGTCGCCACCCGCCCCAAGAGGCGTTCCAATGCGGGTCGACCTGAAAGATCCGGTGGGGGGTGTCCCACAACAGCAAGAGTGCGCCGACTATCGAGCGGGGGAACGCCTCGGCAGTTCTTACCATCGACTGCAGAAAGCCGGGGTCGAAGACCTGATCGTCGTTCATCATCAAAACGTAATCAGGTGAAGCTTTCATTGCCTCTCGAACGCCGACGTTTGTCCCCTCGGTAAACCATAAGTTTCCGTCCCCGCGAACGATATTTACCTCGGGGAACTCATTTGCGATCGCGTCCGCAGTTCCGTCGGTCGAGCCATCATCCACGATATATACACTAACGTCGAGTCCATCGGAGTCGATCCGGGAAAGGCTCCGCAGACATTGCAGAGTGATCTCGCGCCGGTTATGCACCGGCGTGACCACGGCTATCCGCTTCAGATTTTGACTCATTTTGCCGCTGAGGAAAGGCTGTCGCTTTCATTCGAGACCCAAAGGTCGCGAAGGCGTCTGGCGTTGGCGGCATCATCGCCGCCGCGGCCAAATGCCACGTAATCGATCCACTCTTTGCCTTCGAGTTCACTTTGCAGGTGACGCCAGAAATCAATCACGGTGACCTTCGCCAGATGATTCTTGAAATCCTCAGCTGTGAGGTTCAGAAAATCGGGATCCGGGGTGGCGACAAGAACGATATCCGCCTGAGCAAGACACTCTTTGGCAGAATCAAGAATGACCATTCTGCTCGACGTTTCCCCGAGGGACATCTCGGATGACATGGGGTCGTAAGCGACCACGCGTGCCCCGGCCTTTGAGAGTGCTTCCGCGATGTAGAGTGCTTGCGATTCCTCGGTTACGTGCGAAAACGGCTTGTATGAAAGCCCTAGGACCGCAACCGTCGAATTTTCCTTGATCATCGGACGAAGCCGTTCGACGACCTTCGATGCAACGCTTCGGTTCATCGTGTCGGTCTTTTCCGATAGCCCGGCGTCAACGCCCAACCGGCCCGCGAGAAAGTTAAGTGCGAAATTGTCTCGCGGAAAGCATGGACCGCCGTAGCCAAGACCGCCGGTAAGATATTTGCGGCCGATGCGGGTATCGAGGCCGAGTGCGTTCGACACAACATCGATATCGCCACCGGGGAGTTTCTCGCACATTTCGGCGAGCATATTAGCGAACGTGATCTTTGTAGTAACGAAGGCGTTCACCGAGATCTTTGCAAGCACCGCATTCTCGAGGCTCATGCGTGCCGAGGGAGCGCCGTTTTCGACGACATTTGAATAAAGCTCTTCAAGATCGCTGCCGCAACGGTCATCAAGTTCGCCGATGAGCGTGAAATCAGGATTCAAAAAGTTTTTGATAATGCTGCCGAGAGCAATGAACTCGGGGCTGTAGCAAAGCCCAAAGTCACGCCCGGCTTTTTTACCGGATTCCCTTTCGAGGATCGGCAGCAAAGCCTCGCGGGTGCCGCCGGGGAGGGCGGTGCTGGTCAGGACCACGTTATGGTAGCCGTCTTTTTTTGCCAGAGCCCTGCCGATCTCTTTGAATGCCCATGCTGCATACTGCAGCGAAAACGCACCGCGTTCGTCGCTGGGCGTCGGCACAATGACGAATGAGACATCGGAACCCAGAACTGCCTCTTCATGGCTCGCGGTCGCTCGGATGCGTTCCGTGTTAGCCGCGATCATCTCATCGAGGCCGGTTTCCTGAACCGGAGCACGGCCGGCATTGACCGCCTCGATCGAA